>NZ_JAHKKB010000002.1:0-468293 GCF_018829685.1 Haemophilus sp. SZY H68
CTACTTAAAAAAGTAATTATGAATTTTCAGTTAAGCACCTATTAAGACTTCAAAATTAAAATATTTTAAAACAAGTCAATCAACAAGTGCCCACACAGATTGTCTGATATATTGTTAAAGAGCAAAAAACAACGACGCACTTGGAAACTTAAAGACTTCACAACAGTGCGTCGTTGTGTGCGGTGCATTATAGGGATTTTCAAAATCCTTGCAAGTACTTTTTTGTAAAAATATTTAAAAAAATGATCTTTTGGATAAAGTTAATACAAAAAGGTCTATTTAACATCAATTTTAGTCTATTTTTATTACATCTAAAGATTCAAATCCCCATAGATGTAAAGCTTTTTTAAATTGAGATTCTTCTGAAAAATGTGCAGTACAAAACATTTGATTATGTTTTTCACCTTGAGCACGTACACTTTTACCATCTAGTAAATATTTTATCCGCTTAGCAATCGCCGATCCAGGATCCATAAAATATTTAATTTGTGGCAAGCACAACTGAATTTCATCTTTGATGAGTGGAAAATGAGTACAACCTAAAACTAATGTATCCAAATCAGCCATGCCTGCCCACGGAGATAACTCATCTTTTAAACTAATTAGATCAACGGAATGGCCACGAATTTTTTGCTCCGCAATTTCTACTAATTTTGTTGTTCCCAATCTTTCGACAACACAATCTCGCGCAAATTTATCAATCAACTCATCGACATAATGACGTTTTACCGTACCCTTTGTAGCTAATAAACCAATATGCTTTGTCTTTGTCATTTCTGATGCAGGTTTAATAGCGGGTACAGTTCCAATGATAGGAATATCAAAATCAGCGCGCAAAGGCGGAAGTACAACTGTACTCGCTGTATTACAAGCTATCACGATTGCATCTAATGGATAACGTTGATTAATCAGTTGGCAAACCGCTAAAGTGCGGTGAATAATACTTTCTTCTTCGCGTTCTGAATAAGGGAAGCCGGCATTATCAAAACAATAGAGATAATGCCAATTTGGTAATAATTTTTTAGCTTCACGGTATACGCTAAACCCACCCACTCCTGAGTCAAAAAAGAGCACAGTTGGGCGTTTTTCTTTTTTATCCATTTAAAACTCTTTGAAAATTGACCGCACTTTTAAGCGTTCGAGTAAATCTCTTTATTATTTAACCAACGACGAATCAGACTTTCTGCTAGATCCGGGTATTTTTGAATAAGCGATTTTGCATAAAATTGCACCGTGGGTATCATTTTTCTATCTCGCATTAAATTTGCTACTCGCAATTCAGCAATGCCCGTTTGTTTCGTTCCAAGTACTTCACCAGGTCCACGAATTTCTAAGTCTTTTTCCGAAATAACAAACCCATCTTGGCTATCTCGTAGCACTTGCAAACGTTTTTGCGAAACTTTACCGAGCGGAGGTTTATACATTAGTACACAAAAAGAAGCCGTACTGCCTCGACCGACGCGCCCTCGTAACTGATGAAGTTGCGATAAACCTAAACGCTCTGCATTTTCGATAATCATCAAACTAGCATTCGCAACATCAACACCCACTTCGATTACTGTCGTTGCCACCAATAAATCCAATTCTGCATTTTTAAAACTCATCATGACATCTTGTTTTTCTTGTGGTTTCATCCGCCCGTGCACTAACCCAATATTTAACATAGGTAATGCCTTAGTTAGATCTTCCCAAATCGCTTCAGCTGCTTGAGCTTCTAACACCTCTGATTCATCAATTAACGTACACACCCAATAGGCTTGGTGTTTTTCATTAACACAAGCGTTTTTTACACGCATCACAATTTCAGCGCGACGTTCTTCAGAAACCACTACGGTTGTTATAGGCGTACGGCCTGGAGGCAATTCATCAATAATTGATGTATCCAAATCTGCATAGACAGTCATTGCCAACGTTCTTGGAATCGGCGTGGCCGTCATAATTAACTGATGGGGATAAAATCCTGCTTTTTCGCCTTTCTCACGCAACATTAATCGTTGATGCACACCAAAACGGTGTTGTTCATCAATAATCACCAATGCTAGATCGAAAAACTCGACTTCTTCTTGGAATAAAGCATGCGTCCCCACCACCATTTGCACCGCGCCAGTTTTGATTTTTTCAAGCTCTGCTTGTCTTGATTTTCCTTTTACTTTACCAGCTAACCAACCTACTTCAATGCCTAAAGGCTCAAACCACCGTCTAAAATTATTCGCATGCTGTTCTGCTAGTATTTCTGTTGGCGCCATTAAGGCGACTTGTTTGCCATTATCAATTGCAGTTAAAGCAGCCAATGCGGCAACCAATGTTTTTCCCGAGCCAACATCCCCTTGTACTAAGCGCATCATTGGATAATCTTTGATAAGATCTTGTTCAATATCCGACACTACTCGCTTTTGAGCATTAGTTGGTTGAAATGGCAAGGTGGCTAAAAATCGCTGTTTTAAATCTGTTTGATAATGTAGCGGTAAGGCAGAAAATTGCTGCGTTCCTAACCGCACTTTTTGCATAGCTAAATTATGTGCCAATAATTCTTCAAAGATTAATCGCTGCTGCGCAGGATGCTTACCCTGCTCTAACATTTCTAATGAAATATCTGGCGGCGGACGATGCAATAATCGCAATGCCTCTTTTAAGCTATATTGATGTGGATTAAATTCATTAGGCAAAATTTCTGCAATCTGAACTTTGTCGAGCAATGCCAAAGCCTGATCCGTTAATTTTCGTAATGAATTTTGTTTGAGCCCTTCCGTCGTGGAATAAATCGGCGTTAGCGTTTCTTCCAATACAATAGGCGCATTATCTCGCACAATTTGATATTCTGGATGATGAATTTCAGGCATGTGACGCCCACGTTTTACCTCTCCAAAGGCCTTTACTCGCGCACCTACTTGAAAACTATTACGCATTCCCGCATTAAAATTGAAAAAACGTAACATAATTTTCGATGTGCCGTCTGACAAACTAACTGATAAAATCGGGCGACGGCCAAAAGCGACTTCACAGGTTTGTACAATTCCTTCAATGGTAAAATATTGTTCGGGACGAAGATGAGCGATTGGCGTAATTCTCGTACGATCTTCATAGCGAATAGGTAAATGAAAGAGTAAATCTTGTAGGTTATGAATGCCGATTTTAGCCAGTTTATTAGAAATGGCCGCCCCCACACCAGAGAGGCTGGTCAAAGGTACGGCATCGAGAAGTTCAAGGCTCATAGCTCATTAATATTACGTTTGACATTAACGACGCCAGTGATGCCTTTAATACGATGAACGATATTGGCAAGGTGTTTGATATCTTTTACACAAACCTGCAAAATCACAAGCAATAAATTGTTCTCTAATTCTTCCGTCCAAATATTTTGAAGACTGCTTTCGCTCGCAGAAATTGCGGTCATTAAACTAAGCAAGGCATTCTGCTCATTCAATATTTCTATTTGTAATTCAGCCTCAAAATTCACCGCACTTTGAACGTTATCCCATTTAGCCAACGATTGGCAACAAGCATTTTTCAAACTTGCACAATGTTGATGGTGTACCACAACTGTATTTTTTTCTGTACAACATCCCACAATAGGATCACCTGGGATTGGATGACAACATTGAGCAAATTGTGTTTTACCCACTTGCATTGGTGCAATAGTGAGTATTTTGGATTCAAATTCAAAATTCTGAGTATTAGAAGATTCTAACGGCACGCCCACAAATTGATGCGCAATGATGGAGGCAGACTGATTGCCTAAACCAATTTCTCGTAATAATTCATCTAAAGAAGAAAGCGCTAAAGCATCTAGTACAGTTCTAATTTGTTGAATAGAAAAATCACCTAAATTATGTGGTTGTAATGCTGCATTAAGCTCAACTTCGCCTAATTTCACCGCATCCTCTTCACAACGCTGTTTGAGATAATGGCGAATCCGTGTTTTCGCACGAGCAGTTACCACGAAATTTAACCATGCAGCTTCAGGATGCGCATTTGGATCGGTGATAATATTTACCGTTTGCCCAGACTCAAGGGCTTGTGAAAGCGGATAAGGTTTATGCTCAACAGTCACACCAATACAAGTATTTCCCACATCTGAATGCACGGCATAAGCGAAATCTACTGCCGTTGCACCCATTGGCAATTCAACAATTCGACCTTTTGGTGTAAAAACATAAATTTCTTTCGGGAAAAACTCTGATTTTACATTCTCAATAAACTCAAACGAATTACCTACACTTTGTTGAATTTCGACCAAACTTTGCAGCCAGCGTTGTGCGCGGATTTGTGCGGTTGTACTATCGTTTTTACCATTTTCTTTATAAACCCAATGAGCCGTGATGCCCATTTCGGCGACTTGTTCCATATCTTCTGTGTGGATATGAACTTCTACGGGAACACCTTTCGGCCCAATCATTGAAGTTTGCAAAGATTGATAGCCATTTGCTTTAGGTACCGCGATATAATCCTTTACTCGACCAGGACGTGGCTTATAAAGATTATGCATTTGCCCCAAAACGCGATAACAATCATCCACATTTTTTACAATCACACGGAACGCATAAATATCCATAATAGAGTGGAATTCTTGATCCTTTATGCGCATTTTTTGATAGATCTTATAAAGGTGTTTTTCACGCCCCCACACTCGGGCAAAAATGCCTGCGTTTTCTAACCGCACTTTAATCTCTTGTGAAATACGTTCGATTAAATCTTGTCGATTACTCCGCGCCACATCAATGAGTTTTTTCAATACCTCATAACGGTGAGGATGCATTGCTTGAAAAGATAAGTCTTCTAATTCATTTTTAATATGCTCAATACCTAAACGATGAGCAAGCGGGCAATAGATTTCAAGGGTTTCTTTCGCAATACGGCGGCGTTTATCTGGTCGTAACGAACCAAGTGTGCGCATATTATGCGTGCGGTCAGCAAGCTTGATTAACACAACGCGAATATCACGCGTCATCGCCAAAATCATTTTGCGAAAATTCTCGACTTGTGCTTCTTGGCGAGTACGAAATTTCAACTTATCGAGTTTTGATACACCGTCCACAATTTCAGCCACACTGGCACCGAACTCTTCTTTCAGTTGTTCTTCTGTATAAGGTGTATCTTCGATAACATCGTGTAAAAGCGCAGCCATTACTGCTTCATGATCTAAGTGTAGTTGAGCAATAATGGAGGCTACCGCAACAGGATGGGTAATGTAAGGCTCCCCACTAGAGCGAAATTGTCCTTCGTGCGCATCTCTTGCAATCACAAACGCACGCTTAATGAGTTCAATTTTATCTGCGGGCAAATACCCTTGAATAATTCGATCTAAATCCGCAAACAGTTCCAAAGGAGACCTACTTATCGTTGAAAGAGAAAGTGCGGTTAAAATATCGTGATTTTTTACCGCACTTTTAAAAGATTATTCTGTAATTAATGCAACAGCTGCTTCTTCCGTTTCTTGCACTTTAGCCATTTCTTGGAATTCTTGTGCATCCATAATATCTTGATTAATCAAACCTTTTTCGATTTCACGCAATGCGATTACTGTTGGTTTGTCATTATCTTCTGGCACTAACGGCGCACTCTGGTTAAGTTGTAATTGTCTTGCACGACGCGCAGCCGTTAAAATTAAATCAAAACGGTTACCAATTTTTTCTACTGCATCTTGCACAGTAACACGAGCCATAATTTACTCCGATTTGTCAAAAATTACTCTATTGAAAGGGCGTTATAATACTCAATTTCGCCCTATTTTGCTAGTAGCTGTTGAATTAACATTGCATTTTGTTTTTGTTGATAATCTTTAGTTAAGCGTTCCGATTGCAAAATACTTTGTAAATCTTTTAATGCTTTCTCAAAATCATCATTCACAATGACATAATCATATTCGTCATAATGCGAAATTTCACTTATCGCTTTTGACATTCGTTCAGCGATAACCTCTTCACTATCTTGCCCACGACCAATTAAACGACGTTCTAACTCTGGCAATGAAGGCGGTAAAATAAAAATACTTTTTACCGAAGGTACTTTTGTACGGATTTGTTGAGCACCCTGCCAATCAATATCTAAAAATACATCAATACCTTTTGCTAAATTTTCTTCAATCGCAGGTAAAGAGGTTCCATAATAATTTCCACCAAAAACTTTAGCATATTCTAAAAATAAATCTTGCTCAATAAGTGATTCAAACTCTTCTTTTGATACAAAATAATAGTGTACACCTTCAACTTCACCTGGGCGTGGGGCACGGGTCGTATGGGACACAGAAACCATTTTTTGAGTTGAACTATCTGATGCCAATAACGCTGAAATTAATGAAGATTTTCCCGCACCACTTGGTGCAGACAAAATATAAAGATTACCTTGAGACATAGAATATTTAACCTTCTCTAACAATTTCAGTCTATTATGCAGATTTCTCTATAAAAAATCATCAAAAGTGCGGTGATTTTTTACGGTACTTTTTCATTCTAATGATGATTTGATATAGATCACAAAAAAGTAGTAGGGTTTATAGTTTTATAAAAATGCTCGTGCTATACTCTGTGCACTGTCTTACTGAGTGAGCAGTATTACTCAAAGCAAACAGATTTGTTTAACTTAAATAAAAGGTGAAAATCTTATGGCAATTAAAATTGGTATCAATGGTTTTGGTCGTATCGGCCGTATCGTATTCCGTGCAGCACAACACCGTGATGACATCGAAGTTGTAGGTATTAACGACTTAATCGACGTTGAATACATGGCTTATATGTTGAAATATGATTCAACTCACGGTCGTTTCGACGGCACTGTTGAAGTGAAAGATGGTAACTTAGTGGTTAATGGTAAAACTATCCGTGTAACTGCAGAACGTGATCCAGCAAACTTAAACTGGGGTGCAATCGGTGTTGATATCGCTGTTGAAGCGACTGGTTTATTCTTAACTGATGAAACTGCTCGTAAACACATCACTGCAGGCGCGAAAAAAGTTGTATTAACTGGTCCATCTAAAGATGCAACCCCTATGTTCGTTCGTGGTGTAAACTTCAACGCATACGCAGGTCAAGATATCGTTTCTAACGCATCTTGTACAACAAACTGTTTAGCTCCTTTAGCACGTGTTGTTCATGAAACTTTCGGTATCAAAGATGGTTTAATGACCACTGTTCACGCAACAACTGCAACTCAAAAAACTGTAGATGGTCCATCAGCTAAAGACTGGCGCGGCGGCCGCGGTGCATCACAAAACATCATTCCATCTTCAACGGGTGCAGCGAAAGCAGTAGGTAAAGTATTACCAGCATTAAACGGTAAATTAACTGGTATGGCTTTCCGTGTTCCAACTCCAAACGTATCTGTTGTTGACTTAACTGTTAACCTTGAAAAACCAGCTTCTTATGATGCAATCAAACAAGCAATCAAAGATGCAGCTGAAGGTAAAACTTTCAATGGTGAATTAAAAGGCGTATTAGGTTACACTGAAGATGCTGTTGTTTCTACTGACTTCAACGGCTGTACTTTAACTTCTGTATTTGATGCAGATGCTGGTATCGCATTAACTGATTCTTTCGTTAAATTAGTATCTTGGTACGATAACGAAACTGGTTACTCAAACAAAGTATTAGACTTAGTAACTCACATTTACAACTACAAAGGCTAATTAAAACTTTGAAAAAATTAACCGCTCTTCGGAGCGGTTTTTTATTACCTAAAATTTAGTTTACGATCTAAAAATGAACAATGGATCACTAAAAATAATTTAAAACAATCAATATTATTCTAGCTTTTATTCCTATTTAAGATTATATTAGCGCACAACTGTTCGCTCAATAAAATCAAAAAATAGGGTTAATATGAATCTCGATCTCCATTTTGTTAATCGTATTCAACAACAAGCCAAAACTCGTGCAAATATGACCGCACTTCGCTATAAAGAACACGGCTTGTGGAGAGACATCTCTTGGAAAAATTTTCAAGAGCAACTCAATCAACTTTCTCGTGCATTGCTTGCTCATAGTATTGGCGTGCAAGATAAAATCGCCATCTTTGCCCATAATATGGAACGTTGGACAATCGCTGACATTGCGACCTTACAAATTCGAGCAATCACAGTACCTATTTACGCAACCAATACAGCGCAGCAAGCAGAATTTATCCTAAATCACGCCGATGTAAAAATTCTATTCGTCGGCGATCAAGAGCAATACGATCAAGCATTGGAAATCGCGCATCATTGTCCACAATTACAAAAAATCGTGGCAATGAAATCCACCATTCAATTACAACAAGATCCTCTTTCTTGCACTTGGGAAAGTTTTATTGAAACAGGTTCAAACGCCCAACAAGATGAACTAGCCCAACGCTTAAACCAAAAACAATTATCGGATTTGTTTACGATTATTTATACCTCGGGTACTACTGGAGAGCCTAAAGGTGTCATGTTAGATTATGCTAATCTCGCTCACCAATTAGAAACGCATGATCTTTCACTTAATGTGACAGATCAGGACGTTTCACTTTCTTTCTTACCGTTCTCTCATATTTTTGAACGAGCCTGGGCGGCTTATATTCTTCATAAAGGAGCAATACTTTGCTATTTAGAAGACACCAATCAAGTACGGTTAGCTTTAACGGAAATTCGCCCTACCTTAATGTGTGCCGTGCCACGTTTTTACGAAAAAATTTATGCCGCCGTCTTGGATAAAGTTCAAAAAGCACCAAAACTTCGCCAAATTATGTTTCATTGGGCAATTTCCGTAGGACAAAAACATTTTGATTTGCGTGCAAATAACAAAGCTATTCCATTCTTATTGAATAAACAATTTGCTTTGGCAGATAAATTAGTGCTCTCAAAACTTCGCCAATTATTGGGAGGGCGTATAAAAATGATGCCTTGCGGAGGAGCAAAATTAGAACCGGCTATTGGGCTATTTTTCCATGCTATTGGCATCAACATCAAATTAGGCTATGGCATGACAGAAACAACTGCAACCGTTTCTTGCTGGCATGATTTCCAATTTAACCCAAATTCAATCGGCACACTCATGCCAAAAGCAGAAGTTAAAATTGGGGAAAATAATGAAATCCTCGTGCGTGGCGGAATGGTGATGAAAGGCTATTACAAGAAGCCAGAAGAAACAGCTCAAGCCTTCACAGAAGATGGTTTCTTAAAAACTGGCGATGCGGGAGAGTTTGACGAACAAGGTAATTTATTTATTACCGATCGTATTAAAGAATTAATGAAAACCTCAAACGGTAAATATATCGCACCACAATATATCGAAAGCAAAATCGGTAAAGATAAATTTATCGAACAAATTGCAATCATTGCCGATGCGAAAAAATATGTGTCTGCACTTATTGTGCCTTGCTTTGATAGTTTGGAAGAGTACGCAAAACAGCTCAATATTAAATATCATGACCGTTTAGAATTACTAAAAAATTCTGAAATTCTAAAAATGTTTGAGCAGCGTATTAATGCAATACAAAAAGAACTGGCTCATTTCGAGCAAGTAAAAAAATTCACGTTACTTTCTCAAGCATTCAGCATTAAATTGGGTGAAATTACACCAACATTAAAATTGCGTAGAAAAGTGATTTTAGAACGTTATCGTAAGCAAATTGAAGATATGTATAATTCAAAAGAATCAAAAAATTCATAACTAAAAGGCTCTCGTTTGAGAGCCTTTTTCTTACCTGTTATTCAGGAAATTTTTCTTCCAAAATTAATGCTAGCCCATCTTCATTATTAGTCGCAGTGACTACATTTGCAGCTTGTTTAATTTCATCAGGTGCATTTCCCATTGCCACCCCAAGCCCAACATGTTCTAGCATATCCAGATCATTAAAGTTATCACCAAACGCAATCACCTCATTGGTTTGTACGCCAAAATAATCTTCCAAAAAACGCACCGCACTTCCTTTGGTTGCACTCTTGTGCATCACCTCTAAAAAGTTAGCATGAGAACGACAAATACTCAGATGTGGAAATTTTTCCTTTAAAATAATTTCAATCTCGATGATTTCTTGTGCTTCTCCAATAATTTGAATTTTATGTGGCGAACGTGTTACCACTTCATCAAAAGGATGAATCTCAATTTTAGTGACGCTGCGTTCATAAATCACCCATTTATTTTCTACATCGCGCGCATGGCAATCATTATTTGTATAATAATTCACGCCAAGCAAAGGATGAGCCGCCAAAACGGTATTAATGTCTAAAATATCTTTTGGATCAATTTGTACGCTATAAATTGGTTCAAGATGTTGATTCAAAATAAGCGCGCCACTAAATGCAACAAGCACATTATTCGTTTCAAGCTGTTTCCAATAAGGCAAAATCCCCAAAGGAGAACGCGCTGAAATTGGCACAAAAGGAATACTATTCGCCGTTAAACGCTTAATTGCTGCAACAGTTCGAGGGGAAATAGTATGCTGAGAAGTTAATAAGGTGCCATCAAAATCACTAAATACCGCTTTATACATCATACATCATTACTCCGAATAAAGATTATTTCTCTGCTAGATAAGGATCATCAAAGCCTAATCCTTGCATAATTTGGGTTTCTAAACTTTCCATTTCTTCAGCTTCATCGTCTTCAATATGATCGTAACCGAGTAAATGTAAGCTACCATGCACAACCATATGCGCCCAATGTGCTATTAATGCTTTCTCTTGTTCTGCAGCTTCTCGCTCCACAACTTGACGACAAATGACAAGATCCCCTAACAATGGCAACTCCACCTCATCGGGGCATTCAAACGGAAATGAAAGCACGTTAGTCGGGCGATCCTTGCCACGATAAGTTAAATTTAATTCATGGCTTTCGGCTTCATCCACAATACGAACCGTCATTTCAACTTCATCCCCTTCCGGTTGAACTGCAGCTGTTGCCCACTGCACAATCTGTTCTTCTGTTGGCAAACCCTCTATATTTTCTGTGGCAATTTGCAGATCAACGAATATACTTCCCATTTTACTCTCCTAAATTCTTTTCAATTTCTGACCGTTCTTTTTCACGTTCGGCTTTACGAAGCTCCACTAATTCTTTTCGACGAATTTCATCTTGCACTTCCCATTCTTCGTATGCTTGCACGACTTTAGCCACCACCGGATGGCGCACAATATCTTTGCTATCAAAATAGTTAAAACTTAATTCTGGTACTTTTTCCAACACTTCAATCGCATGGCGTAAACCAGATTTTGTGCTACGAGGTAAATCAATTTGCGTAATATCGCCCGTAATCACGGCTTTAGAATTAAAACCAATACGGGTTAAAAACATTTTCATTTGCTCAACTGTCGTGTTTTGGCTTTCATCTAAAATAATAAAACTATCATTGAGCGTACGCCCTCGCATATAAGCCAAAGGGGCAATTTCAATAACATTACGTTCCATTAATTTTTGCACTCGCTCAAAACCTAACATTTCAAACAAAGCATCATAAAGCGGACGTAAATAAGGTTCGATTTTCTGACCTAAATCCCCAGGTAAAAAACCTAGCTTTTCGCCTGCTTCCACTGCAGGGCGAGTAAGTAAAACGCGACGAATTTCTTGACGCTCTAAAGCCTCAACTGCAGCAGCAACCGCTAAGAATGTTTTCCCCGTTCCTGCTGGGCCAATACCAAAACTAATATCGTGAGTTAAAATATTATGCAAATATTGAACTTGATTTTCGCCTCGAGGTTTAATCACACCTCGTTTAGTTTTAATTGTTGTACTGAAAACATTATTTTCAGCACGGTTCGGTTCAACTTGAGATAGCATTCGGCTTTCTTGTAAAGCCATATGCACATCTTCCAAATCTAACTCTTTCACTTTACCTTTTACGGGCGCAGTTTCAACATATAAATCTTGAATTAATTTCACCGCACTTTTTATCAATTTTGCATGATAAGGTTTTGGATCCTCTTCCGTGGTATCAATATTAAAAGTGAAATTATGACGGGCAATGACAAGATTAAATTCTTTTTCGATAAGTTTTAGATGATCATCAAATGCACCACATAAAGATTGCAAACGTGCGTTATCTTGAGGTTCGAGAGTAAATGAAAGCATGAGGATACTAAGCTGGTGAAAATTGCGGTTATTCTAGCGTAATTACCACTTCATGGGAAATAATCATCACTTTGTTTTCATCCCTATTCCCTCTATAATATGCGCCTTTAATTATGTTACAAACTGGATAGATTATGACCGATCTAAATAACCCTTACGACGAACTTAGATACTACTCAAAACCCTTTTCTTATACGAGCATTGCGCTTTTGGAAGGGAATGCAACATTATGGGGATTAACACCACCAGCACTCAAAGGCGCTAAAGTATTAGAATTAGGTTCTTCTTTTGGTGGAAACTTAATTTCTCAAGCGGTTTATCATCCAGATACTGAATTTGTCGGCATTGATTTAGCAGATAGTCAAATTACTCAAGGTAATGAAATTATTAAATCAATGGGATTAACAAACGTTCGTTTAGAAACAAAAAATATTCTCGATATTACGCCTGAATTTGGCATGTTTGACTACATCATCGTGCATGGTATTTATTCTTGGGTACCTGATAATGTTAAAGATAAAATTCTTGAGGTTTGCCGTGAGAATTTAACCCCTAACGGTATTGCTTATATTTCTTACAACACCTATCCCGGTTGGAAAAGCCGCGAAGTTGCACGTGATATTATGCTCTATGCCAATAAATATACTCAGGATTTACCGCTCTCTGAGCAAACTCGTCGTGGCAAAGCCGTTGTTCAATTATTCTCTGATGCAATTAAATCGATTGAATCTGAAAAAGTAAAAAATCAAAAACGAATTGAAAACTTTGATGATATTCAAACAAAAGGTGATCATTACGTAGCCCATGAATATCTTGAATATCACAACCACCCTCTCTATTTGAATCAATTTGTTGATAGTCTACATCAGCATCAATTGGCTTATATTGGTGATACAGATTTTCAACTTTCATATATTTCTTGGATGCCACAACATCTACGTGACATGATCAATCAATTATCCGAAACAGATTATGTTGCACGTGAGCAATGCCTTGATTATCTTTACGATGTAGCATTTAGAAGAAGTTTACTATGCCATGCTCATTTACAAGATAAAATTAACCGCACTGAAAATATAGATATAAGTTTATTGGATAAATTAACCTTCACTAATAAAGGTAGAGAAAATAATCTAGCTAATATATTCAATAATCAAGATGTAGAAAAATTACTTGAATACTTTATCTATCAAGTAGGTAATTTCACGACTCAATCATTAATTGATTACGTTGCTGAACATAAAGAATTTGCAAACCTCACAGAGGATAAAATTTACTCTTCTGTATTGCTAGCTATAGTTCTAGGATATATCAATGTTTTTCTCACACCTTATCAAACATATACATTTGAAGATAACAAAACCTACATATCAAAACGATTTACTCAATATGTAAAAACTTTATTAGAAGGTGCAAATCAATATATCGGTGCAGGTAATATGTATAATGGAGGAGTTGAAAATTTAAATGAACTCCATCTATATATGATGTCTCAAATGGAAAAACCAACAACTAAAGCAACGCTTAATTCGTCACTCAAAGCATATTTAATTGAAAATGGCTACAAAGATATGAACAATAACGAGAAACTCATTGATGAAGGGTTTGATTGTTCTGTATTATGTAATTCTATTTGTACAGTATTAGCAGACTTAGGTTACATTCAACCTGCTACACTATAAGCAAAAAGTAAATGAAATTGAAAGCAAGTAACATTCTAAGGGAGATCGATTAGATCTCCTTTTTTTGTCCCAATCGCAAAACTCAAATTGAAAACTATTTGCATTTATTGAATTTTAGAAATAGAATGAAGCCAATTCAATATAAATTAAGATCTATTCTCAAAAACAAGGAGTTTTCAATGACATTAAAATCATTCAAAATTGCGACACTCGCCGCCGCACTTACATTCTCAGCAAGTAGCTTTGCCGACATTACCGTTTACAACGGCCAACATAAAGAAGCAGCAAAAGCCGTAGCTGATGCATTTACGCAAGAAACCGGCATTAAAGTCACTTTAAATAGTGCTAAAAGCGAACAGTTAGCTGGTCAACTTAAAGAAGAAGGCGATAAAAGCCCAGCCGATGTATTCTATTCAGAACAGACATCCCCATTTGCCACACTTTCTGCAGCGGGTTTATTAGAACCACTTTCAGCCAATACGATCAAACAAACTTCTCACCAAGGTGTACCAGTGGCACCTAAAAAAGATTGGATCGCATTAAGTGGTCGTTCTCGTGTTGTAGTTTATGATCACACTAAATTATCTGAAAAAGATATGGAAAAATCAGTACTTGATTACGCGACACCAAAATGGAAAGATAAAATCGGTTATGTACCAACCTCTGGAGCATTCTTAGAACAAGTTGTAGCTATTGTTAAACTAAAAGGCGAGAAAGTTGCGCTTAATTGGTTAAAAGGCTTAAAAGAAAATGGTAAACTTTACGCGAAAAACAGTGTTGCATTGCAAGCTGTTGAAAATGGCGAAGTGCCTGCAGCCTTAATTAATAACTACTACTGGTATGCATTAGCAAAAGAAAAAGGCGCAGAAAACTTAAAAACTCGTTTGTACTTTATTCGTCATAAAGACCCTGGTGCGTTAGTGACTTACTCTGGTGCTGCAATCTTAAAATCATCTAAAAATAAAGAAGAAGCGAAAAAATTCGTGGACTTCTTAGCAAGCAAAAAAGGTCAAGAAGCCTTAGTTGCTGTACGTGCAGAATATCCATTACGTACAGATGTGACTTCTCCATTCAATATGGAACCTTATGCTAAATTGCAAGCGCCAGTAGTTTCAGCAACTACTGCTCAAGATAAAGAACAAGCAAATAAATTAATTGAAGAAGCAGGTTTAAAATAAGCCCGCTAACGTCGCAACTGTATTTTCACCAAAAGTGAAGATACAGTTGCCACATATAAAGGATTATCTTTTGACCCGAACTCCCCCACTTTGGCTCACCATCATTATTTTACTTATTGGTTTACCGCTCTTATTACCATTTCTGTATATTCTTTTCCGTGCGATTGAAGTCGGATTAGATCGTAGCCTTGAGCTTCTTATTCGCCCGAGAATGGCGGAATTACTGAGCAACACAATGCTTCTCATGGTCTGCGTAACTATTGGATCCATTTTTCTCGGTACGCTTTGTGCATTTTTACTTGAACGCTATCGTTTTTTCGGCAAATCATTTTTTGAAGTGGCGATGAGTTTGCCACTTTGTATTCCTGCCTTTGTGAGCTGTTTTACTTGGATTAGCCTAACCTTTCGAGTTGAAGGTTTTTGGGGAACGATTGGCATCATGACATTAAGTTCTTTCCCACTCGCTTACTTACCTATTTCAGCCACACTTAAACGACTTGATCGCTCTCTGGAAGAAGTAAGCCTTTCACTTGGGAAAAGCCAAACTTACACCTTTTGGCACGCTATTTTTCCGCAATTGAAACCGGCAATCGGTAGTAGTTTATTACTAATAGCATTACATATGCTCGTGGACTTCGGTGCGGTTTCAATTTTGAATTACCAAACATTCACCACAGCGATTTTCCAAGAATATGAAATGTCTTTTAATAACAGCACCGCAGCGCTACTTTCAGCTGTATTAATGGCAATTTGTAGCATTATTGTGCTGGGCGAAACATTCTTCCGCGGTAAACAAACACTTTACAACAGTGGCAAAGGTGTCACTCGTCCTTATCCAGTAAAAACACTTTCCTTTGGCAAACAATGTTTAACCTTCGGTTTTTTCTCGAGCTTATTCATCTTAAGCATTGGCGTACCTGTGATAATGTTAATTTACTGGCTTATTGTGGGAACTTCACTCGAAAGTGCGGGTGATTTTTCAGAATTTTTATCGGCATTCAGCAATTCATTTATCATTTCAGGACTAGGCGCATTACTTACCGTAATTTGTGCCTTGCCATTAGTTTGGGCCGCCGTACGCTATCGTAGCAAATTAACCGTTTGGATTGATCGCTTACCTTACCTATTACACGCCGTACCCGGCTTAGTTATCGCATTATCACTGATCTACTTTACAATCAACTATGCAAACAGCTTATATCAAACCTTTTTAGTTATCATCGTGGCTTACTTTATGCTCTATTTACCAATGGCACAAACCACACTTAGAGCCTCACTTGAGCAACTTTCTGATAATATTGAGAAAGTCGGACAAAGCCTAGGACGAAGCCCATTCTATATTTTCCGAACTTTAACATTACCAGCAATGCTACCAGGCATTGCGGCAGCATTCTCCCTAGTATTTTTGAATTTAATGAAAGAGCTTACTGCAACGCTTTTGCTCACACCAAACGATATCAAAACCCTTTCTATTGCCGTTTGGGAATATACCAGTGATGCGCAATACGCTGCGGCAACGCCTTATGCACTCATGCTCGTTCTCTTTTCAGGGATTCCTGTGTTTTTATTGAAAAAATATGCATTTAAATAAAATGATAAATAATCCGTTATTAACCGTTAAAAATCTCAATAAATTTTTTAATGAACAACAAGTTCTTCACGATATTTCCTTTACCTTACAACGAGGTGAAATCCTCTTTTTGCTTGGCGCTTCTGGTTGTGGAAAAACAACCTTATTACGCGCAATTGCCGGATTTGAACAACCCAATACAGGCGAAATTTGGCTAAAAGAGCGGTTAATTTTTGGCGAGAATGCGAATGTGCCAACGCAACTGCGCCATTTAGGTTACGTGGTGCAAGAAGGTGTGCTTTTCCCTCACTTAAATGTCTATCGCAACATTGCTTACGGATTGGGGAATGGAAAAGGGAAAACGGATGAAGAGAAAATGCGGATTGAGCAGGCAATGCAACTCACTGGAATTAGTAAACTGGCGGAACGTTTTCCTCACCAACTCTCAGGCGGACAACAACAACGTGTGGCGCTAGCTCGAGCACTAGCACCAAATCCCGAACTAATTTTATTGGATGAACCTTTTAGTGCCTTAGATGAACATCTTCGCCAGCAAATTCGTCATGATATGCTAAAAGCGCTGCGTCAAAGTGGTGCATCAGCTATTTTCGTTACCCATGATCGTGATGAAGCATTACGTTACGCGGATAAAATTGCCGTAATTCAGCAAGGAAAAATCTTGCAAATTGATACACCTCGCACACTTTATTGGTCGCCTGATCATATTGAAACCGCAAGTTTTATTGGTGACAACATCCTGCTATCGGCAAATCTGATTGATGAAAACACCGTTCAATGCCAATTAGGTAATATTCCTGTAAAAAATAAATCAATATTACAAAAACAAGGTAAAATTTTACTTCGTCCAGAACAATTTAGCCTGTTTAAAACATCGGAAAATCCAACCGCACTTTTCAAAGGGCAAGTAAAACAAATCGAATTTAAAGGGAAAATTACCGCTGTTCAAATTGAAATTAATGGCTACGCAATATGGATTGAGAACATCATTTCCCCCGATTTATCTATTGGCGATGAGCTGCCAATTTATTTGCATGGAAAAGGGCTGTTTTACGCCTAAGAATAAAGCCTTATCTTTACGATAAGGCTTTATTTTTAAACAATATATTCAGAAAAAATTTGTTCAAGATTTGATATTAAACAGTCTGCACCTAAAATATTTTCTCCTGTCCATACCTGTTGCAAAATCTCTGGAGAAAATTGTTGACTCGCTCGTTCAGCTAACGGCAAATAACTGATATGCCAAGGCTCCCGCCCCACTTTCTTATTGGACTGCATATTTATAAAAGGCAAAGCAAAATCAAAGTGCGGTAAATTTTCGGTAAGAAATTCACTCAATTCAAAGAAATAGCCGCCTTTTTCATATTCCCAAGGCTCAAGTTGTAAAGATTGACCTTGTGGCAAAAGATCAGGATCGAAAATATCCACTTCCGTTCCCCAATGATGACGGCTAGCACCCGGCAATGCAGACCAACGTAAAATCGCCTGACATTTTTGCCAGTCATCTAATTGGCTCAAATCTAATGCGTTGCCTGCGTCATCATGGACTTTTCGCTCCCCCTTAAATTTGCTGTTCCAAATAATCTGTTGGCGTTCAAAATCACGAAAACTACTCGCTGGCTGTAAATTAAAGCCATTTTTCGCCGCACTTTGTTGCAAACCTTGAAATGCTTGCACAGCTTGTGTTTGCAAAAAATGATTTGATGAATGAGTTGCGGGTAAATTGACTAAATGCTCACGAGACTTTCCTGTAAGCATCTCAATGGTTAATTTCATTTTAGCTATCCAATAAATTCATTAACATTTTGTGATAAATTTCACCGCACTTGCCAAGATCTTCTACGCTGACACATTCATTTACTTTATGAATTGTTGCATTAAGTGGACCAAATTCCACTACTTCAGCACCCATCAATGCAATAAAACGACCGTCTGACGTGCCACCACCTGTTTCAGCCTTTGGCGTTATGCCTGTAATTTCCTCAATAGCGGAGGTTATCGAATCTAATAATTTACCTGGTTTTGTTAAAAACGGTTTACCTGATAAATTCCATTCAATACGATATTTCAAATTATGTTTTTCTAACATTTCAGCCACTTTTTGCTTGATGATTTCATCCGTGACTTCTGTGCAATAACGCAAATTAAACTGAATATATAACTCACCTGGAATCACATTATTACTTCCTGTACCCGAATGAATATTAGCAATTTGTAGGCTTGTTGGAGGGAAAAACTCATTACCTTCATCCCATTGGTAAGTCGTTAATTCTTGCAAAAATGGCGCTGCTTTATGGATTGGATTTTCAGCTAAATGAGGATATGCCACGTGCCCTTGAATCCCCTGAATATAAAGATTTCCTGTAATTGAGCCGCGACGACCATTTTTGACAACATCGCCTAAGTTTTTAGCACTCGATGGCTCGCCAACCATACAATAAGTAATTTTTTCATCACGCGCCATTAAAGTCTCAACCACTCGCACAGTACCATCTTTTGCGGCAGCCTCTTCATCAGAGGTGATCAATAATGCAACTGTGCCTTTATGGTTAGGATTTGCTTTTACATATTCTTCTGCCGCCACAATCATTGCTGAAAGGGATCCTTTCATATCCGCCGCACCACGACCATAAAGCATGCCATCAATAATCTCAGCAGAAAACGGAGAATACGACCATTGATTTTCATCACCAGTAGGCACAACATCCGTATGTCCAGCGAAAGCAATAACTGGCTCACCCGTTCCGTGTTTTGCCCATAAATTCAACGTATCATTAAAAAGCATCCATTCAATTTGAAAACCTAACTTTTCTAAACGTTCGGCAATAATTTGCTGACAGCCTTCGTCATTAGGACTAATAGATGGGCGACGAATTAAATCTTGCGCCAACGAAATCACTTTTTCTCTCATAAAAACTCCTAAGAAAATAACCGCACTTTAGGCAAAGGCAGCCTGATATTCCTTCTCATTAAAACCAATTAGAGCCTTCCTATCTTGTAAAATAATTGGACGTTTAATTAAAGTTGGATTCTCAACCAACACGGAAAGTGCGGTGGTTTTATCAAGAGAATTTTTAACTTGTTCATCCAAATTACGCCAAGTTGTACTGCGTTTATTCACCAACACATCCCAGCCAAATTGAGCTTCTGCCTGAGTTAAAAAATCCAAATCTAACCCATCAACACGGTAGTCGTGAAGTTTGTGTTCAATATTGTGATCCGCCAGCCATTTCAACGCTTTTTTCACTGTATCACAATTTTTAATGCCATAGACTATTAGCATAATATCCCCTAATCTTTCATTTGTTGTTTTAATAAATTTACTATATCTCTTAAAGTTCCTAATTCATTTTCTCTTTGTTTCAATAATTCATCTTTATGTTTTAATTCTAACTTTAATTTTTCTACTTCTAACTCAGCCGATTGATTACCATAATAGTTATTACGAAAATGATTTTGATTATTTTCTCCACCAACTAAAATAACGCCACTATCATGGGTAGATACCAAATCCAAAAGATCTATTTGTAGAACTGATGCTATCTGTTTCAATTTATGAAGGCTTATATTCGTTTCACCTCTTTCAATTTTTGCATATCCAGCCACAGACATATTCATTCTTTCAGCCATTTCCTCTTGAGACCATTGATTTAACTCTCTGAATAATCTTACTTTCTCATTAACGCTCATTTTAGACCTCATATTTTGTCAAGTAACAAATAGTATAGAACATCATTACAACAACTATCTTTTGCATAATATCCATAAAATTATAATTTCTAAGAATATACACCGCATGAAGATTTTAACCTAAAGTCAATTTAGTGTCGTGTTTTATTCATACTACGTTTAATTTACATTGGAGTATATATGAAAAAAATTGTAATGATTTTATTAGCAACATTTGCTTTAGGTACATTTTCATCTTTTGCTAACGCAGGAAGATGTGATCATTATTGGCAAACCGCAAAAGATGGATCAGTCTGTGGAGATCGTGCCGCTGATCGTCGCCCAGGAGGACAATAAAAAAAAGAAAAGACTACATTTATCTTATTTACAACTAAGTGGTGAAAATAAGTTAGGTGGTGAAATAAATAAAATAATCTATTCAAAAATAGATTGAAACTAAAAACGC
Source organism: Haemophilus sp. SZY H68 (assembly GCF_018829685.1). Classification (NCBI taxonomy): domain Bacteria; kingdom Pseudomonadati; phylum Pseudomonadota; class Gammaproteobacteria; order Pasteurellales; family Pasteurellaceae; genus Haemophilus; species Haemophilus sp. SZY H68. The sequence continues at coordinate 20,604 of NZ_JAHKKB010000002.1, forward strand.
CTTGGAACTACACCAAGGCGTTTATTTATTATGCCAACAACTTATTGATACGTTTAATAAATGCAGCTGGATTTTCCAAAGATCCGCGCTCTGCTAACATAGCCTGTTCGAGCAACAATTCCACCCAATCAGCAAATTCCGTTTCATCTGCAATATCAGCTACTTTTTTCACTAAGTGGTGTTCTGGATTAAGTTCAAAGGTGTATTTTACTTCTGGTACAGATTGCCCTGCGGCTGCAAACAATTTCGCCATTTGGGTCGTCATTTGATCATTATCCGTAGAAACTACCGCTGGTGTATCCGTTAAATTGTGAGTTAAACGCACCGTTTTCACGCGTTCACCAAGCAAGTTTTTCACACGCTCAATAAAACTACCAAAGGCTTCATTTTGTTGTTTTTGTGTTTCAGATTCTTTATCCGCTAAATCGCCTAAATCCAAATCTGCTTTTGTGATACTTTGTAATTGTTTACCATCGAATTCAGTTAAATAGCTTAACATCCATTCATCAATGCGATCGGAAAGCAATAAAACCTCAATGCCTTTTTTATTGAATAATTCCAAGTGTGGGCTATTTTTCGCTGCGACATAACTATCCGCTGTAATGTAATAGATAGCTTTTTGCCCTTCTTTCATACGCGAGATGTAATCTTCTAAAGACACAGTTTGCTCGCTGCTATCATTATGTGTTGAAGCAAAACGCAATAACTTCGCAACAGTTTCTTTGTTAGCAAAATCTTCTGCTGGGCCTTCTTTCAAGACTAAACCAAACTCTTTCCAGAATTGAAGATATTTTTCTGCATCATCTTTTGCTAATTTTTCTAGCATTTGTAATGAACGCTTAGTTAATGCTTTGCGTAATGCAGCCGTAATTTTGTTATCTTGTAAAATTTCACGAGATACATTTAATGGCAAGTCATTGCTATCGATTAAACCACGCATAAAACGTAGATAATTCGGCATAAATTGCTCAGCATCATCCATAATAAATACACGTTGAACATAAAGTTTTAAGCCGTGTTTATGTTCGCGATTAAATAAATCCCAAGGTGCTTTAGCTGGCACATAAAGCAAACTAGTATATGCTTGATTTCCTTCAACTTTGTTATGCGCCCAAGTCACAGGATCAGCAAAATCATGGCTTAAGTGTTTATAAAACTCTTTGTATTCCTCATCGGAGACATCATTTTTAGAACGCGTCCAAAGTGCATCGGATTTATTAATTTTCTCCCATTTCTCACCGCACTCTTTTCCCTCATCATCGTATTCTTTCGTCAGCATTTCCACTGGCAAGCCAATATGGTCAGAATATTTACCGATAATTTCACGTAAACGCCATTCGTTTAAAAATTCTTTTTCATCTTCTCGTAAATGCAAAATCACATCAGTGCCACGGGATTTTTTCTCAATATCCGCCACAGAATATTCACCTTCACCCGCAGATTCCCAAAGTACAGCTTTATCCGCCTCTTCGCCAGCTGCTCTAGTTTTTACAGTCACTTTATCTGCCACAATAAAAGCAGAATAAAAACCCACACCAAATTGCCCAATAAGTTGGCTATTTTTTGCTTGGTCTTGGCCAAGTGCGGTTAAAAATTCTTTTGTTCCTGATTTTGCAATCGTACCCAAATGATCGATGACTTGCTCGCGAGTCATACCAATGCCGTTATCACTAATCGTGATCGTTCCTTTATCCGCATCAAAGCTAATGCGCACACGCAAGTCGCCATCACCTTCATATAAAGCAGGGTTGGAAAGTGCTTTAAAGCGTAATTTATCTGCTGCATCAGAGGCATTAGAAATCAGTTCACGTAAGAAAATTTCTTTGTTGGAATACAAAGAATGAATCATTAATTGGAGTAGTTGTTTGACTTCAGATTGGAAGCCGCGAGTTTCTTGATTTTGTGACATAATTTTTTCCTTCATAAAGATAAAAATTGAACGTCACAGATATAAGAATAAAAAGAAAGATTTCAAGGGGAAAAGCAAAGTGCGGTGAATTTTCACCGTATTTTATTCAATACATTTTCCTAAAATATCTAGAAATGAATAACGGTGATCGCCTTAGACGATCACCGTTAAATTAAAGTGTTTACTAAAAAGAACTTTACGTATTATAAAAATTAGAATCCGTAACCCACACCAACTTTTGCACCATAGTTATTAACTTTAGTATTATCAAAACTACCTAGACGATTGTATTCAACACCGCCATTTGCATACCAGTTACCATCTAATTTATATTTAGCACCTGCTACAACACCATAACCAATTTTAGTTTCAGAAGAACTTTTATATACTTGGTTAGCTCGATTATCATATTTGAATTGGTTAGCTGCAACACGAGCGCCTACATAAGGTTCAACTTTAGAATTCGTGTCAAAATCATATAATACTGATGCACCTAAACCGTGAATTTTCGCACCATCAACTTTTCCATGATGAGTATAATCACCCGCAACACGCGTATTTCCTAATTTATAACCAACCGCTACACGAGGTTCAACTCGAGTATTATTGCTACCGTTTGCTTGAGTTTGAGATAAACCGATATCGCCTTCAGCATAGATATTCGCATTTGCAGCAGAAGCAAAGGCAAATGCACCAACAATAACGGCTAATAAAGATTTTTTCATTGGATAACTCCTTTATTTATTGAATAAGCTGGAAAAATATATCACAAAAATTATTCTGTTTCATCGACAAAAACTAATTTTCCTTTACATTTTCTACATAAATATTCAATCTTTTCTTTTACTATTCTATTATGTCGGCGAATACTTAGAAAATGTGTTTGGCACGCACAACGATATTCAAAGATTTTACCTTGCACATTTTTTATATCAAATTGATGGCAAGTATCCGCAGGAAGCTTAAAAATTTCATTCATTACAAGCTGCCACTCTTTCCCATGAGGTTTTACACTACCAAACATTTGATACACAATCAAATGCGCAAGCTCATGCGGCACGACTTGTCGAATAAATTCATCCGCATTTTCTAATAACAAAGTGCGGTTAAATTTTATTTCATTTTTTTGTAGGTAAGCCACTCCTGCCTTTATTCCACGTAACTCATAATTTACATCAGGCATTGTAAATTTTCGCTTAAAATAACCCTCTACAAGCTGCAAAGACTGATTCAATTTACGTTGCACTTGCATTTTTAAATGACGAAATGGAATTTGCTCTATTGATGTCATGATTGAAAAGAAAAAACCGCTAGATGAGCGGCTTTTATATAATTTACTAAATTAAAAAATAAGATTATTTTAATCCTGCTGCAACACGTAATTCTGCTGCACGATCCACTTTTTCCCAAGGGAATTGCTCACGACCGAAATGACCATAAGCTGCCGTTTCACGATAGATTGGTTGGATTAAATCTAACATTTTAATTAAACCATAAGGACGTAAATCAAAGAATTCACGAACTAATGACACTAATAATTCATTCGCAACTTTTCCAGTTCCAAAGGTTTCGACCATGATAGATGTTGGATCAGCCACACCAATCGCATAAGAAAGTTGGATTTCACAACGATCTGCCAAACCAGCTGCAACAATATTTTTTGCTACATAACGTGCCGCATAAGCTGCTGAACGGTCAACTTTAGATGGATCTTTTCCTGAGAATGCGCCACCACCGTGACGAGCGGCACCACCGTAAGTATCTACGATGATTTTACGACCAGTTAAACCACAATCCCCCATCGGTCCACCAATAACAAAACGGCCAGTCGGGTTAATGAAGAATTTTGTTTCTTTAGAAAGCCATTCACTTGGTAATACAGGTTTGATAATTTCTTCCATCACACCTTCATGTAAATCTTTTTGACTAACTTCTTCAGAATGTTGAGTAGAAAGCACAACCGCATCCACACCAACAATTTTATTATCTTCATATTTTAACGTTACTTGGCTTTTCGCATCTGGTCGTAACCACGCTAATTTACCGCTTTTACGCACTTCGGCTTGTTTTTCCATTAAGCGATGAGCATAAGTAATAGCAGCTGGCATTAATACATCAGTTTCATTAGTGGCATAACCAAACATAATACCTTGGTCGCCTGCGCCTTGATCTAATGGATTTTCACGATCAACGCCTTGATTAATATCTGCAGATTGTTTGCCAATCGCATTAAGCACTGCACAAGAATGGCCATCAAACCCCATTTCAGAATGTTCATAACCAATATCACAAATCACTTTACGCGTTAAATTCTCAATATCGACCCATGCTGATGTTGTGATTTCACCACCCACCAATGCCATACCAGTTTTTACGTAGGTCTCACAAGCTACTCGTGCTTTTGGATCTTGTTTTAGGATTTCATCAAGTACCGCATCAGAAATTTGATCGGCAATTTTATCTGGATGCCCTTCAGATACAGATTCAGATGTAAATAAATAGCTAGACATATTTTCTCTCTTTTTCTTTTAAATTTAGATGTATTGACGTATAGACGTCTATAATACGTATTTTAGCTTAATAAGCAAGCGCTATTATTGATTTATCGTCGTAGGAATAGTCAACCAATTACGCAAAATTTGTTCACCAAAGTCTGACATATAAGATTCAGGATGAAACTGAACACTATAAATTGGTAAAGATTTATGCTGCATAGCCATTACCACACCTTCATCACAAAGTGCGGTAACTTCTAGGCTATAAGGAAAATCTTTTTTCTGTACACCCCAAGAATGATATAACCCGATATTAAATTCCCTTGGAAGGCTAAAAAATAATGGAGAATTTGACCGCACTTTTAAAATTCGTTTCTGACCATGACGGACTTTCTCTAAGTTATACAATGTACCACCAAAAAATTCACATAAGGTTTGATGCCCTAAACACACACCTAAAATAGATTTCTGCTGATAATATTTTTCCAACATAGAAAAAAGTTGTGGATAAGCTCGTGGTACATCAGGCCCTGGTGAAATCAATATATGACTATATTTTTCCGCTGTACTTTCCTTTAAATCTTCCACGTTTAAAACATCATAAGGCACATTTAATTTTCGAATTAAATCCACCAAGTTAAAAGTAAAAGAATCGTGATTATTAATGATGAGTAATTTCATAACCGCTCGGCATTCGTTATAATCGGGCAATTTTACGCAAAATGACACAAAGCACAAAGCACAAAGCACAAAGCACAATGCAACATTTTATTGAACAGGCTAATCATTATGGCAAACAACGCACGCCATTTTTCTTTCTCGTTGATTTTGAAAAAGAAAAACCATTGATTTGTCCTCTCGAAAATTCTGCACAACAAGGCATTTATTTTGATATTTTAGGGAAAAGAAATAGCACGATTTCTCCACAACCCCTCCCTCTTAATTTTACCAAACATCCAATGCCCTTCTCTCGTTATCAACAAGGTTTTGAACTTGTTCAAAGTGAATTACAAAAAGGTAATTCTTATTTATTGAATCTCACCTACCCCACTGAAATTTCAGGTAATCTGTCACTTGAACAGATTTTTCATCAAACAAATGCTCCTTATAAATTGTGGTTACAAGATCAATTTGTTTGCTTCTCACCAGAATGTTTTGTCAATATTCATGACAACAGCATTTTTACTTATCCGATGAAAGGGACAATTAATGCATCTCTGCCCAATGCAGAAAATCAGTTACTCACAAATGAAAAAGAACAACACGAACATTACACGATTGTTGATTTGATGCGTAACGATTTATCCATGGTGGCAGAAAACATTCAGGTAAAAAAATTTCGTTATATCGATCACATCAAAACACAAAAAGGCGAAATACTGCAAACCAGTTCTGAAATTTACGGAAAATTGAATGAAAACTGGCAAAATCAAATTGGGGATATTTTAGCGACACTCTTGCCTGCCGGTTCCATAAGTGGCGCTCCAAAAGAAAAAACCACACAAATTATTCAACAAGCAGAAAAACAAAAACGCGGTTATTACACAGGAATTTTTGGCATATTTGATGGTAAAACACTACAAAGTGCGGTGGCAATTCGATTTATTTCTCAAACAGATGAAAAATTTTATTTTCATAGTGGAGGCGGAATTACCATTCATAGCAATGTGCAAGATGAATATGAAGAATTGTTAGAAAAAGTCTATTTACCGATTGAAGGTGCTGATTAATGTATCCTCTATTTGAAACCCTTTGTATTGAAAACGGGAAAATTCAAAATATCGATTTACACCAAGCGCGATATGAACGTAGTTTATATCAATTTTATGGCAAAAGTGCGGTAAAAATTTTTAATCTTTTTTCACTCATTCAACTGCCAGTGCCCTTACAAAATCGATTAGTTCGCTGCCGCATTGATTACAATGACAAAACCACACAAATTCAATATTTTGAATACTATCGAAAAATTTACCGCACTTTTCAACCTGTAATTTGTGACGATATCGAATATAGCTTGAAATATGCTGATCGCAGTTTAATTAATAAATTGTTTGCTCAACGAGGCACTTGTGATGAAATTATTATTATCAAAAATGGAAAAGTGACAGATTGTTCCATTGGTAATTTAATTTTCCGCCAAGAAAAAAAATGGTACACACCAGACACGCCATTGCTTTTAGGCACACAACGAGAAAAATTATTACAAAATGGGAAAATTCAAGAACGCACAATATTTCAAGAAGATATTGTCAATTTTGACGAAATTAAAATCATTAATGCAATGAATACACTTTAAAACGGGTATTACCTCTCTTTACAAAATTTTTTTAAAATTTTATATTGCCTAGCGACTTAGCTTAACATGACACTATAATCATAAGGAAAAATATGGCACAACCTCTCCAAACATCATTAAAACTCGCTTCCCTTCTTGGGCTAGCCGTACTAAGTGCTACCTCTACTGCTCAAGCTGCGGGTAAACTTACCATCTATTGCAGTGTTCAAAATACAACTTGTGAACAAGTGACAAAAGCATTTGCTCAAAAATATCAAATAGAAACACAGTTCATTCGCAATAGCACAGGGACCATTTTAGGTAAAATCAAGTCTGAAAAAGAAAATCCTCAAGCAGATGTTTGGTATGGGGGCACTATTGAACCGCATTTACAAGCAGCCGAGTTGAATTTACTTGAAAAATACCGCTCCCCAATACAAAAACAGATTATGCCCAAATTCAAATCCTTAATGGCTCAGCGCGGTGATTTCACATCTGTTATTTACCTAATGGAAATGGGTATTGGCATTAACACTAAAAAACTAGCCTCATTGGGGATTACGCCACCAAAATGTTTCGCCGATTTAACCAAACCTGAATTCAAAAATGAAATTCAATACGCAGACCCACGTGTTTCAGGAACCGGTTATTCATTATTAAGCACACTCATTTCTCTATGGGGTGAAGAAAAAACGAATGATTACTTAAAATCCTTGGATCACAATGTTTCCCAATATACAAAAAGTGGGCTCGCAACTAGTTATTTGGCAACAGGTGATGTCGCAATTGATATAGGTTTCATGCTCAATTATGCTAAAGAAAAGAATAAAGGCGCACCCGTTGAAGGTGTTTTACCTTGTGAAGGTGTTGGATACGCATTAGGGGCTGCAAGCATTATTAAAGGGGCGCGTAATTTAGATAACGCAAAATTATTTATTGATTTCGTGTTAAGCAAAGAAGCTCAAGAAATTCCTTGGCGATTTGGCGATTCTTATCAGTTACCGACCAATATTTATGCCCAACCAGCACCAGGCTTTACACCCGCAGACAAACTTAAGCTTATAGATATGAATTTTATAAAATTTGGATCTGATAAAGAAGGTAAACGCTTGATTCAACAATGGGTATCAGACATTAAAGAAAGAGGTTAAATATCCCTAAACAAAACAGGAAATAGAAGAGGTACATTACCCTATTTCCTGTTTTATATTCACTAAAATTTCAACCGCACTTTACCACAGTAAACATTCCCCCGCCCTTCTCTCGCAAACCCAATTAGGGTTAAATTATGCTCATTCGCCATTTTCACAGCCAAATCTGTAGCCGCAGAAATTGTCACTAACATCTCTATACCGCAAGCTATTGTTTTTTGAACCATTTCATAACTCGCGCGACTAGACGCTAAAATAAAGCCCTGAGGTTTATCCGTTTTTGCATACCAACCAAGTAGCTTATCTAGTGCAACATGTCGCCCTACATCCTCACGAATTACAAGCATATTGCCTTGTAAATCAAAAAAAGCACAAGCGTGTGTCGCTCCTGTTTGTTGAGCAAGTTGTTGATGAATTTGTAATGTAGTTAAACAACTATCTAATCGATTAATATCAAACTGAAAGGTTTGCTCTAATTTTGGGAAGTGTTTATAAACTTGATTAAGCTGCTCTGTGCCACAAATACCACAACCAGTTCTCCCAGTCAGGTTTCGACGATGTTCTTTTAATGTCATAAATTTTCGACTAGAAAGTTCAATTTGAACTTCTACACCATTACAAGCTTCTATCACATCAATACCATAAATATCCGAAGGTTTATCAATAATTCCCTCTGTTAGAGAAAAACCCAATGCAAAATCTTCTAAATTCTTTGGTGAGCACATCATCACGGCATGAGAAATACCGTTATAAACAAGAGAAACTGGGATTTCAACAGCAAGATCATCCTCTTTCTCAGTTAAAAGTGCGGTAATTTTTTCTTCTTTTTTATTTGTTCTAAACAAATAGATTGAGTGTCGTAAAAGCCAGTTCATTTCTTGTTATATCCATTACACGCATGTAACATTTTTGTTAAATTTGTTTCATTTTTATGATCTAGATCACTTATTTTTAGCAATCTAATGTAATTTGATTATAGATTTATGGTTAAAAAATCGTTATCCTTAGGCCCGCTTAAATTGGTGTTTTTTGCTATCGCCTTTTTATGTTACCTTTCGATAAGGCTATTTTATCGAAATCAATCAAATTATCTAAGCGAATTTTTTACTATCTAAAAATCTAAAACACATTAACGCTCACTGTTAATGTAAAGGAGTGATTATGCAGATCTCAAGAAGAAAATTCTTTAAGGTCTGTGCAGGTGGTATGGCGGGAACTTCAGCCGCAATGTTGGGCTTTGCGCCTACAAGTGCATTGGCTGCACCGCGTGAATATAAATTATTACGCGCATTCGAATCTCGTAACACCTGTACATATTGTGCCGTAAGCTGCGGTATGTTGTTATATAGCACTGGAAAACCTGCTGATACATTAAGTGGCCACACCAGCACAAATACTCGTTCTAAATTATTTCACCTTGAAGGTGATCCAGATCATCCAGTAAGTCGTGGTGCACTTTGCCCTAAAGGTGCTGGTGCATTAGACTATGTAAATAGTGAAAGCCGTTCTTTATATCCTCAATATCGTGCACCTGGTTCTGATAAATGGGAACGAATTTCTTGGCAAGATGCAATTAAACGCATTGCTCGCTTACTGAAAGACGATCGTGATGCTAACTTCGTTGAAAAAGATGCAAGTGGCAAAACCGTGAACCGTTGGACAACTACAGGTATTATGACTGCATCAGCCATAAGCAACGAAGCCGCACTACTAACTCATAAATGGGTGCGGATGTTGGGTATGGTACCGATGTGTAACCAAGCGAATACTTGACACGGACCAACGGTAGCAAGTCTTGCTCCATCATTTGGTCGCGGTGCGATGACAAATAACTGGGTTGATATTAAAAATGCCAACCTTATCATTGTTCAAGGCGGTAACCCTGCAGAAGCTCACCCTGTTGGCTTCCGTTGGGCAATTGAAGCAAAGAAAAACGGTGCTAAACTTATCGTTATCGATCCACGCTTTAACCGTACAGCCTCTGTTGCAGATTTACATGCGCCAATTCGTTCTGGTTCAGATATCGCATTTTTAATGGGTGTAATCCGTTACTTATTGGAAACAAACCAAATTCAACACGAATACGTTAAACACTATACTAATGCTTCATTCTTAGTTGACGAAGGTTTCAAATTTGAGGACGGTTTATTTGTAGGTTACAACGAAGAAAAACGTAACTACGATAAATCTAAATGGAACTATCAGTTTGATGAGAACGGACAGGCTAAACGTGATATGACATTACAACACCCTCGTTGTGTCATTAATATCTTAAAAGAGCATGTTTCTCGTTATACCCCAGAAATGGTTGAACGCATTACAGGTGTAAAACAAAAACTCTTCTTACAAATCTGTGAAGAAATTGGTAAAACCTCTGCACCAAATAAAACGATGACGCATCTATATGCGTTAGGCTTTACCGAGCATTCAATCGGTACACAAAATATTCGTTCAATGGCGATGATCCAATTACTTTTAGGTAATATGGGTATGCCTGGTGGTGGTATTAATGCATTACGTGGTCACTCCAATGTGCAAGGTACAACAGATATGGGCCTATTGCCAATGTCTTTACCAGGTTACATGCGTTTACCAAACGATAAAGATACCTCTTACGAGCAATACATTAACGCGATTACACCAAAAGATATTGTTCCAAACCAAGTGAACTATTATCGTCATACTTCAAAATTCTTTGTTAGTATGATGAAAACCTTCTACGGTGATAAAGCAACCAAAGAAAATGGTTGGGGTTTTGATTTCTTACCAAAAGCAGATCGCTTATATGACCCGATTACTCACGTTAAATTGATGAATGACGGCAAATTACACGGTTGGATTTTACAAGGCTTTAACGTGTTAAACTCATTACCGAACAAAAACAAAACTGTTGCAGGAATGAGTAAGTTAAAATTCTTAATCGTGATGGATCCGCTTCAAACTGAATCCTCTGAATTCTGGAAAAACTTTGGTGAATCAAACAACGTGAATTCTTCAGAAATTCAAACTGAAGTCTTCCGCCTACCAACAACCTGTTTCGCAGAAGAAGATGGTTCAATTGTAAACTCAGGACGTTGGGCGCAATGGCACTGGAAAGGTTGCGATCAGCCAGGTGAAGCATTACCAGACGTTGAAATTCTTTCTATGATTCGTGAAGAAATGCATCATCTTTATCAAAAAGAAGGTGGTCGCGGTATTGAATCCTTTGAAGCAATGACTTGGAACTATGCTCAACCACACTCACCAAGTGCGGTAGAATTAGCCAAAGAATTAAATGGTTATGCGCTTGAAGATCTTTATGATCCAAACGGTAACTTGATGTACAAAAAAGGCCAATTACTCAATGGATTTGCACATTTACGTGATGATGGTACAACAACATCAGGTAACTGGTTATATGTTGGTCAATGGACTGAAAAAGGTAACCAAACCGCAAATCGTGATAACTCAGACCCATCAGGTCTAGGTTGCACCATTGGTTGGGGCTTTGCATGGCCTGCAAACCGTCGTGTACTTTATAGCCGTGCATCATTAGATATCAATGGTAATCCTTGGGATAAAAACCGCCAATTAATCAAATGGAATGGTAAAAACTGGAACTGGCATGATGTAGCAGACTATGGTACACAACCACCAGGTTCTGATGCTGGACCATTTATTATGTCTGCTGAAGGTGTAGGTCGTTTATTTGCAGTTGATAAAATTGCAAATGGTCCAATGCCTGAACACTATGAGCCAGTTGAAAGCCCAATAGATACTAACCCATTGCACGCTGCAGTGGTAAGTGATCCTACAGTACGTATTTATCCTGAAGATAAAGAATTTATCGGTTCAAATAAAGAGTTCCCATTCGTGGCAACAACTTACCGATTAACGGAACACTTCCATAGTTGGACAGCACAATCTGCATTAAATATCATCGCACAACCACAACAATTTGTGGAAATCGGTGAAAAATTAGCGGCAGAAAAAGGCATCCAAAAAGGCGATATGGTAAAAATTACTTCTCGTCGTGGCTATATTAAAGCTGTTGCCGTGGTTACAAAACGTCTTAAAGATCTAGAAATTGATGGACGTACCGTACACCATGTAGGTCTTCCAATTCACTGGAATATGAAAGCCTTAAATGGTAAAGGTAATCGTGGATTTGCTACTAATACCTTAACACCATCTTGGGGCGAGGCAAACACGCAAACACCAGAATACAAAACATTCTTGGTGAATATTGAAAAAGTTGGGGAGGCATAATATGGCAGGAACTGCTCAAGGCGTTCAAACGCAAGACGTTATTAAAATCTCCGCAACTTCAGGCTTAACACCTGCACCACACGCGCGAGATCATAAAGTTGAAGTCGCAAAATTAATCGATGTTACTACCTGTATTGGCTGTAAAGCTTGTCAGGTAGGCTGTTCAGAGTGGAATGATATCCGCTCTGATGTCAATGCTCAGTGTGTAGGGATCTATGATAACCCTGTTGATCTCAATGCAAAAGCATGGACAGTAATGCGTTTTAACGAAGTAGAAGAAAACGATCGTTTAGAATGGTTAATTCGTAAAGATGGTTGTATGCACTGTGCTGAACCAGGCTGTTTGAAAGCTTGTCCATCACCAGGCGCAATCATCCAATACGCCAATGGTATTGTAGATTTCCAATCTGATAAATGTATTGGTTGTGGCTATTGTATCGCAGGATGTCCATTCAATATTCCTCGAATGAATCCTGAAGATAATCGAGTATACAAATGTACCCTTTGCGTGGATCGCGTATCTGTAGGTCAAGAGCCTGCTTGCGTGAAAACCTGTCCAACTGGTGCAATTCGTTTCGGTTCTAAGGAAGAAATGAAAGTATACGCAGAACAACGCATTGCTGAATTAAAAGCACGTGGTTATGAAAATGCGGGGCTTTACGATCCTGAAGGTGTTGGTGGTACGCATGTAATGTATGTATTACACCATGCAGATAAACCTGAACTTTATTCAGGTCTTCCGAAAAACCCAAGCATTGATCCAAGCGTTACTTTATGGAAAGATGTGTTAAAACCAGTTGCGGCGGTGGCAATGGGTGGTTTAGCCCTTGCAGAAATCGCACACTACTTAACTGTTGGTCCAAATGTAGAAGAAGATGTGGAAGATCATCACCACGAATTTGAAGAAGAAAAATCAACTAAGGGGGAAAACCATGAGTAAAATTGAAATTAGCAACGATACTCGCGTTATCCGCCATAGAACGCCTGCGCGTATCAGCCACTGGATGTTGGTAATTTGCTTTTTTATGACAATGTTCACTGGGGTTGCCTTTTTCTTCCCAGATTTTGCGTGGTTAACAGAAATTTTGGGAACACCACAAATTGCACGTGCAGTTCACCCGTTCACTGGGATATTAATGTTCTTTGCTTTTATTTACTTAGCGTTATTATACTGGGATCACAATATTCCAGAAAAAAATGATATTCGCTGGGCAAAAGGCATATTAGAAGTATTAAAAGGTAACGAGCATGCTGTAGCTGATAATGGTAAATATAACTTTGGCCAAAAAATGTTATTTTGGACATTAAATTTAGCTATGGTGACATTATTAGTAACAGGCATCATTATGTGGCGCCAATACTTCTCACATTACTTCTCAATTCCAGTATTGCGTATTGCAATTTTGCTTCACTCATTAAGTGCTTTCATGCTATTCACTGGCATCCTAGTACATATGTATATGGCATTTTGGATCAAGGGCTCTATTCGTGGTATTGTTGAAGGATGGGTAACTGTTCGCTGGGCGAAAAAACACCATCCAAAATGGTATCGTGAAGAGGTGTTAGAAGCACTAGAGAATGACCTTATTAACGAAAAAAATGACAAAGGTGGGAAAACCAAAGTATTATTTAAAGGCTTTGGAAAATAACCCCCTAGTATGAAAAAGTGCGGTTAAATAACCGCACTTTTTATTAGTGACAATCAAGAGTATCTTATGAGTATTAAAATTCTTTCAGAGGATGAAATTAAACAAAAAAAGAACGCTTATGATGTTCCACCTGTTTTATTTGCGAATCCTAAAAACCTTTACCAGCGTCGTGCAAAACGTCTGCGTGATTTAGCGAAGGATCATCCACTAAGCGATTACTTAAATTTTGCTGCAGATATTGTAGAAAGCCAACTTTCTACATTAGAAAAAAATCCTTTACCTGCTCATCCATTTAAACAGTTAAATGAAATTGAGCCCTTAAATGCAAAAACTTTTCAACGGAATAATATTTGGAGAGAATATCTCGCAGAAATTATTCACGAAATAAAACCTAAAGCTAATGAACAAGTATTAGCAACTATTGAACAGCTTGAAAAAGCATCATCTTCAGAATTAGAAGAGATGGCAACTAAACTTCTTACTCAAGAATTTAACTTAGTAAGTAGCGATAAGTCTGTTTTCATTTGGGCAGCCCTGTCCCTCTATTGGTTACAACTCACTCAACAAATTCCACATAATAGCCAACTGGAAAATACTGAAAACCTCCATCACTGCCCTGTTTGTGGCTCATTACCTGTCGCGAGTATTGTACAAATTGGTACATCACAAGGTTTACGCTACTTACATTGTAATTTATGTGAAAGTGAATGGAATTTAGTACGCGCACAATGCACCAACTGTAATAGCCACGACAAGCTCGAAATGTGGTCGTTAGATGAAGAGCTTGCACTTGTTCGTGCTGAAACCTGTGGTAGCTGTGAAAGTTACTTGAAAATCATGTTCCAAGAAAAAGATCCTCATGTAGAACCAGTAGCCGATGATTTGGCTTCTATTTTCTTAGATATCGAAATGGAAGAAAAAGGTTTCGCACGCAGCGGATTAAATCCATTTGTATTTCCCGCAGAAGCAGCATAAAAATATAGCCTAGGACAACATCCTAGGCTATATCATTTGTATCTATAAATAACAGGCCATTACCACGGCATTTTCTCGTCTACCACTGGGTTTCGGATAATAATTTTTTCGAATATCGACTTCATTAAAACCAATTTTTTCATACAAGAAACGAGCGGGGTTAGACTCTCTAACTTCTAGCCATAAGGTCTGAACACCTTTTTCTTTCAATCGAGTGATTAACTCATTCAACAATAATTTCCCCAATCCATTACCTTGATGAGACGGTACAATAGCAATATTAAACAAAGTCGCTTCATCCAATACTGTTTGGCAAATAGCAAAACCAATAATCTGATTATTCTCTATTAATTTTAAATTGAGATAACGCTCACCTTGATTATTTTTTAATGTACCAAATGACCAAGGAACCAGATGTGCTTGCTGCTCGATTTCATACAATCGCTCGAAATCACTGACTTCAATTTGAGAAATAATAGACATAATTAAGGTTGCTGAATTTGCTGCCACAACTCACGTTTGGCTTGGTGATTAGATTGAAATTGTTGCCAACTTGGCGAGCGATAAACACGCTCAGCTTGCATACAAAATGATAAAGTACGGTCAATTTTATCGTTATTTTCTGATAGCACCCAGTAACGAATAGGCTGCTTACATTCGATATGTTGGATTTGATCGTAATTCAAACATAAGCAATCTTCTTTTTTAAGATCAAGGCTGAGTAGCACATCAGCCAACAAAGGCGAGCCACTTATATTTTCATCAGAAACAGTGATAAAGCGAATATTCTCCGCAACACTAATTCCTACTGAACCTTGTAGCACCTCTGGGCGATATAACGTCCACTGGGAAATGCCCATTTCTTGTAAAAGAAGATCGCGTCTATTCATATTAACGAGCAATACTATCAAATGGATAATCGACTAATGCCTTAATAATCGCACGTTCTTCAGCCTGTGTAGGTTCCACTTGATATGAGGTATAACTACGATAAGCAATAATATTTTTATCTTTATGTACTAAAGCCACATAACGTTTAAATTTATCATTGGCACAAGCATAATAATCATGAATATCTGATTTCACAGCCTGTAACTGGCAGGTCTCTTTATTTTTGGCAAAATAACGTTCCGTAATAGCTTTCTCATGAGAAACATCAGTTAAATAGAATGTGTCACTTAACACAGCTTTACGAGCCTCACTGTTTTTACTTAATGCTAGACTCACAAAACGAGGATCGTCACCTTTTACTGCTTGTGTTTGTTTCACATATTTCTCGCCATTGAATTCAATTTCGATGCCTTTAGCTGAAATACGCTGAAACTGCGCATCTAACTTTTGTAATACTTCAGTTTGAGCTGGCGTTAATACCGGCTTTGATACTTTAGATGCCTTTTGAGGCGTACCTTGAACAAGGTCGAGAACTTGACATCCAGATAGTAATGTTGCCATTAAGGCTACAGAGAGAATTTTTTTCATAAAGGATTTTCCTAAAATAGTTTTAATCAATTTTTATTAATAATTTTGCTAAAATAGCGCGTAATTTTAACTAATAACCCACAGGATTCAAAGCGTGATTTCTCTAGAGAGCCAAGTTTTAGAACGACATCTTTCATTTTTTGATGGTAAATCAGTATTATTTGCTGGAGGTATTTCTGATAATTTTCCTCAAACATTAGCCTCTAAATGCCAATCAATCCAAATTTGGAGTTGCTATTTTGACTATGCAAGAACGCAAAGTGCGGTCAATTTTTCCGTTGAATTTCAAGGTCAAGCTGATTTAATCGTTTATTATTGGACTAAAAACAAACAAGAAGTCAATTTCCAACTCCTTCAACTATTAGCTCAGACACCTATTGGCCAAGAAATATTAATTATTGGAGAAAACCGTTGTGGCGTGCGTTCAGTAGAAAAAACATTAGCACCCTATGGAGAAATAGCGAAAATTGACTCTGCTCGTCGTTGCGGTTTATATCATTTTTCACTACAAAACAAACCTCACTTTGAACTTAAAAATTTCTGGAAAACCTATCAACATTCTACGCTACAAGACTTAACTATATATAGTTTACCTGGGGTATTTAGTGCAGCGGAATTAGATACGGGCACCGAACTATTACTTTCAACCATTGATAATAAAATAAAAGGAAAAGTACTCGATCTTGGCTGTGGAGCGGGAGTAATTGGCTCTATGATAAAAAAAAGCTCTCCTAACGCACAAATTACAATGACTGATATTCATGCGATGGCGTTAGAATCAGCGCGTAAAACACTTTCTGAAAATCAATTACAAGGCGAAGTTTACGCCAGTGATGTCTTTTCTGATATAGAAGGAAAATTTGATTTGATCATTTCTAATCCTCCATTCCATGATGGCATTGATACCGCCTATCGAGCAGTAACAGAACTCATCACGCAAGCAAAATGGCATCTCAATCAAGGTGGAGAATTACGCATTGTCGCCAATGCATTCTTGCCTTATCCCGAATTACTTAGACAACATTTCGGTAATTACGAAGTTGTTGCTCAAACAGGAAAATTTAAAGTGTATTCAGTTAAAAATTAACTACAATAAAGGCGGATTTTGCCGCCTTTATCATTAATGAGTAAATTCTCTTACTAATGAAAGCACTGTCTGAATATCAGAGGCAGACAACTGCCCTTCCTTTACAAATTTTACTTTACCATTTTTATCTAATACGATAATCGCACTTTCTTTGGCATTTAAAGCCCATGCATTTTTTACCGCACTTTTATCATCTAACACGACTTGGCTATGTGGATTCTCTACCTTGCCTTTCTCCGCACTACTTTTCACAAACATTCCTGTACCAACAATAGCATCATCAGCATTAATAATTGTTGTTGTTTGATATTTTGCAGGATTAAAATGTGACGCCTTAATTGCATCAATCATTGCTTGATTTTTCTCTTTTGCTGAAGTTCTTCCCGCTAAATGATGCACGATTCTCACTTTTCCAGGCAGCGTAGAAGATGTCCAAGATTGGAATGCAATATCCTTTCCATTTAACACAATTTCCCCATAATCAGATACTTTCACAGCAGGTAATAATTGATCTATTTGTAAATTATGTGCAAACGTAGAACTGCTCAACATCGCTAACCCCAATCCCAGCACTAAAAAATTTTTTTTCACGTAATTTCTCCAAAACTTTATCGAAAAAAGCCCACCTTAGTTTATTTTGGCGAACTTGACATTTTTTGCTATACTCGCGCGCCTATTATATGCTAACCAAGAAGGAAAACCCAATGGATCAAATGCCTGCTTGTCCAAAATGCCAAAGTGAATATGTTTATCACGACACGGTTAATTTTGTATGCCCTGATTGTGGTAATGAATGGAATAGTAATGAACAAATTGAAACTGATGATGATCAACTCATCGTCAAAGATAGTAATGGTAATTTACTTACCGATGGTGATGATGTGCTACTCATTAAAGATCTAAAATTAAAAGGCTCATCAGAAGTATTGAAAAAAGGAACAAAATTCAAAAATATTCGCCTAGTTAATGGCGATCACAACGTAGATTGCGGCAAAATTATGCTTAAATCTGAGTTTTTGAAAAAAGCTTAATAAAAAAATAAACCGATTCTTATTCAGAATCGGTTTATCATTTAAGCGATTCCACCTGATTTCATCAATTCAGCATGTGCTTTTTTCTGTTCTTTCATCTTAGCACTTGTTTCTCGACGCTGCTTTGAAAGCTCGGCATTACGAATAGTGTAATCATCCACTCGTCCTTCATAATCATCTCGCATACTTTCAATAATTCCGCGCACTTCTTCAATGCTCATATCGTCACGAATATATTGATTCAAATTATCTAACAATAATACTCGTTTTTGGTTATCACGAATTTTACGGTTGTAGTCTTCCATATCACGTTTAATCTTATTCTTTAAACGATACATTCGGACATACTCCAACACATCCTGGAAAGATTGCTTATTTACATTTTCCATAATTACTCTCTTTTAAATAGACAAAGTGGACTTCATTAATTTAGCTTTTTTTCATCTATTCGTCAAAACCTTACCAATAACTTTTAACAACATTCCCCAAAATTGATGGATTTATTTAAAAAGCGTTGATTATCCGCTTTTGTAGTGATAAAAAGAGACCAATATCATTCATAAAAATAAGGAAACACAATGTCACAAGTCTTTAATTTTAGTGCAGGTCCTGCAATGATTTTCCCAGAAGTTCTTCATAAAGCACAAAGTGAGCTCACAAATTGGCTTGATCAAGGGGTATCTGTCATGGAAGTCAGTCATCGTGGCAAATACTTTATGGAGCTTATCACTCAAGCTGAAAAAGATTTGCGTAATATTTATCATATTCCTGATAACTACCGTGTCCTTTTCTTACAAGGTGGTGCGCGTGGTCAATTTGCCGCAATTCCAATGAATTTAATCGGGAAAAAAGGGAAAGCACTTTATTTAAATAGTGGGCATTGGTCTGCCACAGCAGCAAAAGAAGCGCGTAATTTCGGAGAAATTGATGAAATTACAATTGTAGAAAACGAAGACAAAACGCGTATTACTCAACTCGATTTTAGTGATATTGCGGAACAATATGACTATGTTCACTATTGTCCGAATGAAACTATTAGCGGAGTTGAAATTTTTGATATTCCTAAAGTGGGAGATGCCGTATTAGTTGCAGATATGTCATCAAATATCCTATCTCGCCAAATAGATATCAGCAAATTTGGGGTGATTTATGCCGGTGCACAAAAAAATCTTGGCCCAGCAGGGATTACATTAGTCATTATTCGTGACGATTTAATTGGTCATGCCCGCAAAGACACGCCCTCTATTTGGAACTATGCGGTGCAGCGTGATGCCGATTCAATGATAAATACGCCACCAACCTTTGCATGGTATCTATGTTCTCTAGTATTTAAACATATTCAATCAATAGGTGGCTTAGACATTATTGCTAAACGCAATACATTAAAAGCGCAAACGCTTTATAATTACATTGATTCAAGCAAACTATATAGAAATGTTGTTGCAAAAGAAAATCGCTCAACTATGAATGTGACTTTTATCACTGGTAATGCTGAGCTCGATGCGAAATTTGTAGCTGAATCAACTGCAGCAGGCTTACAAGCATTAAAAGGACACAAAGTTCTTGGAGGAATGCGTGCATCTATTTACAACGCCATGCCATTAGAAGGGGTAGAAGCGCTGATTAAATTTATGAAAAAATTTGAAGCAGAAAATAGCTAATCAGAACAGGCTTAACGCCTGTTTCTATAATATCCACAATATGAATAAAAAAACGTATAAAAACAATGCAGTACATTAATATCGCCAATCAAGGGGTTAAATCCCTTTCACCTTACCAAGCAGGAAAGCCAATAGAAGAACTCGAACGTGAGCTCGGCATTTCCAATATTATAAAACTCGCCTCAAATGAAAATCCATTTGGCTTTCCCGAAAGTGCTAAACGCGCTATAAATGCACAACTAAATCAACTCACACGTTATCCCGATGCCAATGGTTTTGAACTCAAACAAACTATTGCTCAAAAATTTGGTGTTCAACCTAACCAAATTACGCTTGGAAACGGATCAAATGATTTATTAGAACTCTTTGCCCATACTTTTGCTAGTGAACATGATGAAGTCATTTATTCACAATATGCCTTTATTGTCTATCCACTAGTCACTAAAGCAATTAATGCAGTAGCAAAAGAAATTCCCGCTAAAAATTGGGGACATGATTTAAACGGATTTTTAGCCGCTCTTTCTGATAAAACGAAGCTTATTTATATTGCGAATCCAAACAATCCCACAGGTAACTTTTTAACTGAGCAAGAAATCGATGCTTTTTTAGAGCAGATTCCTGCAACTGTCATTGTTGTGTTAGATGAGGCTTACACAGAATTTACCCAAAAAGAAGAGCGCATAGATTCTTTTAGTCTTTTAAAAAAATACCCTAATCTTATTGTTTCTCGCTCACTTTCTAAAGCTTACGGATTGGCCGGATTACGTATCGGTTACGCAGTATCTAATCCCGAAATTGCCGATTTATTAAATCGTGTTCGTCAACCTTTTAACTGTAATGCATTAGCATTAACGGCAGCAGTTGCCGTGATGAATGATGATCATTTTGTTGAAAAAGTGGCGGAAAATAACCGCTCAGAAATGATTCGCTATGAAACATTCTGCCAAAAGCACAACTTAGAATATATTCCTTCAAAAGGAAATTTTATTACGATTAATTTTAAACAACCTGCCGCACCAATTTATGATGCCTTATTGCATGAAGGTGTGATTGTTCGTCCAATAGCAGGCTATGGAATGCCAAATCATCTTCGTATAAGTATTGGTTTACCAGAAGAAAATGACCGATTTTTCACCGCACTTTCTAAGGTGCTACATCTCCCTCTCATAAAATAGGAGCTTTTATGACAAAAGTAACAATGATGGGTAATCCCATTGAAGTAAAAGGCCATTTCCCACAAAAAGGCGAAAAAGTAGAAAACGTGCACTTTACAAATAAAGATCTAGCTGATGTAAGCTTAGGGGATTTTTCTGGTAAGCGTAAAGTCCTTAATATTTTCCCAAGTATTGATACCGGTGTATGTGCAACGTCTGTACGAGTATTTAATCAACGAGCATCCACATTAGAAAATACTGTCGTACTCTGTATTTCAGCAGATATCCCTTTTGCACAAGCACGCTTTTGCGGTGCTGAAGGAATTGAAAATGTACAAACACTATCAACCTTCCGCCATAAATCCGTACATGATACGCTAGGCGTTAACATCACTACAGGTCCAATTGCAGGATTAACTGCGCGTGCAGTCATTATTCTTGATGAAAATAATAATGTCATACACAGCGAATTAGTCTCTGAAATTAAAAATGAGCCGAATTATGATGCGGCTTTGGCTGTGCTATAACTTACATTAGCTAATTAAAATATCCCCTATTTGCAAAAACTAGGGGATATGATAAAAGTGCGGTCAATTTTCTTAATATTTTACACATCCACTAAAATCAAAATTGCCGCCTCACCGCCCCATTCTCTTGGCGCTTGATGTAATGCCCGCACTTTGGGATGTTGAACTAGCCAACGTGGAATTTGTTTTTTCAATGTAAAGGTGCCATAGCCCGTCATGATACTGGCACAATCAACATGCTCATTTTCACAAGCCAGTAAAAGTGCGGCTAATTCTTGCTTAGCTTGTTCACGGGTTAAACCGTGTAAATCTAAAAACAGTTCTGGCGAAAAATCGCCACGACGAAGTTGTTTTAACAAATGGGAATCTTCCCCATCACGTAAATATTTCACAACACCATCATTCTCATTCAGTAACGGTTCATATTCATCAGAAAAATAGAACAATGTGTCTTCTTTCGCTCGTAATTCTTTCAATTCTATTTTTTTCTGATCACGTTTTTGGCGTGGGGCAACAAAAGTATCTTGTTTAATCGGCTTAATGCCTTTGGTTTCCGCACGGAATAAATCAAATTCGTCTTGCATTTTTTCTCATTAATTTCAAATTTTGCGTATCATAGCATAGTTCTACATTCTCATCTGTGGTATAACTACGCCAAATTTTCATACCGAATTTTATGCTAACTTTTCTACTCACTTTTATGGAGAAATGCGATGGAAACCTCACATAACCAAGAATTAGTTGCAACTATCTTGGAAGATAATGTTGCAAACGAACTGCAAACCATCCAAGATTTTCTGCGTTGGACGTATAGCATTCTCAATCTATCCGATATTTACTTCGGGCAAGGGCACGATAATCCTTGGGATGAAAGCCTGCAACTCGTTTTAAGTGGCTTACATTTACCCATTGATTTACCTACCGAATTATTTAACAGTCGATTAACCCCATCTGAAAAAGAAACCTTAGTTCAACTTGTATTAACCCGAATCGAACAACGCGTACCGGTGGCATATTTAACGAATAGCGCTTGGTTCTGCGGTCACGAATTTTATGTCGATGAACGAACTATTATTCCACGTTCTCCAATTAGTGCTTTAATTCAAGATCGCTTTGAAGATTTAATTCTACAAGAGCCGAATCATATTCTCGATCTATGCACAGGTAGCGGTTGTATTGCCATTGCTTGTGCTTATGCTTTCCCGAATGCGGAAGTGGATGCAGTAGATTTATCAGTTGATGCACTTAATGTCGCGGAGATCAATATTTCACGCCATCAATTAGAGCATCGCGTATTCCCGATTCAATCAAACTTATTTGAAAATATTTTAGGACAAAAATACGATCTTATCGTGACCAATCCACCTTATGTGGACGAAGAAGATCTCGCCGATATGCCAGAAGAATTCCATTTTGAACCAGAGTTAGCCTTGGGTTCTGGCCATGATGGCTTAAACATTACCAAACAAATTTTGAAACAAGCGCCAGATTACTTAACCGAAAATGGCCTGTTGGTATGTGAAGTGGGCAATAGCATGGTGAGCTTAATTGAGCAATATCCAGATGTGCCCTTTGAATGGGTAGAGCTTAAAAATGGAGGACTAGGCGTATTTGCTATTCAGCGTAAGGATTTAGTGAAATATCACAATCTGTTTTAATCTTTCAAGTGCGGTAAAATTTTAATATCAATTTTAACCGCACTTATAAAACTCATGGCGCGCGTTATTCAACGCGTGCTTTTCTTTTTTATCATTTGACTCTATGAATTTACAAAAACTTTTACTCACTCGGCGTTTCTTTTCCACCCTTGCCTTTTTTTCTGTGCAAACGGTATTTCTGATTTATCTACAAAGTAAAGGATTGAGCAACAGCGAAATCGCCTTTTCCTTATCACTGCTCTTTTTCTCAAACCAAGCCCTTTCCATTCTTGCCGGTATTTGGGGAGATCGTTATGGTTTAGCCAAAATGATGTTGCTCGGCTGTTTTTTAGATGTGATAGCTTATATTTTCTTTCTCGCAGCAGATAATTATTTATTGCTCCTTATTGCGACCACTTGTTTTGGTTTAGGTAGTTGCTTATTTGGAACCAATGCCAAAGCCTGCTTACTTGTGTTGGCTGGAGATGAATACAAAGAAAAAACGCGCTTGCAAGGGAAATATCTAAAAGTGACCTCCATGTCATCCATGTTTGCGCCGCTTTTAGTGATCCCATTTATTAAATACGAACATATCGACTTGCTCATCTGGGTTTGTTTTTCAATGGAAGCCGTATTATTCGCCTTAATGGTGAAGCCTTTCTATCAAATTCAAACCTTACAAACGTTGGTGAAATTTCGTTTTACTCAAATTAAAGAAATTATTACAAAAGAATTTCTTATGGTGCATTTAATGCTCTTTTTACCTCTTGCCATTGCGAGCTCTTTCTTTGTCATTTTCCCATTTTTATTTAACAATAAACTTGGCATGCCTGAACATTCGCCGATAGCATTATTTGGTAACGGCTTACTCACCGTGCTATTACAAAGCTATTTTTCCCGAAAAATTAATTTAACGATCAAACAAGCCGCATGGGTTGCCCCTCTGTTGGCTATTGGAATTATCGTGCCTTGGTTTATCACCTTACGTTATCTTTCCGTACTTTCCGCCTATGCCTATCTTGTCATTTTTACCGTCATTGAAGTATATGCCCTCACAGCGATGGCAAACTTATTAGTAAAATTTGATAATGGCACTAATCGTGGTTTTATTTTTGGCGCATCAAGATTATTGCTTTCCATCGCGACAGTTGGTGTGATGAACCTTGTTCCAGTTCTATTTTTAGTATAAAAAAGTGCGGTTGAAATTCTTATTAAATTTCAACCGCACTTCACACCATATAACTATATAAATAAAATTATTTCACTTCTAATTCAATACCTTCAAATAATCGCTTCACGGCATTGTTATCACGCAAACTCTCCGCCTTTTCAACAACAGGGCGTGTTAAGTGCGGAGAAAAATATTCCATAAAATCATACATATAATTACGTAAAAACGTACTATGTTTAAAAGCAATATTTGTCATACTGGCACGGAATAAATGACTCGCATCAATTGCAACAAGATCTTTATCAAGCTCAGTATGCGCCATTGATGCCATAATACCCACACCTAATCCTAAGCGCACATAGGTCTTAATGACATCCGCATCAGTAGCTGTGAATACAATATTAGGCAATATTCCTGCGCTATTAAAAGCATAATCTAGATCGGATACGCCTGTAAAACCAAAGGTGTAAGTAACAAGAGGATATTTTCCTAGTGCTTCAATCGTTAGTTTTTCTGAATTAACTAAAGGGTGATCTGGTTTTACAATAACGGAACGGTTCCACCAATAACAAGGTAATTGAATTAAATCATCATACAAATGTGGCGCTTCAGTTGTAATCGCCAGATCCACCTCACCGGACATTAACGCATCGTGAATTTGTGTTGGCGAACCTTGATGAATATGTAAACTCACATCTGGATATTGTTTAGAAAAACGTTCAACAACTGCAGGTAGCATATAACGAGCCTGCGTATTCGTTGTCGCAATACGTAGTACCCCATGATTAGGTTGCGTATATTCATCAGCTACCGCACGAATACCCTGGGCTTTCACTAATAATTCACGCGCAATGGCAACAATTTTCTTGCCAGCGGGTGTCACTGCCTTAATATGTTTGCCATTTCGCTCAAAAATCTCAAGTCCAAGTTCATCCTCTAACAGACGCACTTGCTTACTTATACCGGGCTGAGAGGTATAAAGCGCATTCGCGGCTTCTGTGACACTCAAATGTTGATTTACAATCTCAACAATATAGCGCAGTTGCTGCATTTTCATAAAAAAAGTCCTTATTTTTTATAACGTTTGCTCAGTTCAGAATAACGTTTTACCGCTTTACGAATTTGTCCAGATTTTGGACGACGACGTGGTTGTGTAACATCTAATTTCGTTTCGGTTTCAGCCGGTAATCCCACAAGTTCACGCAAGTAATTGACGTTTTCAAGATCCATTTCTTCCCAGCCACCACGAGGCAAACCTTTCATCAGTTTGATATTACCGTAACGAATACGAATCAGACGGCTGACTTGAATTCCTTGGGATTCCCACAAACGGCGAACCTCACGGTTACGTCCTTCCATCAAGGTTACGTCATACCATTGGTTGATACCAACACCACCTGTAAATTTAATTTCTTTAAAGTTGGCAGGGCCATCTTCAAGCTGAACGCCCTTACGTAAACGCGCTAACATTGCATCATCCACTTGACCAAATACACGTACCGAATATTCACGTTCAACTTCACGGCTTGGGTGCATTAATCGATTTGCTAATTCACCATCAGTAGTGAAAAGCAACAAACCCGATGTATTAATATCTAAACGCCCCACCGCAATCCAACGAGAGCCCGTTAAACGTGGCAAACGGTCAAACACGGTCGCACGCCCTTCTGGGTCACTACGAGTACAAAGTTCACCTTCAGGTTTGTAATACATTAACACACGGCAAATTTCTTTTTGTGCGTGGCTAAGATTAATGATTTGGCCATCAATACGCACTTTCACGCCAGAATGTACGTCAATACGATCACCTAAAGTCGCAATTTTACCCTCTACGCTCACTCGGCCTGCGGCAATCATCGTTTCAATTTCACGACGAGAGCCTTGTCCAGCACGAGCTAAAACTTTCTGTAATTTTTCGCCCTCTACTTTAGGCTGATTTGAGGCTTTTACAACAGGTTTCGCTTTTGGCTTAGCTAAAAATTTATTGTCAGAATTAACCGCACTTTTTTTCGTATTTGTCGTTTCTACGCGAGCATTACGAGACACTGAACGTCTATCATTTTTAGCTGAAAAATCACTTTTCTTTGCTGAATCTTTGGAAAAGTGCGGTTGTCTTTGAGTTTGTTTTTGACTAGGTTTCATTGTTTTCCTTCAATAATGGAAAGGTCGCTTTCACAAGCGTCTATAAGTTAAATAAAAGGATCAGTGCTTCCACTTCCTTCGCGCAAAATCACTGGCGATTCTTCCGTTAAATCCACCACTGTTGTAGGCTCTTGCCCTAAATATCCACCATGAATAATTAAATCGACTTGGTGCTCTAAACGATCTCGAATTTCCTCAGGATCAGATTGCGTAGTATGTTCTTCATCTGGCAACATTAACGAACAAGATAAAATAGGCTCACCTAAGGCTGAAAGTAAATCTAAAGCGATTTTATTATCTGGTACACGTAAACCAATGGTTTTACGTTTTGATGTCATTAAACGACGCGGTAATTCTTTCGTTGCAGTAAGAATAAAAGTATAACGCCCAGGCGTATTATTTTTAATCAAACGATAAGCAGTATTACTTACCGTTGCGTAAGTTGAAAGCTCCGATAAATCACTACACACCAACGTAAAATTATGTCCTTCTGGCAATTTACGAATTGCTACAATGCGATCCATTGCATGTTTATCGCCCATCATACAGCCTAAGGCATATCCCGAATCCGTCGGATACACAATTACTCCACCTTTTTGTAAAATCTCTACGGCTTGATTAATCAAGCGCGCTTGTGGATTTTCAGGGTGGATATAGAAAAATTGGCTCATGTGTTTCTTCCTTAAAAAGTGTGCGCTGATTATAGCAGTTTTGCGCTCACTTTATAATGGCGAGCATATAAAAATAAAGGCGTAGAGAGTCAATCTACGCCTTGTCAAACTAAAGTGCGGTTAATTTTTTGAAATTATTTTAATACCTTTTTCAAGGCTGCACCAATTTCAGCGAGACTTTTTACACAGGTCACACCTGCGGCCTCAAGTGCTGCAATTTTTTCTGCGGCAGTACCTTTCCCACCACTAATAATGGCACCCGCATGCCCCATCCGTTTGCCTTTTGGTGCAGTGATTCCCGCAATATAGGCTACCACGGGTTTAGTGACGTTATCTTTAATGAAAGTTGCCGCGTCTTCCTCCGCGGAACCGCCTATCTCGCCAATCATCACAATGGCTTCTGTTTCGGAATCTTGTTGAAATCTTTCGAGAATATCAATAAAACTAGATCCTGGAATGGGATCGCCACCGATACCCACACAAGTCGATTGTCCAAAGCCTTCATCTGTAGTTTGTTTTACCGCTTCATACGTTAAAGTACCAGAACGAGAAACAATCCCCACTTTGCCTTTTTTATGTATGTGTCCTGGCATGATGCCGATTTTACACTCATCAGGCGTAATCACACCCGGGCAATTTGGCCCAATCATCACAACGCCTGTTTCATTTAATTTTTGTTTAACCTTAAGCATATCCAATGTAGGGATGCCCTCAGTAATGCATACAATTAACTTAATCCCTGCATCAATAGCTTCAATTATGGCATCTTTACAAAATGGTGCTGGCACATAAATGACCGTCGCTGTTGCGCCCGTATTTTCGACAGCTTCACGAACTGTATTAAATACAGGCAAACCAAGATGGGTAGTCCCACCTTTATTTGGTGATACGCCACCGACTAATTGCGTTCCGTAGGCTAATGCTTGTTCAGAATGAAAAGTCCCTTGTCCACCAGTAAAACCTTGGCAAATCACTTTGGTATTTTTATCAATTAAAATCGCCATTAGTGTTCTCCTTTTGCTGCATTCACGGCTAATTCTGCGGCTTGTTGTAAACTGTGTGCGGTAAGAATATTAACGTCGCTTTCCGCTAAAATTTGGCGACCGATTTCAGCATTCGTTCCTTCTAATCGCACAACCACAGGCACTCTCACGCCCACTTCATTTACTGCAGCAATCACGCCTTCAGCAATCAAATCACAACGAACAATGCCACCAAAAATATTCACTAAAATTACCTTCACCGAAGGATCGGTTAAAATAATTTTGAATGCTTCAGCAACCCGTTCTTTCGTTGCACCACCACCGACATCAAGAAAATTCGCAGGCTTCCCGCCATAGAGTTTCACAATATCCATGGTGCCCATTGCAAGCCCAGCCCCGTTTACCATACAACCAATATCGCCCTCTAAAGCCACATAGTTTAACTGGAATTTTTCAGCTTCTGCTTCACGGGCATCATTTTGAGTTAAATCTTGCAGTGCTAAGAGATCTTTATGACGAAATAAAGCGTTATCATCAACAGATATTTTAGCGTCGAGACAAACCAAATTGCCTTGTTTAGTCAGAACAAGCGGATTGACTTCCACTAAAGATAAATCTTTTTCTAAAAACAAACGAGATAAGCCCATAAAGATATCGGTAAACTGTTTGTTTTGCGTACCACTTAACCCTAATTTAAACGCCAATTCACGACCTTGATAAGGCAATCCTCCAAATAAAGGATCAACGGTTGCTTTGTGGAGTAAGTGCGGTGAATTTTGCGCGACTTCTTCAATATTCATTCCACCCGCAGAGGAAGCAATAAACACCACTTTTTGAGAAGCGCGATCAACAACCGCACTTAAGTAAAATTCTTTATCAATATCGCAAGTTTCTTCAAAATAAATCTGGTTTACTGGCTGACCTGATTTATCCGTTTGAAAAGTGACTAAACGTTGTCCTAGCCATTTTTCTGCAAAAGATCTAGCTTCCTCTACATCGTGCACTAATTTAACGCCACCCGCTTTA
Organism: Haemophilus sp. SZY H68; assembly: GCF_018829685.1. Taxonomy (NCBI): domain Bacteria; kingdom Pseudomonadati; phylum Pseudomonadota; class Gammaproteobacteria; order Pasteurellales; family Pasteurellaceae; genus Haemophilus; species Haemophilus sp. SZY H68. The sequence goes on from NZ_JAHKKB010000002.1 coordinate 49,875, forward strand.
CCACGCCCACCCGCATGAACTTGGCATTTCGCTGCCCACTTATCGCCTGAAAGTTGAGCCAGTACCAAATCTACTTCATCAACAGATTGACAGACCGCCCCATTTTTTACGGGTAATCCATAATGCTCAAATAGTTGTTTTGCTTGGTATTCGTGTAAATTCATTCGCGACGTCCTTTTTGGTTATGAAAACAATTCACTCAAGATTTTAATGCTATATGTACCGTGATTTCTTCACGATCGTGATATAAATGTTTAGCTTGAATATCAAAATTCAAATTCTGCTCAGCCAACATAACAGCCAAGTTTTCTAAACATAATACAACTTCCTGATAACGTTTTTTCATGGGTAATTTTAAATTGAAGATCGTTTCTCGGCACCAACCATTCAACAACCATTTACCAATCAATAACGAAATACGGCTTGGTTGTTCCACCATATCGCAGACTAACCAATCCACTTTTTTCCTTTTAGGAGGCTGAAATCTAAACCCATCTTCCGCACAATGTTCAATGCGTCCCGTATCATGCAAACTCGCTGCCATTTTTCCGTGATCAACTGCATAAACAAATAAACCGCGTTTGACTAATTGATACGTCCAACCGCCAGGGCAAGCCCCTAAATCAACGCCAATCATATTTTCATTTAAACGTTTATTCTCTTCTTTATGTGGAATAAAAGTCAAAATAGCTTCTTCTAATTTTAACGTAGAGCGACTCGGCGCATCTGCTGGAAATTTTAAACGAGGGATCCCCATAAAATGCGGGGAATGATTACCTACATAAGAATATCCCACATAACAGCAATTCGGTTTTACAAAAAAGCAATGTAAAAATTGACCGCTCTTTTGAGTTGCTTTTGCAGAAAGCCAGCCCTGTTTTTTCAATGCCTGACGTAAAGGCACGGTAAATTTACGACAAAAAGTGGAAAGCTCTTTCGCTTCATTTGTGTCTGCAGTTTCTACAAAAAGCTCACTAGATTGAGCAAAATTAACTTGTTGTGATAATTCTTCAAACGCCGCCACGATGGGACTAATACGATCAGCGGGCTCTAAATATTCCAATAAATCAGAAACCACAACCATCTGACGAGCAAAAATCAAACGATTAAAAGGAATGTCTCGGGCAAGGCGATCAGCCTCATCAGGTTGATAACATTCAAAAATGACATAGCCCGAATTATCTTGTACTCGTGCAAAACCAAATATACCTAAATTACTTGCTTGATCGGTGATCTCTGCGGCGACTTCTTTCTCAAAACCTGGACGACAATATAATGCGAGTTTATTCATTTTCTTCTTGTTTAATTGAGTTAATAATCCACTGACGGAATGCTTGAATTTTTTGATCATCTAGACGATCAAGATGATTGACCACATAAAATGATTTTGGATCAGGTAAATTGGTTGGCAATACCACTTTTAAGGAGCCATTTTCAATTTCTTGCAAGGCTAATAAGCGATTAGCTAATACAATGCCTTGCCCATGAATAGCCGCCTGTAACGCCATAAATGTATGACTAAATAACGGCCCTTGCTGAATATTTAAATCATCTAACTGTAAATGATTTGCCATCGCTTGCCAATTATCACGCGTATGAATATGAATTAATGTGTGTTTTTTTAAATCTTCAGGCTGAATAATTGGATTTTCTGCTAACAATTCAGGCGACGCTAAAATCAATAAATTTTCTCCGCCAAGACGATCCACTTGGAGATTCTGCCAATTACCCAAACCATAATAAATAGCAAGATCAATTTCTTTATTTAACAAGCCTTCATCTTGATCCACGCCGGTTAAACGCACCTCAATTTGCGGATAAAGCTGATTAAATTCACTTAAATGTGGCACGAGCCATTGGATACCAAAAGTTTGTGGCACGCTAATATTTAAATGCGGATCCGTTTTTAACGTTAACAATCGCTCTGTTGCTTCATTTAAGCGGCGCAGAATTTTATTAATATCAACAAAATAAGCTTTTCCAAGCTCTGTTAATTCTAAAGAACGATTCTTTCGCTTAAATAATTCAATTCCTAAGAACTCTTCTAATAATTTAATTTGATGACTAACTGCCGCTTGTGTCACACAAAGCTCATCTGCCGCTTTAGTAAAACTTAAATAGCGAGCAGCTGACTCAAAAGCTTTTAGCGAATTCAACGGTGGCAAACGTTTATACATAAGTATTTCCATTCATAAAATTTTTGTCTATAATAGACAAGATTTAATTCGGATTAGTTTTTCTAATACTTCAGATAAAAAAACGTCATTTGTCCTTTTCTACCCTTTTTCCTTACAATACAGCCATACTTAATGATTGGTAATTCCTTACTAGTTAATGAGTTTCGGACTTAAGTATGATGTTGTGTTTGCATATAGTTCGGGTAACCGAACTTGAGTAACAAAATCAAGTTACTCATTTACTTCCTGTATATTTAAACCTTATTGGTTAAACGCTACTCTTCTTGAGTGGCGTTTTTTTCTTCCTGATTCTATCACAGTTACATCTTGATTTTCTGATCGACTTCACAAATTTCACAATTATTAGTTAATTTTCTAAAAATTAACCAATTTTGAAAATTTAAGATTCAAATTCCCATAATAATGATGTAGATTAACCCCTATTTCATTCATAAAAATAAATTAAGGAAGCAAAATGAAAGACTTAGACTGGAATAACCTTGGTTTTAGTTATATCAAAACAGATTACCGTTTCATCGCCCACTGGAAAGATGGCAAATGGGACGAAGGCAAACTCACCACAGACAATACCTTACATATTCACGAAGGTTCTACCGCACTGCACTATGGTCAACAATGCTTTGAAGGCTTAAAAGCTTATCGTTGCAAAGACGGCTCAATCAACTTATTCCGTCCACAAGAAAATGCAAAACGCATGCAACATACATCAGATCGTTTACTCATGCCACAGGTGCCCACTGAATTATTTATCCGTGCATGTAAAGAAGTAGTGAAAGCAAACGAAGAATGGGTTGGACCTTACGGCTCTGGCGCAACCCTATATTTACGTCCATTTTTAATTGGTGTGGGGGAAAATATTGGTGTAAAAGCTGCGCCAGAATTTATTTTCTCTGTATTCTGCTGCCCAGTTGGTGCCTATTTCAAAGGTGGTTTAACTCCATCTAACTTTATTACCACCGAATACGATCGCGCTGCACCAATGGGAACCGGTGGCGTAAAAGTGGGGGGTAACTACGCTGCAAGCCTTCTTCCACACGTATTAGCAGCAGAACAAGGTACGCCAGAACGTAAATTCGCTGATGCCATTTATTTAGATCCAAAAACTCACACTAAAATTGAAGAAGTCGGTGCGGCAAACTTCTTTGGAATCACAAAAGATAATAAATTCATCACGCCAAAATCAGAATCTATTTTACCAAGTATCACCAAATACTCTCTTTTACATATCGCAAAAGAGCGTTTAGGTATGGAAGCAATTGAAGGCGATGTTTATATCGATCAGCTAGATCAATTTGCTGAAGCGGGTGCTTGTGGTACTGCAGCGGTCATTTCACCTGTTGGCGGAATCCAACATAAAGGTAAATTCCATGTGTTCTATTCTGAAACTGAAGTTGGCCCAGTAACACGTCGCCTTTATGAAGAACTCACAGGCATTCAATTCGGTGATGTCGAAGCCCCTGAAGGCTGGATTGTGAAAGTAGAATAATAAATAAGTGCGGTGACTTTTCACCGCATTTTCTTTATCTCATCTTATTCCATTTCGCTATAAATCATTCATTTCAATTCTTTCTCAACATAAAAAATCTCTTTTATTATCTTTTTACAAACAATGCTTTCATAAAAAGAAAATGAACTGGGATTATATCATTAACGTTTTTCCGCGATTTGTAGATGCAACATTAATGACACTTGCTCTCTCCTTTTGGGGAATCTTACTTTCGCTGATTATCGGCACTATTTGTGCAGTGATAAGTACTTACCAAGTGAAATCATTAAGCTGGCTAGTTAAAAGCTACATTGAACTTTCTCGTAATACCCCACTTTTAATTCAAGTGTTTTTCCTTTATTTCGGCTTATCTAAAGTTGGCATTAAATTAGATGGATTCACTTGTGGTGTGATTGGATTAGCTTTTTTAGGTGGGAGCTATATGGCTGAGGCCATTCGCGGGGGATTAGAAGCAGTCTCAAAAGGGCAAATAGAATCTGCACTCAGCATCGGTTTAACACCTTTTCAGGCTTTCCGCTATGTGATTTTACCTCAAGCCTTTGCTATTTCTATACCAGCTATTGGAGCAAACTGTTTATTTTTAATGAAAGAAACCTCCGTTATTAGCGCAGTTGCTGTCGCAGAATTAATGTTTATTGCAAAAGAAATCATTGGTATGGATTACAAAACAAATGAGTCCTTATTTTTATTGATTGTATTTTATCTAATTATTTTATTACCGATGTCAATTTTGATTCGCTATTTAGAAAAACGTACTCGGAGAGCAAAATATGGGGCTTGAATTATTATTCCAAGGTAACCAATTAAACTGCTTACTCCATGGGCTTTGGATTACCGCTGAAATTGCATTTATTTCAGTATTTTTTGCTTGCTTCTTAGGGATTATTTTAGGCGTACTGATGACAAGTAAAAATAATATTATCAAAGCAATTACAGGCTTTTATCTTGAATTTGTACGCCTTATCCCATTATTAGTGTTGTTGTTTCTTGCCTATTTTGGATTAGCAAAATGGTTTGATATCCATTTAGATAGTGTCACCGTCTGTATTCTTGTCTTTATTTTTTGGGGAACTGCAGAAATGGGGGATCTCGTGCGTGGTGCGCTCACCTCCATTGAAAAGCACCAAATTGAATCGGCTTACGCCCTAGGCTTAACGCCCTTGCAAACTTTCATTTATATTTTACTTCCTCAAAGCCTAAAACGAGTGACACCAAGTATGATTAACTTATTCACACGTATGATAAAAACCAGTTCACTTGCCATGTTAATTGGTGTGGTTGAAGTTATCAAAGTTGGTCAACAAATTATTGAACATTCTCTTTTCACTAATCAGTCCGCTGCCCTTTGGATATACGGTGTAATTTTCTGTTTATATTTTGTAATTTGTTATCCACTTTCATTATTTTCTCGTTATTTAGAAGCGCGTTGGGAAAATTAAGGAACCAAAATGGCATTATTAGAAATCAAAAATCTTGTTAAAAATTATGGCGATGTAGAAGCGTTAAAAGGAATAAGTCTTTCTGTTGAAAAAGGGGAAGTTGTCGTAATTTTAGGGCCATCTGGCTGTGGGAAAAGCACTTTTTTACGCACACTAAATGGCTTAGAACCAATAAAGAGCGGTCAATTATTACTGCAAAATGCAGGCATACTTGGCAAAGACATCAGTTGGGTAAGAGCGCGCCAACGTATTGGTATGGTGTTTCAAAGTTATGAATTATTTGCTCATTTATCAGTGATCGACAACATTCTACTTGGACCATTAAAAGTACAAAAACGCGATCGTGCTGAAGCAGAAAAACAAGCAGATGAATTACTCAAACGAGTGGGATTATATGAGCGTAAAAATGCCTATCCACGCGAGCTTTCAGGTGGTCAAAAGCAACGCATAGCCATTGTGCGTACCCTATGTATGAATCCTGAAATTATTCTATTTGATGAAGTGACCGCTGCATTGGATCCAGAAATGGTACGCGAAGTACTCGATGTTATTTTAGGTCTAGCCAAAGATGGCATGACAATGTTGATTGTGACACATGAAATGAATTTTGCACGTCAAGTCGCACATCGCATTGTATTTATGGATAAAGGTCAAATTATCGAACAAGCCAAGCCTGAAGATTTCTTCACGAATCCAACCACGGATCGGGCGAAAACATTCTTAAACATCTTAAACTATGAACCAAGAGGGACAAACTATGAAGAAAACATTTAAAAAATTAACCGCACTTTTTGCCACGGCAGCACTTGCTTTTGGATTATCGGCCTGTAACGATAAAGAACAGGTCAAAGAAACGAAACAAGCTTCTGCAATTGAACAAATCAAACAAGCAGGCAAAGTACGCATTGGCGTATTCAGTGATAAACCGCCATTTGGCTATGTGGATGCCCAAGGAAAAAGCCAAGGGTTTGATGTAGAAATCGGTAAAGCGATTACGAAGGATCTATTAGGCGATGAAAATAAAGTGGAATTTGTGCTTGTAGATGCGGCAAACCGCGCTGAATATTTACTTTCCAAGAAAGTAGATATTATTCTAGCGAATTTTACTGTCACCGCAGCACGTAAGGAAGTGGTCGATTTTGCTAACCCTTATATGAAAGTTGCACTTGGCGTGGTGTCTAAAAATGGTGAAGTCATTACAAACCTTGAACAATTAAAAGATAAAACCCTGATTGTGGATAAAGGGACTACCGCGGATATTTTCTTTACCAAAAATTATCCCAACATCAAATTACTTAAATTTGAACAAAATACCGAAACCTTTGAAGCATTACGTGACGGACGTGGTGATGCACTTTCTAATGACAACACCTTCTTATTTGCTTGGGCTAAACAAAACCCAGGCTACACAGTAGGCGTAAAAAGTTTTGGCGATCAAGATGTTATTGCCCCTGCAGTACGCAAAGATGCGCCAGATTTACTCAATTGGTTAAATACTGAAATTGTGAAACTTTCTAAAGAAAGCGTATTAAAACAAGCCTATGAAAAAACATTATTGCCAGTTTATGGTGATAGCGTCAGCGAAAGCGATATTGCGGTTCAATATAAATAATAAATGCAAATAAAAATAAGCGCGGGGAAACCAGCGCTTATTTTTTATAAATGAAAATAGGGCTAAAACCTACTGCACTTTATGGGTTCATTCCCCAATGATGTGTGTTTTTATCAAATTTGATTCCAGAATGCGAACCTTCCGCCCCATTAAAATACACATCTTTATTCGCACAAGCCGAAACAACCAATGCAGCCGCGACCACTAACAACCATTTTTTCATGATTTATCCTTTATTGAAAATTGAATGATGGAAAAATTATAGCATAGATTTAAACTTTGCCTGACTTTCTCCCCTCATTAAAATTCAGGTGTATTAAAAAAGGCACTTTGTGAAGAATCTTGAGCCAGTTTATCTGCTTGCTTACGCAAAGTGGTTTTATAACCCTCCGCTAACACATTGCACTGTAAGGTTTGTTCTAAAAAGGTTTTATTTAAAGTATTGGCTGGTTTTGAAAGCAGTTCATGCACTGCCATCACAGTTAATGCTGGATAAGGACGCTTAACCAAGACCAGTTCATCATCTTGATGAATTTCACCCGCCTCTAATACACGCGCATACCATCCCACCAACCCCGTTTCCACCACCACTTTTCGTGTTTCTGGTACATTCGTATTTTGAGATAATGTATTACACGGCTTGCGAGGTTGGCAAACTTCAATTAACGCTTCGCCAATACGAAATTGATCACCAATACAAACATTATTTTCATCCAGATCAGACACCACAAAATTTTCACCAAAACGTGAATCTTGTAAATAATCATACGACAAAGCCAAAAGTGCGGTCAGTTTTTCTAAACTTTTTTGCCCATTGAAAAAAATAGCTTTATCAACCCCACCATGATGTTTAATGTTCGCGACTTCATCCCCTATAGGGCCCAAACGTTCAACCCGAATGTGCGATACCGCATGTTTACGAATAGCCGTTGTAATTTGTTTACCACCAGATAATGTGAGCACGCTTGCTTTGGCGGCTTTCACGGCTAAAATTTTGCTCATTTATATTACTCCAAGTTTTATTTAAGCCTTATTCCTGAATTTTATCATGAACCATCAGTTCTTTAACATATACAGATAAAAAAGCGCCCTACATTTGCCGGGCGCTTCACTTACTTTAGAAATTTATTATTGTTATTAGATTACCATTGGTATCCGTATGCTGCACCAACCATCGTATCTTTTTTACTAAAATACCGATACCACAGAAAGTGAAGATAATGTTGAAACTATTTTTGATGCGCTTTTGTCCTTTACATAAGCTAAAGTGGCTTTATTTATATTTGCTAACACAGTTGCGGTTCGAGCTGTCATATCTACCACAAATAGATCAATAAGTTTATTTTGTTTATGCTGACTTAGGCGACTTTTTCTCATTTGGCTATCTTAGCCTAAATAGAGTTTTTAGTCGTTATCTAGAACAACCCCTTAAATTTAAACTTTTCCCCCAATACCTTTAAATTTTTCAACAAATGCGGATATTTTTTGAAAAACACTCTGTTTTTTAGTGAGGTATTGTGGATTAAGTGGGCTCATTTTAGGGAGCGCCTCATTTAAATCTGTACCTTGTTCACTTGCATATCCACGTTGTAATGACACGTTAATATAACGTTTGGCATCTTCAATATTAAGTCCTTCGGTATTTATCAATTCATTGGCTTCTTGTTGTTGCTCTTTTTGGGCAAATTGGAAGAATGACTCAATAATGCCAGCTTTATCGGCAATGTTATCTAAATCAGTTTGATTAATAAAATCCACAATCAAACTTTCTTTCGCTCGATTTCCAAGGCTGGAGCGGATAATGGCACGAATTTCATCAATAAGCTCAGATTTGTTTTTAGTTTTTTTATTGTGCTCAAATATTAATTCTAAAATGTAATCTAAATTGATTTCTTGGGATTTTAATAAATCCACTTCAAACACCACATCGTCCCAATCAATGGTCGATTTTGCTTTTTCCTCGCCATCTTTTTGACGACGGAGCCAATCCTGAATATCGTTGTAAGTTGAACGGTAATTCTGAATGCTACGTTCGCTTGGCATATCAATAGGTTGCATTTCAGCAAAAGCCTCATCCGTTAAATAATATTTTTCTTTAAAGGCTTCAACGGCTTTTGCATCGTTGGTATCGAGCGATTGAAATGCGTGTAAAGCAGCAAACTCATCATAGTTTTGCAGAATGTTTTCAACCCGCAAATATTCACCAAATAATTTCACAAAGTCTTTCTTGTCTTTTTCAGTTTGAATTACATTTGGCTCCGGGAAGCGTTCTTGTAACTCTGCAATAACGTCTAAATACCCACGACGGGCCACGCCAGCATCGGTAAAGCCTTCCATATATTCTTGGTAACTTTTTTCCAAAACGACATTGCGCGTATTGGATTTACCGAAAAGGGTAATCGCATCAATGGTATCTTGTTCCAAATCACGGAAAGTGACGATATTGCCAAAACTTTTGGTGCTGTTATAAATGCGGTTTGTGCGTGAATAAGCTTGAATCAAACCATGGTAACGCAAGTTTTTGTCCACAAATAACGTGTTTAAGGTTGGGGCATCAAAACCAGTTAAAAACATTCCAACAACAATCAGTAAATCCATCTCTTTGTTTTTAACGCGTTTAGCAAGATCACGATAATAGTTTTGGAAGGATTTACCATCCACATCATAATTGGTGGCAAAATAGCCGTTATAATCATCAATGGCAGATTTTAAAAATTCCTTGGCTGAGGAGTTCATCGCCTCCACTTCAAAACTTTCATCGACAATATCGCCAATCGCATCTTGTTCTTCGTTTGCCGCAAAAGAGAAGATTGTTGCAATTTTAAGTGGACTTTTGACCGCACTTTGCAACTGTTTGAACGTTTCGTAATAGATTTTAGCCGCATCGACACTACTTACCGCAAACATCGCATTAAAGCCATTGTTACCCGCATTAAAACGGTGGGTCTTTTGTTTGAAATTATTTAAGACATATTGGGCAATTTGCTTGATACGTTCTGGGTGTAAAAAAGCTTGTTTTTTCTCAAGTGCGGTCAGTTTTTCAAGATTTTTTTCGGTTTCAATGCTTTTAAATTGTGGTCGTACATCATTGTAATCCACTTTAAATTTCAGCACTTTTTCATCACGAATCGCATCGGTGATAATGTAAGAATGAAGTTCAACACCAAAAACACTCGCCGTGGTTTCCGCACCTAATGCGTTACTTGGGAAAATCGGCGTACCGGTAAAACCGAATTGATAGTATTTTTTGAATTTTCTCGTCAGATTTTTTTGCGCTTCACCAAATTGAGAACGATGACATTCATCAAAGATAAAGACGACCTGCTTATCGTAAATCGGCAATTTATCTTCCGATTTCATCAGGTTATTGAGCTTTTGAATGGTGGTAACAATGATTTTATTGTCATCTTTTTCGATATTGCGTTTTAGCCCAGCCGTACTTTCCGAACCATTCACGCTATCCGGTGAAAAACGTTGGTATTCTTTCATGGTTTGATAGTCCAAATCCTTTCTATCGACCACGAAGAATACTTTTTCAATAAAGTCTAGTTCTGTTGCAAGACGTGCGGCTTTAAAGCTGGTGAGCGTTTTGCCTGAGCCGGTGGTGTGCCAAATATAGCCGCCACTCTCGCGATTGCTCCAGCTTTTTGCTAAATAAGAACTTTTAATTTTCCATAAAATACGCTCAGTGGCAGCAATTTGATATGGGCGCATAATCAATAGGGTGTCTGAAACATCAAACACGCAGTAATTTACCAACACATTGAGCAGAGTATGTTTTTGCAAGAATGTCGCCGTAAAATCCTTTAAATCTTTAATCAGAGTATTTTTTGCCGTTGCCCAATTCATTGTAAAGTCATAGCTGTTCTTATCGCGTTTGGTGGTGTTGGCAAAATAGCGAGTATCCGTGCCATTAGAAATGATAAAAATCTGAATATATTTAAAGAGAGAATTTTCTTTATTGAAACTTTCTTTGCTGTAGCGATGAATTTGATTAAAGGCTTCACGAATTGCCACGCCACGTTTCTTTAATTCAATATGTACAAGCGGTAAACCATTGACCAAAATTGTCACATCATAACGATTGTCATAGTTGCCGGTTTGTTCAAATTGATTGATAACTTGCACGGCGTTATTGGCAAGATTTTTCTTATCTAACAAATAAATATTCTGAATACGTCCATTATCAAACACAAAATCATAAATATAGTCGTCATGAATTTTACGGGTTTTCTCAATCAGGCTATCACTGGGTTTATCCAAATATTCCTCTAAAAAACGTCGCCATTCCGCATCGGAGAAAACCACGTTATTTAAGCGTTGTAATTGTGCCCGTAAATTTTTAATCAACTCATCATGGCCATTGAGTCCTTGCAAATACTCATAGCCTTGAGCCTGTAAATCGCGGATAAATTCACGCTCAAGGCTTCCTTCCGTTTGATAACCCGCATTAGGCTCTTCCACAAATTTATTATATTGATCTAAAACGATAAAATTATTGGATTCAGCGATGGTTTTGTATTGGGTCATGAGTGGCTCCTTAATGCTTTTGCTTTTGCAGATCTTTTTGCCAGTTTTCTAAAATTTCTAAATCTTCATTATCAGCCTGTATGCGTTTTTGTTGTTTTCTGACCTGATCAAATAAGGCATATTGTTCTTTGGTAAAGGTTTCCATTTGTTTTACGGTTCGGGTTCCATTGCCGATAAGCAACGGGAAACCGTTAAATTCAATTAAATTATCGACATTATTACGCCAGAAATTTAATGTCAGATCTTGACGGTTTCTAACACGTAATTCAGCACTTTCTAAAAAGATCACCACTAAACGATTCAAAGAATCTAATTCATCATGAGTTAAATAGTTTTTAGCGGTAATAATATCGCCTTTACGTACAACAGTACCTTTCCAAGAGGTGAGGCCCATATTAGGCAATTCAGCATTTGCACGAGTACAAATGAGTTCTGCAGCGGTTTGTTGTGTAATGGCATAGATCAACTTATTTTGTGTTTCTGCAAAAAACATTTGAGTGACTTTATCTGTTTTATCGTAGTCACTGGATAATTTAAATAGCTCTCGTACTTTTTGGTAAAACCGCAATTCACTGGCTCGAATTTCACGAATTTGTTCCAGTAATTCATCAAAATGATCAAATCGACCTTGCGGGTTTTTCAACCGCTCTTTATCTAATAGAAAACCTTTATCTAAATAAGTACGTAATTGTGTATTCGCCCAACGACGAAACTGTACACCACGTGGGCTACGCACACGAAAGCCGATGGCGAGAATCATATCAAGGGAATAATGTTTTACTTGATATTGCTTGCCATCTTGGGCAGTTATCAAGTAATCCTTGATAACTGAATTTTCGTCTAATTCATTGTCTTCTAATATATTTTTTATATGTAAGGCGATATTTTGTACAGAGGTGTCAAAAAGTTCCGCAAGCTGATTTTGAGTTAGCCATGCTTCATTTTCTACGACAAGCAATGCAACGTGAGATTTACCGTCGTCGGTGTTGTAGATGATTAAGTCGTTCATTAGTTATTCCATAAAATTACAGTTGCTACTGAGCTATGAAAAATTTAATAACAATTTCCTGTAATACTCATACCGCTTTTGGCTTTGTTCAATCGCTAAAGGCAAGCCTTCGGTGATGGAATTGGTTAAGGTTTCAAATTTATCGAGGATTGAAACGATGCGTTGTTGTTCTTCGAGTGGGGGAACATCAAACTCATATTGCAAAATTGCAGTTTTATCCCCTCGAGGCATTTTGGCACCTTTTGAATATTTAACGTTGTATTCAAAGAAATGTTCATTTGCCAATATATGATAAAGATAACGTGGAATAATATTTTCATCTGTCAATCGTATAACTAACACATCACCATTTGTTCCACCAGTTTTATCTGCTAACCAAATTTTTCTTAAATAGGGACGAATGTTTCCAATTAAAATATCATCAGGAAGATATTCAATAAATGAGCCTTCAGTTGGTACATAATTGGAACTTGTTTTACCCAGTTTATTTTGAAGTAAATTCTCAACCCCTATATAATTTTCTTTATCCAATTTATCAGTCGAGATGCGTGATTTTGCATAAATAGCCACATCAATAAGTTTCTTCTTCCCCCCCCCCGAATTTAATTGTTCTAAACTATCAAAAGATAATAATTTTTCTCGATAGTATTCATATTGCTTCTGGCGTAGTATAAGCTCGCTGGTAAGCTCGCTGGTAAGCTCGCTGGTAAGTACTGTCAATGTGTCCAAAATTCGGACGATTTCGGTTTGGACGGAGAGTGGGGGGATGGGGATTAATTTATTTGCATAATTAGAAATCCATTGGCGTTTATGGTCGCTATCAAGTTGGCTATTTGGTAGTGTATTTAACCAGTAGTAAATATATTTCAGTAAAGTGATATTTTCATCTTTTGATGTAATCATTTTCATTGCTGATGATTTTGCTTTAAAGTCAAAATCTACCCATTTGTTAGCCGTTGTGAAATCATCAAAAATAATGACAGGAGATTTTGAAGCAAAATATATTCCCTCTTCTTCATCAGTATATCCAAGAATAAATGTTTTACCTGCCGTCAAAACAGGTGTTGAAAACTCATCACTATATACTGTTGAACTAACAAGATATTTTGTTGGTTGTTCGTAGGCAGTAACTTCACCTAAAGGCTTCCACTCAACCTCAGCCCCATCCAATAATTTTTCTAAAAAAGTGCGGTTGTTTTTCATGGTGTTTTACCCCTCAATCTCCGCCACAATTTTGTCAATCTCAGCACGCAAGCGGTCAATATTAGCTACAGTTTTACGAATTTCCGCATTGAGTTCATCAATATTAATCACTTCGCGAGTGTCTTTTTGTTCCACATACGAACTCACTGCAAGGTTGTATTCATTTTTGGCGATTTCTTCAATGGGAACTAATTTTGCCAAATGCGGTACATCTTCTTTATCGGCAAACAGCTTTAGAATTTGCTCAATATGTTCCTCTTCCAAAAGGTTGTTATTGGTGGCGGATTTAAATAAATCGCTGGCATCGATAAATTGAGTTTGGGTATTGGGTTTGTGCTTGGACAAAACCAAAATATTCACGGCAATACTGGTGCCGTAAAATAAATTAGGTGCAAGGGCAATCACGGTTTCTACAAAATTGTTTTCCACCAAATATTGACGAATTTTTTGTTCCGCACCGCCGCGATAAAAAATGCCAGGAAAGGAAACAATCGCCGCACGACCTTTTGCTGAAAGATAGCTCAAAGCGTGCAAAATAAAGGCGAAATCTGCTTTGGATTTCGGTGCAAGTACGCCAGCAGGGGCGAAACGTTCATCGTTAATCAGTGTGGGATCGTCTGAACCAATCCATTTCACGGAGTAAGGCGGGTTAGAAACGATAGCATCGAAAGGTTTATCATCGCCAAATTGTGGTTCCATTAAGGTGTTGCCAAGGGCGATATCAAACTTGTCGTAGTTGATGTTATGCAAAAACATATTCATACGGGCAAGGTTGTATGTGGTGTGGTTTATTTCCTGCCCGAAGAATCCTTCTTCAATGATGTGTTCGTCAAATTGTTTTTTCGCTTGCAATAATAAAGAACCGGAACCTGCAGCGGGGTCATAAATTTTGTTGACCTTGTCTTGTCCATACAAAGCCAGTCGAGCAATCAGCTTGGAAACGCATTGTGGTGTAAAGAACTCGCCACCTGATTTACCGGCATTAGCAGCATAATTGGAAATTAAAAATTCGTAAGCATCACCGAATAAATCAATATGATTATCTTCAAAGTCACCAAAATCTAACTCAGCAACGCCTTTTAACACGGCAGCTAGACGGCTGTTTTTATCGGCAACGGTATTGCCTAAGCGGTTGCTGGTGGTATCAAAATCGGCAAATAAGCCTTTGATATCCTGTTCGGAAGGGTAGCCAGTAGCAGAATTTTCGATATCTGTAAAAATGCTTTTCAGATCCGTATTTAAATTCGGATTAGTATTGGCTGTTGCCACGACATTTTTAAATAACTGGCTTGGGTAAATAAAGTAACCTTTGGTTTTTATGGCATCCGTTTTAATTTCAGGTGTGATGATTTCATCAGGCAATTTAGCGTAATTCACACTTTCATCACCCGCTTCAATATAATTGGTAAAGTTTTCACTAATAAAACGATAGAAAAGTGTGCCAAGCACATATTGTTTAAAATCCCATCCATCGACAGAACCACGCACATCATTAGCAATTTGCCAAATTTTGCGTTGGAGTTCGGCACGTTGTTGCATTGCTATTGTCATAAAATCCTCAAAATATTTTATGTAATGAGTTAAATAAAGATGTGAAAAATTATACAGGAAATGAGTATGTTATGTGTGAGTTTCTATGCGTTTATCCCTAAAACTTCATTTGGGTTGTTTGTAAAAAATAATAGCTCGTCTGAAGGTTCTGCCTTGATAAAGTGCGGTTGAAATTCGCAATATTTTTATGAATAGCTTTTTTAGCGGAGAATATTTGAGAAAGGGCATGTCGTGCATGCCCTATAGCTTGACGTATTAGTTCATAATTCCTTTATGTCTTAACAAGGCATCTAATTGCGGTTCACGGCCACGGAAGCGTTTGAAGAGTTCCATTGGTTCTTCTGAGCCACCACGCGTAAGAATTTCATCTAAGAATGATTTGCCTGTGATTGGGTTGAAAATTCCTTCTTCTTCAAAGCGTGAATACGCGTCTGCTGATAGTACTTCTGCCCATAAATAGCTGTAGTAACCTGCGGCATAGCCCCCTGCAAAAATATGGCTGAAGCTGTGCGGAGTTCTTGCCCAATCTACGCCTTTTATGACGGCAACTTGTGATTTCACCGCTTTAAGTGTTTCTAATATTTGATTGGTTTTTTCCGCATCAAAGGTGTGATGCAAACGGAAATCAAAAATCCCGAATTCAAGCTGACGCAAAATAAACATCGCCGCTTGGAAATTTTTCGCTTTTAACAATTGCGTAAGTTTTTCTTTTGGCAACGGCTCGCCTGTTTCGTAATGTCCTGAAATAAACGCCAAAGCCTCTTCTTCCCAGCACCAGTTTTCCATAAATTGACTTGGTAATTCCACTGCATCCCAAGGCACACCGTTAATCCCCGCCACATCGGAGACATCAATTTGCGTGAGCATATGATGAATGCCGTGACCAAATTCGTGGAATAGCGTGGTAACTTCATCGTGCGTAAACAACGCTGGCTTATTACCTATAGGGGCGTTGAAGTTGCAAGTTAAATACGCCACTGGAGTTTGAATGCTGCCATCCTGTTTACGTTTGCGCCCAATACAATCGTCCATCCACGCCCCACCACGTTTGTGTTCGCGTGCATATAAATCAAGATAGAAACTGCCACGAAGTTGATCGTTTTCATCAATTAAATCAAAGAAACGCACATCTTTGTGCCAAGTATCCACACCTTTGCGTTCAACTGCACGAATATTGAAAATACGTTTAATTAATTCAAATAAACCTGAAATTACGCGATTTTCAGGGAAATATGGGCGAAGTTCTTCATCATTAATGGCGTATAAATGTTGTTTTTGTTTTTCGCTGTAAAAACCAATATCCCAAGGTGCAAGTTCAGTAACACCAAATTCTTTTTCGCAGTAATCTTTCAATTCTTGCAATTCTTTTTCGCCTTGTGGTTTGGCACGTTCGGCAAGATGATCTAAGAAATCAAGCACTTGCTGTGGGTTTTCAGCCATTTTGGTGGCAAGTGAAAGTTCGGTGTAAGTGTTAAAACCGAGTAATTTTGCCAATTCCACGCGCAATGTAAGAATTTCTTCCATGACTTTACTGTTATCCCATTTGCCTGCATTAGGGCCTTGTTCAGAGGCGCGTGTTGCATAAGCACGGTACATTTCTTCACGCAATACACGATTTTCGCAGTAAGTCATTACAGGCAAATAACTTGGGATTTCTAACGTAAAACGATAACCTTTCAATCCTTTACTTTCGGCAGATTGTTGTGCCGCTTGCAGTGCGGACTCTGGTAAGCCAGCAAGTTCTGATTCGTTTTCAATGAGTTTTTCCCACCCCATTGTGGCATCTAATACGTTATTGCTAAATTGTGAATTTAATTCCGATAAGCGCGCCACAATTTCGCCATAACGTTGTTGTTTATCTTCGGAAAGCCCGATACCTGAAAGTTCAAAATCACGCAGTGAATTTTCAATAGCTTTCTTTTGCGCAATAGAATAATCAGTAAATTCAGCGCTGTTTTTTAACGCTAAATAGGCATTATAAAGCCCTTTATGCTGACCAACCCAAGTGCTGTATTCAGAAAGTAATGGCAAACACGCTTGATAGGCTTCACGTAATTCAGCACTGTTTTTTACTGAATTGAGATGAGAAACGGGTGACCAAGCACGATTTAAGCGCTCATTGGTTTCCGTTAAAGGTAAAATGAAATTTTCCCAAGTAAAGTGCGGTTGTTTTAACACTTGTTCTATCGTATCGCGACAGTCTTGAATTAATTTTTCAACAGCCGGTTGAATATGTTCTGGCTTGATTTGTGAAAATGGCGGTAGGCCTTGAATGTTAAGTAATGGATTTGACATAGACATAAATGTTCCTTTTTTGAAAACTACTTTTTATGTGACGGCAAATTCTATAATATCAAGGTTGAAAAATCTAAAAAATCAGTAATAATGGTTCGCATTTTCTTTTTATTAGGAACATTATGAAGTTTATTTACATTGTTTTAGGTTTTCTTTCTCTTGCACTTGGCATTATTGGAATTTTCCTTCCTATTTTACCTACCACGCCTTTTTTATTACTTACTTTATTTTTCTTTGCAAAAGGTTCAAAACGCTTAGAACAATGGTTTTTAGGCACAAGTATTTATCAAAAACATCTTAAGTCCTTTAATGAAAATCGATCATTAAAGAAAAATACCAAAATTTGCATTTTGAGTTTTGCGACAACCATGCTACTCATTGGCTTTTACTTTACGCCAAGCGTGGTGGGGAAAAGTATTATTGCGGTATTAATTTGCATTAAATTTTGGTTCTTTTTATTTTGGGTTAAAACCGAGAATGAATAATTTTCTAACTTTGTGCCAGCGAAGTGCGGTTATTTTTTCCATTATTTTTACAGTGGTGGCTTGTGATAAATTGGATAATCCCAAGCCTGTTTCGCCACAAGTTGAGGCACCGAAAAATATCCAATTAGAGCCCAACCGTGTTGAATTAAAACGTGGCGTTTATAGTGATCTTACTTTACAACCTTGGCAAGCACAAAGCGAAGAGCAAACGCAATTATTACGCGATCTTTTTGAAGGCTTAACGGCTTATGATGCGCAAGGTAATCTTGTTCCTGCCGTAGCAGAAAGCTGGCAAACTAAAGATAATAAAACGTGGATTTTCACTTTGCGTGAAAATGCCAAATGGTCAAATGGTGAAGCGGTGGCTGCCTCTGATTTTGTACAATCTTGGCAAGCGCTTTCTCAATCTGAAAGCCCGCTAAAAAATTATTTGGCTTTTATGAATCTGAAAAATGCGAAGTCAGTATTGGAAAAGACACTGGCGGTGGACTCACTTGGATTATTCGCCGAAAATGACCGCACTTTACGCATTGAATTAGATAAAGCATCGCCATATTTACCTTCTATGCTAGCGCACGTTAGCCTTTTACCTCACTATACAAAATCGACTAAAATGCTTATCAGCAATGGCGCCTATCAATTACAAAGTCAGGCTGAAAATCAGCACATTTTAACTGCCAATCCTAATTATTGGGCGAAAGAAAAAGTGATATTTCAGAAAGTGAAGTATCAAAAAATTGTAGCAGATACAGATTTGTCTGATTTTGATATTGTATTAAATCCACAAAAAACCGTTCAAAATATCCAAGATTATCCGCAACTTTGTACTTACTTTTATGAGTTTAATCTTGCCGATCCTATGTTGCAAAAAAGTGCGGTAAGAAAAGCGATTACTTCGATGGTTTCCACAAAAAATTTGGTTGCCGATATTGCTCATCTTCATCCTAGTAATACTTTTTTTCCAAAATCTATGCTAGGTGAACAAGAATCTGTTTGGGAGCCTGTTGTTGCAGAACAGCTTCTTTCCCAAAATCAAATTAGTGAAACTCATCCGTTGAAATTACGCATTCGTTATGATGATTCGTCTCTGAATCAAACCATTGCTACGCGATTAAATCGCCAATTATCACAATCAGATTTATTACGAGTTGAAAATCAAGGGATGAGTTGGCAAGAATTGCAAACAGCTCGCACAAAAGGCGATTTTCAATTAATTCGTTCTGGCTGGTGTGCTGATTTTAATGATCCCGTCGCTTTCTTAAATTTGTTCTATTCCAAAAGCCCTGATAACAAAAATGGCTATAAAAATGCAGAATTTGATCGTTTATTTGAAAGTGCAATGACGACGACATCTGAAAAAGTGCGGTTAGAAAATTACGCGAAATTGAAAGGGATAGTTCAACAAGAATATTTAGTGTTACCCATTTTTCAATATAGTACGCCAGTTTATCTTGCACCAAGTATAATGGGCGCGCAAGTAAATTCTGTTGGAACCATTTATAGTAAAGATTTATGGCGAAAGGTTAAAAATTAGTAATCTAGCTTGCAATCAAGGAAAGAATTCTTTAAGATTGGAGGCATTGGGGACAACTCCGACATCGTCCCCGTAGCGATTATCTTAGATAACTGTGCCTGAACAGCTAACTAAACAACAGATAATCAAGAAAATGAAAAAGAGCATTTTTTTCATTTTACTTACTCCTGATAAGCCCCGATCTTTGGAATACGAGACGGGGTTTCTCGTTTTTAGCAATATGCTAAAAAATCTTTTGATTATTCCGTGGCATAAAGTTTAAATAAAAAAGCCATACTGTTCAATACAACAGTATGGCTTTTTTAACATGTATTATTTTATTAAATAATCTCTTCTTGGCAATGTGGACAGGCCATTAAATGTTGTTCGTCATTGTTATGTACAATGTAATGACCCATTTTTTTCGCTTTTGTATCAAGATATTTTGTGTTGTAGCGGTTTTCGCCTACATTAAGCGGTACTCGTTCAACCACGTTGATACCTGCTTTTTTCATGGTTTCTACTTTTTCTGGGTTGTTGGTCATCAAGCGAACTTTTTTGACACCAAGTAGCTCGAACATATCGGCACAGACTTCAAAGTTGCGTTCATCTGCTTTGAAACCTAAAGCAAGATTAGCTTCAATCGTATCCATTCCGTTATCTTGTAAAGAATACGCGCGAATTTTATTAATCAAACCAATTCCGCGGCCTTCTTCACGATGATAAATTAAGACACCGCGACCTTCTTCTTGAATTTGTTTCAATGCTGTCGCTAGTTGGAAACCACAATCGCATTTTAAGCTGTGGAGCGCATCACCAGTTAAACATTCAGAATGGATGCGCGCTAATACAGGTTCATCCACATTAGAAATATCGCCCATCACTAAGGCTACGTGCTCTTTTTTAGTATCTGGAAATTCAAACCCCACCATTCTGAAAAGACCGTATTCAGTGGGTAAATTGGCTTGCGTAACTAACTGAATTTTTGCCATAAAGTGATCCTTATTCGTCATCATTTCTGCTAAAATGCGCGCGTTATTTTTTATTCTCAAGGGGCGAGCATGTTAAAAAGGCTGTCATTATATACGTTATTACTTTGTCTTGTACCATTTTTTATCTGGGGTATTTCCTATCAGTGGCATGGCAATAGCCAATTAACTGAAGCTGATTATTGGCTTTATTTACTCACCGAAACAGGAAGTGTACCTTATGCGTTGATCACCTGTGTGTTATTTGCGCTTTTGTTTGCGTTTTTATTCAAAAATCCAAAACAATGGATATTAGGTGTAATTGTGATGGGGATTTCAGTTATTGCTACTCAAGCTGCAAAAACGGGGGCAAAAGCATTATTTGAAGAACCTCGTCCGTTCACCGTTTATCTAGCTGAGCAAACTCATTCAACACCTGAAAACTTTTATAAAAATGACCGCACTTTGCGTGCAGAAATCGCTAAGGATTTTTATTCGATGGATGCCATCACGCCAGCTTGGTTAGTTCATCATTATGAAAATGAAACAGGGTATTCGTTTCCCTCAGGGCATACGATT
This sequence comes from Haemophilus sp. SZY H68, assembly GCF_018829685.1. NCBI lineage: Bacteria > Pseudomonadati > Pseudomonadota > Gammaproteobacteria > Pasteurellales > Pasteurellaceae > Haemophilus > Haemophilus sp. SZY H68. The sequence goes on from NZ_JAHKKB010000002.1 coordinate 70,764, forward strand.
TTTGCAGCAACTTGGCTGATGCTTGCTGTTGGCTTTACTCAATTATTAGGTAACCGTTCTTTTAAAGCAAAATTGCTGGTGGCGGGCATTGCGGTGTGGGGCTTATTGATGTTGATTAGCCGTGTGCGATTAGGCATGCATTACCCAATAGATTTATTGGTGGCGACATTACTGGCATGGTTGATTAATAGCATTATTTTTACTTTTTTAAAGAAAAAGGCGATCTTCGTCATAAAATAATGATTTAAGTGCGGTTAAAGTTTTTCCTAATTTTAACCGCACTTCTTTATAAAGGAGCAGACTATGTATTATGGTTTAGATATTGGTGGCACGAAAATAGAGCTTGCCGTATTCAATGAAAAATTAGAAAAATTATACTCTGAACGGGTACCAACACCTAAAACCGACTATGATGAATGGCTTAACACGATTGTAGATTTAGTGAATCGTGCTGATGAAAAGTTTGGTGAGATAAGCACCGTAGGTTTGGGCATACCAGGTTTTGTGAATCAACAAACTGGATTAGCCGAAATTACCAATATTCGTGTGGCAGATAATAAACCAATTTTACGCGATTTGTCTGCGCGTTTAGGGCGTGAAGTGCGGGCAGAAAATGATGCAAATTGTTTTGCGTTATCTGAAGCATGGGATGCGGAAAATCAGCAATATCCGACTGTACTTGGTTTAATTCTTGGGACTGGTTTTGGTGGCGGCTTTGTCCTAAATGGTAAAGTTCATTCAGGTCAAGTTGGAATGGCGGGAGAGCTTGGTCATTTACAACTAAATTATCATGCCTTGAAATTATTGGGATGGGATAAAGCCCCCATTTATCAATGCGGTTGTGGCAACAAGGCTTGTTTGGATAATTATCTGTCTGGTCGCGGTTTTGAAATGCTTTATCAAGATTTGAAAGGCGAAACATTATCTGCTCGTGAAATTATTGATTTGTTCTATCAAGGCAATGAAAGTGCGGTAGATTTTGTGAATCTTTTTGTTGAATTGGCGGCGATTTCTATTGGCAATATCATTACGGCATTTGATCCACATATGATTGTGTTAGGTGGTGGATTATCTAATTTTGATTACCTTTATGAGGCTTTACCAAAAGCATTACCGCCTCACTTGATGCGAACAGCAAAAGTGCCACCAATTAAAAAAGCGAAACACGGCGATTCTGGTGGCGTGCGAGGCGCGGCAGCGTTGTTCCTTTCAAAATAATCTTACTCTCGCCTATCCGATTGTTAGGATAGGCGATGTAAGAACGCATTTTTATTCAACTAACATATCCTGAAGTACTTCATCATATTACGTCTTAGTCAATTCGCACGATAACAAAAAAGTACGGCTATTATTCACCGCATTTTTATGCGCTGTACTACTCTTTCTTCAATAAGAAAATACCGTGATCAGATAAATTTACATAAGCTTGTTTTAAATCGGCATTAAAATCTTCTGGCTTACAATTCACCAATAAATCTTTTCCTGCCCAATTTGCGACGACTTCCCAATGGTTGCCCATATAAACCGCACTTTTAATCTCGCAACGTTGTGCATCACTGCCCTCTACAGCAAGATAAATTGCTTCTGGGCGAATACCTACTAAGCATTCACCATCGGGTAAATTAAACTGTGCAGCATCTTTTAAAGACACATGATAGCCATTAATATCCACCACACTATTTTCTAATTTCCCATCGAAAATACTGGATTCCCCCATAAAGTTAGCTAAGAACAAGGAATTTGGTCGGAGATAAAGCTCTTTCGCTGGCGCTTTTTGCATAATTTTACCTTTATGCATAACGATAACTTCATCAGATACAGCGAATGCTTCTGTTTGATCGTGTGTCACATAAAGCGAGGTAATGCCTAAACGTTGTTGCAATTCACGGATTTTTTCACGCATTGAACGACGTAAGTTTGCATCCAAATTACTTAATGGTTCATCAAACAATAGGACTTTAGGTTTCAATACTAAAGCACGAGCCAATGCGACACGTTGTTGTTGACCACCCGAAATTTGATCCACGAAACGGTCTTCAAACCCTGCTAAATCCACCAATTCTAAAGCTTCTTTTACACGTTGAGCACGTTCTTCTTTGCCAATGCCTTGCATTTTTAAACCGTAGCCCACGTTATCACCAATGCTCATATGCGGGAATAGCGCATAAGATTGGAAGACGATACAAATATCTCGATTTTGAATAGAGGATTTTGTTACGTCTTCGCCATCAATAAATATTTGACCTGATGTTGGATTTTCTAACCCCGCAACCAAACGCAATACGGTGGTTTTACCGCAACCTGACGGCCCTAACAATGTCACCATCGTGCCACGTTTGATCGTTAAATCCAAATTATCAATGACGACCGCTTTACCAAATGCTTTGGTGATATTTTTTAATACTAAGAAATCATTATTACTCATAATTTTTACCTACAACTTAACGAGTTAATTCATTTTTTTCGCTTTAGAACGAGAGATACGTGTATCACCTACAATCCAGTCGAAGAATAAAATAATTGCCATCATGACAACAATTAAGATTGAGCCGTACGCAATAGCAACACCGTATTCACCATCTTCAACGCGATTTAGGATATAAGCTGTTGCAACCCGAGTATCTGCTGTCACTAAGAATATAATTGCGCTCACTGTCGTCATTGCACGAACGAAGCTGGTAACAAGCGCTGAAAGCAATGCTGGTTTTAATAATGGCAAGACGATATACCATAAGGTTTTCCACGAACTTCCTTTTAAAGAAAGCGATGCTTCATCAAGAGATTTATCAAGCTGACCTAACCCTGCAATCGCTGCCCGCATACCAATTGGTAAGTCACGCATAACCATTGAAATAATCACGATAATACCAGTACCCGTAATATAAAGCGGTGCATTGTTGAAGGCTAAAATGTAAGATACCCCCGCCACTGTACCCGGCACGGCAAAGCAAAGCATGGTTAAGAACTCAAGGGATTTTTTACCTTGGAAATCTTTACGTACCACAATGTACGCAATCAATAATCCAAAGAATGCGGTTAATGGTGCGGCAATACCTGCATAGATTAAGGTATTAATCAGGGACGGCCATGCCCCATCGCTCAATCCTTGCCCGAATAACATGGCATAGTTTTTCAAGGTTAAAGTGTAGTCGACGCCCCAGTTTACCGTGAAACTTCCGTAGAAAATACTACCGTAAAGCGCCATATTAAAGATTACCCAGAATCCAAGCATGCCGATGATGGTATATTTCAAACCAGTTGGAAGATCTTGCACATCACCACGATAAGATTTACCTGAAACGGTGACATAAGAGCGGTTACCAATCCAAATGTATTGAATGATAAAAATCGCTAGAGAGAAAATTAATAATATTGAACCTAAGGTACTTGCTGATGCGTAATCTAATTGTGAACCCGCAATATAGAAATAAATCTGTGTTGCAATCACATCAAAGCTACCGCCCAATACCAATGGGTTACTAAAATCTGCAAGCGATTGGATAAATACAATTAAAAATGAGTTCGCCAATGCGGGGCGTAACAATGGAAAAATAATATTATAAAAAGTTTGATAGCGATTGGCTCGTAACGTATAAGAGGCTTCTTCAATAGAAGGATGTACGGATTTTAATGCGCCATCTAAAATCATAAAAGAAATAGGGGCAAATGCGAGAATTTGGGCAATCGCAATCCCATTAAAACCATAAAGCCAGTTATGATTGGTGAAACCAAAATTCGTACTTAAAAATTCGGTTACATAACCAGAACGGCCAAGCATTAAAGTTACCCCTAATCCCACAACAAATGGTGGCGTAACAATTGGCAAAATAGAGAAAATTTTTCCGATAAATGCCGTTCTACGAGCGATACGCGTGGTATAAAGCGCAAAGGCTAAACCAAATACAGTCGAAACTATGCCCACAAAACCCGATAAGAAAAGAGAATTGGTAATTACTCGAACAATATAGCTCTGCGTTAAAATTCGCATCACTTGTTGTGGCGCAAACGTATCACCGTCATAAAACATTGAAACGAAAATCGCCAATGTTGGATAAACGATAAAGAAGAAAATGAGCAAGATAATGCAAAGCAAAGAAGCGATGATAAACTTATCACCTTGCATCACTTTTAGTTTTGCTAATGAAAGTGTTGCTAATGCGGTATATCCCACAAGTAACACAATCACGGAATAGCCCATACTAATTTTGTACACCGTCGCACTGATAAACATAAACAGTACAGAAAGTGCGGTCAAAAATAGCTCTGTTTTTGCTTGGGTTTGCTGTGGCAATCTAAATAACGGCAAAGCACCATATACAATAACAGGCAGGAACCAAGCCCAAGTTAAATTGAAAGAAGCCCAGCCCATTGCATCTAAATATTCATCTGAAGTACTTTCAAACAAACCGTAATCAAGTGCATTGGAAGGCAGGAGCGCAAACGCCAACAAGGATAAAATAATCCAAAAATAAGCAGAATGCATTATGGAAAGTTTTTTTGCGTTCATACAACCTCGCATAAGGTAAAAAAACGAAGCGATATGCGACATATCACTTCGTTAGTGACATCATTATTTGGCTAATTTTACTTCATCAACCCATTTTGTGATTAAGCGTTTACGTAAATCAGTCGCACCGTATTTATCAAAATCATAGTTAATTAAATTAATAGATTTAAAATCTAACGCATAAGGCGATTGTTGTGCGGTGGTGTTCGTTAAAATGGAATACGCCTCACCTTTTTGCCAAGTTAATTCTTGCGCTTCTTTGGATAATGCCCAATCAACAAAAAGTTTCGCATTATCTAAATTACGCGCACCTTTAATAACACTCACACCGCCAATTTCATAACCGGTACCTTCACAAGGTACAACTAATTCTACTGGCGCGCCTTTCGCTTTTTCTAAAGAATATTCATGTAAGAAACCAATGCCAATTGCCGTTTCCCCACGCGCTGTATTACGTGTTGCCGTATTACCAGATTTGGTATATTGCGATACGTTTTTATTCAACTCTTTTAAGAATTTAAACGCCTCGTCTTCTCCCCAAAGTTGCATATAAGTGGCTAGCTGAGTGTAACCTGTACCAGAACTTTGTGGATCTGCGGCTTGAATTTCATTTTTGTAAATTGGGTTAGCTAAATCCTTCCAGCATTTTGGAATAGGTAAATTCAATTTTTTCAACCGTTCTGGATTTACCCCAAAACCTAACACGCCTAAATAAATGGCTGAAGAATAATTCCCTTTCATTTTGGCTGGATCACGGAATTTTTCTACGATCTGAGGAAGATTGGATGATTTATAAGGTTCTAATAACCCCATTTCCCCTGCTTGAGAATGAGGATCCATTGTTCCACCATACCAAACATCGCCTTGTGGATTATCTTTTTCAGCATCAATTTTTGCTAAAATGGTTCCCGTGCCACCACGAATAAAACTTGTTTTAACATCAAATTTTTTCTCAAATGCCATCGCTTCTTGCTCGCACATCGTATTTTGCGCGCTGCAATAAATGACTAAGCGTCCTTTTGCAAAAGATGGATTACTTAACACCAATCCACTTAGCATCACTCCAGACAAGGTTACTGCGATTTTTGATAGTTTCATCAGATTATAACTCCCTTATGAATGAAAATTTTGCAATCTCTTAGAGGGAAACGAAATCACATTAAAAATACGAAAAAGTGCGGTCAAAAAATTCAGTATTTTTTACCGCACTTATTCACCGCTATTTCGCCAATTTAACTTCTTGTACCCATTTTTCAATTAAGGCTTTACGTTGTTCTGTTGCACCGTATTTTTCAAAGTCATAATTGATTAATTTGAGTTTATTTGGGTCAAACGCGGTTGGTGATTGTTCTGCAGTCGTGTTAGTTAAGATTTGTAAAGAATCCCCTTGTTTCCAAGCTAATTCTTGACCTTCTTTTGATAAAGCCCAATCGACGAATAATTTTGCATTATCAATATTACGCGCACCTTTTAAGATACTCACGCCACCTAACTCATAACCGGTTCCTTCGCAAGGTACGACTAATTCTAACGGAGCACCATTGCGTTTTTCTAATGCATAATCGTGTAAGAAACCGACCCCAATTGTCGCTTCACCGCGCGCAGAGTTACGTGATGGCGTAATACCCGATTTAGTATATTGAGAAACGTTAGGATGTAATGCTTTTAGGAAATCGAATGCCTCTTTTTCGCCCCATAATTGAACAAAAGTTGCCAATGCCGTGTAAGCTGTACCCGCACTTTGAGGGTCTGCAATTTGAACTTCGCCTTTTAAGCGAGGATCTGTTAGGTCTTTCCAGCATTTCGGCACTTCTTTAATGCCTAATTTTGCCAAACGTTCAGTATTCACACCAAAACCTAAGATCCCCATATAAATTGAGGAAACATAGTGACCTTTTGTTTTCGCAGGATCGCGGAAACGTTCCACAATTTCATCAATGTGTTTAGATTTATAAGGTTCAATTAAGCCTAATTCAGCCGCTTGTGCTTGAGGGTCAAAGGTACCACCAAACCAAACATCCGCTTGAGGGTTATTTTTTTCAGCTTCAACTTTAGCAAAAGTACTGCCTGAACCATTACGAATAAAGGATGTTTTCACATCATATTTTTCGCCAAATGCTTTTGTAGTCGTTTCGCACAAAATATTGGTTGCACTACAGTACACAACTAAACGACCTTTAGCATTAGCAGAACCAGAAATAGCCAAGCCCGCAGCTAAAAGTGCGGCAGAAACAGAAAGAGAAATTTTGTTGAATTTCATAATAAATACTCCTTATTGGATAGAATGTTTGAATCCTACTCGAAAAGAGGAAGTAATACCGTGATGAAGTTCACAGTTTTAAAAATTCAAGTAAAAAAATAAACGTGAAATTCACCGCACTTTTCTTTATAATTCATCAAATTTTTCTATACCTCGCAAAACTATGTCAGATTCTTGTATCATCATCGCCATCACTGGCGCATCCGCATCAGGAAAAAGTTCTATCGCCTCTACCGTTCACAAAGAACTCTGTAATGAATTAGGCTGCCAAGAAATTGGGATTATTGCCGAAGACAGTTACTACAAAGATCAAAGCCATTTAGAAATGAGCGAACGCATAAAAACAAATTACGACCATCCAAGCTCAATGGATCGCGATTTGCTCATTCAACATTTAAAAGATTTAAAATCAGGAAAATCGGTTGATGTGCCTGTTTATAGCTACGTTGATCATACTCGTACAGGTGAAACCACAACATTTACACCAAAACGTATTGTGATTTTAGAAGGGATTTTACTGCTTACTGATGAACGTGTTCGTCAACTTGCGGATATCTCCGTATTCGTGGATACACCATTAGACATTTGTTTTATTCGCCGTTTACAACGTGATATGGAAGAACGCGGTCGTTCCCTACAATCGGTTATTGATCAATATCGTGCAACCGTGCGCCCAATGTTCTTACAATTTATAGAGCCATCTAAACAATATGCGGATATTGTCATTCCTCGCGGAGGTAAAAACCGTATTGCAATCAATATGTTAAAAGCTCAAATCCTTCATTTATTGAATCAAAAATAGGAAATCTTATGCGTCTTTGCGATACTGATATTGAACGCTATCTCGATGATGGCATTATTTCTTTAACGCCACGTCCAAATAATGACAAAATCAACGGCGCGACGATTGATGTTCGCTTAGGTAATTCTTTCCGCGTATTTCGTGAACATTCTGCGCCTTTCATTGATTTAAGTGGCCCGAAAGAAGAAGTGTCCGCCCAGCTTGAATCGGTGATGAGCGATGAAATTATTGTGCCTGAAGGCGAAGCATTTTTCTTACATCCAGGTACTTTAGCATTAGCAACTACACTTGAATCGGTGAAATTACCCGCCAATATTATCGGTTGGTTAGATGGTCGATCTTCTTTAGCGCGTTTAGGCTTAATGGTACACGTCACGGCACACCGTATTGATCCAGGTTGGGAAGGAAGAATCGTGTTAGAATTTTATAATTCAGGGAAATTACCATTAGCATTACGTCCAAACATGGTGATTGGTGCATTAAGCTTTGAAATATTAAGTGGCGAAGCGAAACGACCATACAGTAGCCGCAAAGATGCAAAATATAAAAATCAACAAAGTGCGGTTGCGAGTCGAATTGACGAAGACAAGGAATAATCGATGAAAAAGCTCGCGCTTGGCTTAGGGATCGTCGCTTTGGCGATCTTTTCTTTTTTGTATATCCAACTTTATCGAGTACAAAATTCCATCGATAAACAACTAGCACAACAAAATATTACGGTTCAATCAGTCAATCTATCTCTATTTCCACCCGCACTTTCTCTCGAGAAAGTTCAGTCTGAACAATTTTCTGTGCAAAAGATCGAAAGTCAATTCAACCTTTTGCCACTTTTTTACGGTAATATTAACCTTTCCTCACTTCAACTTAAACAGCTCAAATTAAGCAATAAAGCACAAAATCTAGCCGATATAAAAATGCATTTTTCAGCGCTTTCTTTAACGCAATTATTGGCAAAAAAAATAATTTTAAATGGTAATAATCAAATATCTATTAAGTTAGAAAAACCATTTTATGGGAAAAATAAAATCTTTGATTTTACTTTTACTAAAGCTAATATTGACCTCTCTAATGAAAAATCATCGATCATTCAGTTTGTCAATGCCAAATTAAATAATCAATCACTTGGTTATATTGAAGCTCATGGTGATTTTAACAAGCCATTAAAACGGCTTGTTACCTATATCAAACCACAATGTGATAATAATTGTTTAGCTGTAGTTAATTATCAGGGTGTGGGTGATCAAAGCATGATCAATTTTTCTGGTAAGGATTTTCCTGTCAAGCCATTGCTTAGCTTATTGAGCTTTCCTGAAGCCTTGAGTGGTTACACTGATTTTAAAATCAATTTAGGTTTTAAAAATTCTGAAATAACACAAGGAAAATTCAATTTTCAGGCAAAAAATGGCGAAATTATCGGTATAAATTTGTTAGATATTGTCTCACAATATTTCCCGATTAATTACAGCAATGATTTATTAGCGAATAAAGAATTAAATACACAGTTTGAACAATTTCAAATACAACTCTCACTGTTAAAAGATCAATTAAATGCTGAAAAATTTGAATTAAAAACCCCCACACTTTTGGGAAGTGGTACGGGGGTTGTCTCATTAAATCAAATGCAATGTGATATAAATCTTACAGTACGTTCTATAAATAAAAATTATCAAAATCTTATCTTACCAATCCGATTCTTTGGGGATTGTTATTCACCTCAATATAAATTTAATTTTACAAAAGAATTTCGTCATCAACTCATAGACATCATAAAAGAGAAGCTACATTAATGTCATCACTAAATATAAGAAAAATTCAATTATGGCGAGTCCTATTAATGGCATTCGCAGGGTTTATTTTTAATACAACTGAATTCGTCCCTGTTGCAATGTTAAGTGATATAGCAACCAGTTTTGATATGCAAACTGCCGATACAGGACTAATGATGACTGTATATGCCTGGACAGTACTTATTGTATCTCTTCCAGCAATGCTTCTAACAGGTGAAATGGAGCGGAAAAATTTACTTACCAAGCTCTTTATTATTTTCATCATAGGGCATATTTTATCTGTTATAGCATGGAATTTCTGGATTCTACTTATTGCTCGAGTTTGCATTGCTATTGCCCATTCTGTCTTCTGGTCTATTACGGCTTCACTTGTGATGCGAATCGCACCGAAAGATAAAAAGACACAAGCGCTAGGAATGCTTGCTATAGGAACATCCCTTGCAACAATTTTAGGGCTGCCTATTGGAAGAATTATAGGACAGCTCGTAGGCTGGCGTGTTACTTTCGGAATTATTGCGCTTTTAGCATTCTTCGTTATGCTATTAATAATTCAACTCTTACCAAAATTACCAAGTAAAAACGCAGGTTCTATTGCAAGCTTACCAATACTCGCTAAGCGTCCATTACTCATTGGACTTTATATCGCCACAATGCTGATTGTTGCCGCACATTTTACAGCTTATACTTATATTGAGCCTTTTATGATTGAAATAGGCCATTTGGATCCAAATTTTGCAACTTTTGTACTTCTTATTTTTGGTATATCTGGCATTTTAGCTAGCCTTTTATTCAATCGATTACACCGTTTTGGCCCTACTAAATTTGTTGTTGTCGCAATGGCTTTGCAAAGCCTTTCTCTCTTACTATTACTCCTTTCAACAGAATATATCATCACAATGCTTGCTCTTTCTTTTCTTTGGGGAATTGGTGTTGGTTGTATTGGTCTTGCTTTACAAATACGCGTATTAAGACTTGCACCTGATGCAACAGATGTGGCTACGGCTATTTACTCTGGTATTTATAATGCAGGTATCGGCACTGGGGCATTATTTGGAAATCTTGTGGCAACCCATATAGGGCTAGACAAAATTGGCTATATTGGCGCAATGTTAGGATTATGTAGTCTTATTCTTTTTATTGGGTCACATTTAAAATATCGTCATACATTTCTCTCTAAATAATTGAAGCCCTGAATATTCAACAAAAAATAACCGCACTTTAATTTCTCAAAGTGCGGTTAAATATTTCAAGATTTCAATTAGCCGTGATAACGCCCTACACCTAATTCATCTTCTTTACGTGTACGATTCATCACTTCTTGTGGAGACTGCGCAATACGTAATCCCATTTCATCTTCAGTACGCACCACTTCACCACGTAGAGAATTGGTATAAACATCAGTGATTTTCACGTCCACAAATTTTCCAATCATTTCTGGAGAACCTTGGAAATTGACAATACGATTCGTTTCAGTACGTCCCGTTAATTCCATGATGTCTTTCTTCGATGGCCCTTCAACTAATACGCGTTGTTCTGTGCCAAGCATGCGACGGCTAAATTGTGCGGCTTGTTGATTAATACGCTCCTGTAACACATAAAGGCGCTGTTTCTTTTCATCTTCCGTTACATCATCTGGCATATCTGCAGCAGGTGTACCTGGTCGGGCTGAGTACACAAAACTAAAGCTCATATCAAAGTTCACTTGTGCAATCAAATTCATAGTTTGCTCAAAATCTTCCGCCGTTTCACCAGGGAAACCAACAATAAAGTCAGAGCTGATTTGAATATCTGGGCGCACAGCACGAAGTTTACGAATAATAGATTTATATTCTAATGCTGTATGACCACGTTTCATCATCGTTAATACACGATCAGAACCTGCTTGGACTGGAAGATGTAAGAAACTCACCAATTCAGGCGTATCACGATATACATCAATAATATCATCTGTAAATTCTATTGGATGACTAGTTGTGAAACGTAAACGGTCAATACCATCGATAGAGGCTACGAGACGAAGCAGCTCAGCAAAGCTACAAATTTGACCATCATGTGTCGGACCACGATAAGCATTCACGTTTTGACCAAGTAAGTTAACCTCACGCACACCTTGATCCGCAAGTTGCGCAATTTCAAATAAGACATCATCCACAGGACGGCTGACTTCTTCACCGCGTGTATAAGGTACAACACAGAAAGTACAGTATTTATTACAGCCTTCCATAATCGAAACGAATGCTGTTGGACCTTCTGCACGAGGTTCAGGTAAGCGGTCAAATTTCTCAATTTCAGGGAAACTTACATCTACGACGGAACTTTTACCACCACGAATTTGGTTAATCATTTCAGGCAAGCGGTGCAGAGTTTGTGGACCAAAAATAATATCTACATAAGGCGCACGATGGCGAATATGTTCCCCTTCTTGAGAAGCCACACAGCCGCCCACACCAATCACTAAATTTGGATTATTTTTCTTTAATTCTTTCCAACGACCAAGTTGGTGGAAAACTTTTTCTTGTGCTTTTTCACGAATAGAACAGGTATTCAATAATAATACGTCTGCTTCTTCAGGAATTTCGGTAAGCTCTAATCCATGAGTACTTAATAAAAGATCTGCCATTTTAGATGAATCGTATTCATTCATCTGGCAGCCCCAAGTTTTAATATGTAATTTTTGAGTCATTTTCTACAATATCGTCAGGTGTTATAAATAATTAGTCGAATAAAGCGGTCGGCTATTTTACAGGCTTGCAATAATTCTGGCTAGTAAATATTCGGTGAAAAAAAACATCAAAAATAAACCGCACTTTCGTGACAAGCAAAAAGTGCGGTTTAATTCAGCGCAATTTTTAATTACTTCACCAATCCGCCACTGGCTTGTAAATCAGCGTGATAAGAAGAACGAACAAATGGTCCACAAGCCGCATGTTCAAAGCCCATTTCATTGGCTTTCTCACGGAATTCATCAAATTCGCTTGGAGGAACATAACGCACAACAGGTAAATGATGGCGGCTAGGTTGAAGATATTGCCCCAATGTGAGCATTGTCACACCGTTATCACGTAAATCTTGCATGACTTGTAAAATCTCTTCATTAGTTTCTCCTAATCCTACCATTAAACCAGATTTAGTTGGGATATTCGGGAACATTTCTTTAAATTCACGTAATAATTTAAGTGACCATTCGTAATCCGCCCCAGGACGAATCTCTTTATATAGGCGGGGCACGTTTTCTAAATTATGGTTAAAGACATCTGGCGGATTATCTTTTAATTTTTCCAATGCCTGTGTAATACGACCACGGAAATCAGGCACTAAAATTTCAATCTTAATATTAGGATTAAGCTCACGCACAGCTTTTACACATTCTGCAAAATGACCCGCGCCACGATCAGGCAAATCATCGCGATCCACCGATGTAATCACCACATATTTAAGTTTCATATCTTGGATAGTTTCAGCCAATTTTTGTGGCTCTTCAGGATCGGGCGGTAATGGTTTTCCATGCGCAACATCACAGAACGGACAACGGCGCGTACAAATCGCACCTAAAATCATAAAAGTTGCCGTTCCATGATTAAAACATTCGTGTAAATTTGGACAAGATGCTTCTTCACACACGGAATGCAAACCATGACGACGCATTCCATTTTTGATGCTTTCAATTTTAAGTGAATTTGCCGGAAGTTTAATTTTCATCCATTCAGGCTTTTTCAATAGCTCTTGGTTTGGATCAATATTTTTTACTGGAATAATCGACGTTTTTGCCGCATCGCGATATTTTACACCGCGTTCCATTTTGAAAGGCGTTGACATAAGCGTTCCTAAATAAAAATGCCCAAATAGGGCATTTTTGATCATTAAATATTACAAATTTGTTACATTATAGCCCAAAAGCTCGGCAAAGTGTTTAATTAATTTTGGTGAAACCTTATCGCAATTAGCTTCATCTTGATTAACAAAATCCGCTAATTGGCACATTTCAAGACCAGCATAGCCGCATGGATTAATATAATGAAATGGATTCAGATCCATATTGATATTCAATGCTAGCCCGTGAAAAGAGCACCCACGACGAATACGCAGTCCAAGAGAACAAATCTTTTTTCCATCCACATACACGCCTGGTGCATCAGGTTTTGGATAGCTTTCAATACCATATTCAGCTAAAGTTTTTACCACCGTTTGTTCAAGTGCGGTAACTAATTGACGCACATTTAAATTCTCATGACGCTTAATATCAATGAGCACATACATCACTTGCTGACCGGGTGCATGATAGGTTATTTGCCCACCACGATCCGATTGCACTACAGGTATTTCACTACGTTGTAAAAGATGCTCTGGTTTACCTGCTTGCCCTTGGGTAAATACAGGAGGATGTTGCACCAGCCAAATTTCGTCTTGCGTTTCCGCGGTACGACTATCTGTAAAATTCTGCATTTTATGCCAAATTTCTTGATAATCTTGCAACCCTAACTGACGAACGATAAGGGAATTATTCATGCTAGATAACCATTTTTACGCCTTCAACTTTAGCAAGTTCTTTATAAAGTGTTTCTACCTGCTCAAAGTTTTCAGCAATAATGTCGATTGAAACCGAATTATAGGTACCTTTACTACTCCGTTTTTCCTTAGGAATATAATCGCCTTTAATATATTTTTGAACGACTTGAATTAGATCTTGCGCTAACCCCTCGCGATTAATTCCAGCAACTTTAAATGTCATTTTTGCTGGAAATTCCATTAATTCTTTAAGTTTTGCGTAATCATTTTCTGTTGTCATATTATTTCCCAATAATAAAAATGATGTGTGGATAGTACACCACCCACACATTACGAATGCCTCAATTAAAAATGAAAAAAGTGCGGTAAATTTCTGGCATATTTTATGCAAATAAGCCTTTTACAGTGAGCACGAGCCAATCCCAAGCTTTTCCGAAAATACCAGCTTCGCCCACTTCATCCATCACTTGTAAGTTTACCGCAGCAATATCTTTACCTTCTAATTGATAAATGACTTTACCAACGACTTGGCCTTTTGCTAAAGGCGCTTGTAAGTTTTTACTTTCTAACTCATATCGAGCTTTAAGCTCATTTTGTTTGCCTTTCGGAACAGTGATAAAACTATCTTGTAAGGTTCCTAATTTCACACTACCTTTATTACCGTAATAAACAGGTTGTTCTAAAACTTCTTTGCCTGCCTCTAACGTTTTAAATGTTTCGAAATTAGCAAAGCCCCATTGTAAAAGTTTTTTACTTTCTACTTCACGACCTTTGTAAGTTGGCACACCCATTACTACAGAAATTAAACGCATATTGTTTGGTGTAGTCGCTGAAGCAACTAAGTTATATCCTGCTTGGCTAGTATGCCCGGTTTTCATTCCATCAACATTAATGGTTTTATCCCATAATAAACCATTACGGTTAGGCTGTTTAATTTTATTAAATGTAAAATCTTTTTCTGAGTAAATTTTATATTCTTCAGGTAAATCACGAATAATATGTGCTCCAATAAGCGCCATATCACGAGCAGAAGAATATTGATTAGGATCATCCAAACCATGCGGCGTGGTGAAATTTGTATTTTTCAAACCAAATTGTTGAACATATTTGTTCATTGTTTCTACAAAATTCGGTACATTGCCGGAGATATGTTCAGCTAATGCTATTGTTGCATCATTACCTGATACCACAATCACTCCACGATTCAAATCAGCCACTGACACCTGTGTATTTAAATCTAAAAACATTTTTGATGAGTCAGGGAAATTACGCCCCCACGCACTCTGACCGATAGTTACCATATCGGTATTGTGAATTTTACCCTGTTTTAAAGCGCTCCCTACCACATAACTTGTCATCATTTTTGTTAATGATGCAGGATATTGGCGCTGATCCGGATTAAGTGCGGTTAGAATCGCACCTGAATTGTAATCCATCAATACATAAGTTTGCGCTGTAATCTGTGGTGGTGTTATGCCATATTGCATATCTTCTGCAGAAGCAGAAAAAGTTACACTTGCCACTAATCCTGATAAAATTAAAATTCTTGTTGTTTTCGTTAACATAATGCATTCCTACAATAACTTAGTTTTTATATGTATAAACAATTAATGGCTTATTGCTCACCATTTTTTGTAATTGGCTTCTAACCTGAGTCAGTTGTTCCTTATTATCAAAAGGTCCAATATGAATTTCATATTTACTTCCAGCACGATTGACTTCAGTTTTCACATTTTCCAAAGATAATTGTGTGATCAACTTATCAGCCTGACTACGTGAAGTTAGCTCAAGCATTTTTAATCTATAACTATCTTTTTCAGAGATATTTTTTGCGGCTATCTGGCTGACTAATATATTTTTATTTAATCCCAAACGTTCTGCAGCCTCTTTTGTTTTAGCATGCATTGCTAAAGTTTTGGTTGCAGCCCCTGACAATTGTCCATTTTTCGCTACATGTAAAGCCTCAATTCTTACTTGTCCTGTTCCTCGAGCAATTAACCCTAATTCCTTAGCCGCCGCATGAGAAAGATCAATTAAACGTTTATCACTAAAAGGTCCTCGATCGTTAATACGTACAATCACTTTTCGATTATTATGTAAATTCGTCACCAAGGCATAAGAATTGATTGGAAGCGTTTTATGTGCTGCAGTAAATAGAGATGAATTATAAATATCTCCGCTTGCAGTTTTGTTTCCGTTAAACTTTAAATGATAATAACTAGCTAAACCCTCTTTACTGTAATTTTTTGCTTCATCAGCATCTTTTGTTGTATATATTTTTCCTTTCACAGAATACGCATTGGGAGCGGGAACAGTCGTAGCAATAGATAATTTATCGCCTTGAATACCATACATTTTCTGAGGATCCGCTTGTGATGGAAAAGTCGTCACTAATACAAAAAATGCAAATGCGGTTAAATTTAATAACATTTTTAATTTCATACGTCTCTCATTCTTTTATTTCATACTTATATAAGAAAAGCAAAAATGAAATTAGTTCCCTTTCATAAATTTGCTCTTATGTGTGTGAATTGACATAAGCAATCCAAAACTTGCCATAATAGCGACATATGACGTCCCGCCATAACTAAATAATGGCAAGGGAACACCTACCACAGGCAAAATACCACTTACCATTCCAATATTCACAAACACATATACAAAGAAAATTAGCGTCGTTGCGCCCGCTAAAATACGACCAAAAGAAGTTTGCGCATTTACAGCAATCATTAAACCTCGCACTATAATAAACATATAGATTACCATTAAAATGAGGAAACCGATCATCCCATGTTCTTCACCCATTACCGCAAAAATAAAATCGGTATGAGGTTCGGGTAAAAACTCAAGCTGAGATTGCGTACCCTGCATCCAGCCTTTTCCCCAAAGGCCACCAGACCCAATCGCAATCTTTGATTGTAAAATATGATAGCCAGCACCGAGAGGGTCTTTTTCTGGGTCCAATAATGTGAGAACGCGAGTGCGTTGATAATCGTGCATTAGATATAGCCACATGATCGGAATAAATCCAGCTAAGCCAATCACTGCAGCTAAAATCAACCACCAACTCATTCCAGCTAAAAATACTACAAATAAACCTGACGCACTTACCAAAATTGATGTACCTAAATCTGGTTGTATAGCTACAAGTAAAGTCGGAATCATAATCATTGCAATCGCAATAAATGTTTCACTTAATTTAGGTGGAAGTGGACGATTACCTAAATACACAGCGACCATTAATGGCACTGCAAGCTTCACAATTTCAGAGGGTTGGAAACGAATAAAACCAAGATCGAGCCAACGTTGAGCTCCTTTACTTGTCGTACCAATCGCATCCACTAAAACTAACATTGCAAATCCAATTAGATATAAATATGGTGCAATACGTTGATAAAACTTAGGTGGAAATTGCGCGATAATCAGCATGACCATAAATCCAAGCGTCACTTGTATAATACGGTTTTGGAACATGGTTTCACTCGCCCCAGTGGCACTATAAAGCACAAGCATACCATAAGCTGTTATTGCAACTAAGCCAATAAAAAGCCAAAAATCAATATGCAAACGTTGCCATACACGCAACCAGAAAGGGATTTTATCTTCCATTTATCTGCTCGCCCTCTTGTGGTAAATCTTCTTTTTGCTGAATATTTGCATTATATTTTTCAACTTGTGGTAAACGCTGATTTAAATAGTAATCCATCACTTTACGCGCTAACGGTGCGGCATTACTTGAACCACCACCCGCATTCTCTAAAATAACTGTCACAACCAATCTAGGGTTTTCATAAGGCGCATATGCAGTAAACCATGCGTGATCATGTAGTTCTTTTTTCAATCCCGCCGCATTGTATTTTTCATTTTCTTTGAGACTAAAAACTTGTGCCGTACCAGACTTACCCGCAACTCTATAATTAGCACCGGCAAATGCCTTTCGTCCAGTGCCAGCAGCAGAATTAACAACATTATACATTCCACGTTTTGCTGCATCCCAATAATTTTGTTTTGGCTCACTAATATCAGGATAAATCAATGGATCTTTATAAGGTGATAATTCTGCACCTTCAATAGCTTTCATTAAATGTGGTGTATTTACTTTACCGTTATTGACTAATATTGCTGTTGCTTTTGCTACTTGTAACGGCGTAGCAGTCCAATAACCTTGCCCAATACCAACTGAAATCGTATCACCCAATACCCAAGGACGTTTATAGCGTTTTTGTTTCCATTCACGACTTGGCATATTGGCAGCCGCTTCTTCCTGAATTTCAATGCCTGTTGGCATGCCGAAACCAAAGCGTTTCATCCATTCCGAAAGACGGTCTATCCCCATATTATGAGCAACTTGATAAAAATAAGTATCGGATGATTCTGTAATCGCCTTATTTAAATCCGTATAGCCATGACCTGATTTTTTCCAATCGCGAAAACGTTTTGAGGTATTCGGTAAAATCCAATAACCTGGGTCAAAAATGGTTGTATTTTGCGTAATCACATTTTCAGTTTGTGCGGCTACGGAAATAAAAGGTTTCACTGTAGAAGCGGGGGGATATACACCCTGTGTAGCCCGGCTATACAATGGACGAGCTGGATCATTTAATAAACGTTTATAATCTTTAGATGAAATGCCATCCACAAAAAGATTATTATCATAACTCGGTGTCGAGACCATTGCTAACACGCCACTATCTTTTGGATCTAGAACAATAATTGCACCTTTTTGCCCAGATAAAAGCTCCGTAATATAGCGCTGTAATTCTAAATCAATGGTGAGATGAATACTTTTTCCTGCTACAGCTGGTTGTTCTCGTAATTTACGAATTACCTTTCCTCGGTTATTAATTTCAACCTCTTCAAATCCCGTTACACCATGTAAACTATCTTCATAATAACGCTCAATACCTAATTTTCCCATATCACTCGTTCCCGAGTAATTAGCAAATTTTTCCTCTTTTTTCAGGCGATCTACATCTTTATCATTAATTTTTCCCACATAACCTAAAATATGCGTCATAATCTCGCCATATAAGTAATAGCGTTTGAAATAAGGACGTACATCTAAACTCGGATATTGATAGCTACTCACTGCAAAACGTGCGATTTGTTCTTCTGTTAAATTCGGTTTCAATAAAATAGGCGTGTAACGCGTTCCGCGGCGACGTTCCTTTTTAAAATTTTCAATGTCATTATCCGTTAATCCCACAATGTAGCGTAATTCATCTAAAGTGCGGTCTAAATTTTCAGTTTTTTCTGGCACAATGTATAAACCAAAAAAAGTAAGATTTTCGGCTAATAATTTACCGTAACGGTCATAGATTAAGCCACGCGTTGGAGGTAAAGGTAATAATTTAATTCGGTTACCATTAGAACGCGTTTGGTAAGTATCGAAATTAACAATCTGTAGCTGATAAATATTAGTGAATAACACCCCTGTTAGTAGCAAAATCCCGAAAAAAGCCACTAAAGTTCGGCGTGCAAAAAGGTTACGCTCCGCTTTTTTATCGCGGAACGGCTCATGAGTTGAAGTATTGAAGAATCTTTTTAAATTCATCTGACTAAAAATGAGGATTTATTATTCTCGGTGATAAGGATGATTAGTGGTGAGTGACCATGCACGATACAAACTTTCAGCCACCACAACACGAACAAGCGGATGAGGTAATGTCAATGGTGAAAGCGACCAGCTTTGCTCTGCAGCGGCTTTACATTCAGGTGAAAGTCCCTCTGGCCCCCCAATCAACAAACATACATCACGGCCATCGTTTTTCCAGGCTTCTAATTGCTCGGCTAACTGTGGTGTGGTCCAAGGTTTACCTGGAATATCTAACGTCACAACTTTGCCTTTTCCACAGGCAGCTAACATCGCTTTGCCTTCTTGTTCTAAAATGCGTTTAATATCAGCATTTTTTCCACGCTTGCCTGCTGGGATTTCAATCAGTTCAAAAGGCATATCTTTTGGAAAACGGCGTTGATATTCCTCAAAACCCGTTGTAACCCAAGAAGGCATTTTTGTTCCGACAGCAATTAACGTGAGTTTCACAAGTCATCCTTATCTAAAAAGTGCGGTTATTTTTCACCGCACTTTACTAAAATTTACGCCCAAAGTTTCTCTAATTGATACATTTCACGCGCGTCACGTTGCATGATATGTACGATTGCTTGACCAAGATCCACCACAATCCAATCTGCAGTATTTTTACCTTCTTCACCAAAAGTTTCAAAACCTGCTTTTTTACATTCTGTAATTAAATTATCTGCCATTGCAGAAACTTGGCGGCTCGATGTACCCGTGCAAATAATCATATTATCCGTAATCGATGATTTTCCACGTACATCAAAATGTACAATATCTGTTCCTTTTAACCCATCTAAGGTTTCCATCAAAAATTCAACTAATGCCATTTTGTTCTCGCTTCGCAATAAAAGTGCGAGATTCTATCATTGAATACCCTCTCACGCAAAATCCACACAAAAAATAAGCGCGAAATTAACCGCGCTTTTGTTTGTATAAATTGAACTTATTTTGGCTATGCTGCCCACAATAGCACAGCTAATAACTGCGGCGACATTATCCGCAAGAACATCACCAATGGATACACAGTGGCATAAGAAAGTGCTGCTGCACCGTTATCTTCTTTAATTTCATTAGCAAATGCTAAAGCTGGAGGATCTGTCATGGAACCGGCAAGTAAACCACAGATTGTAAGGTAATTCAGTTTGCCATATAGACGAGCCAAAATACCGGTAATCATTAATGGAATAAAGGTGATAAAAATACCGTATCCCATCCATTCAAGGCCTGAGCCATTCAATAATGTGTCAAAGAAACTTCCACCTGATTTTAAACCTACCACTGCCAAGAAAAGAACAATCCCTATTTCACGCAATGCCAAGTTAGCGCTAGGTGGCATAAACCAGTAAAGTTTACCAATCGTACCAATTCTCGCTAAGATCAACGCAACCACCAATGGTCCGCCAGCAAGCCCTAATTTTAACGCAACAGGGAAACCTGGAATATAGAATGGAATCGAGCCAACGAGCACCCCTAAGCCAATACCGATGAAAACAGGTAACATTTGCACTTGAAGCAATTTTTGTTGTGCATTACCAATTACGGAAATAGCTTTGTTTAGCACATCGGTATGCCCTACCATATGAAGTACATCACCAAATTGTAAAGTTGTATTCGCTGTTGGCACTAATTCAATACCAGCACGATTCAAGCGAGAGATCACCACACCATATTTTTGATGAATACCCAAAGTGCG
Organism: Haemophilus sp. SZY H68; assembly: GCF_018829685.1. NCBI lineage: Bacteria > Pseudomonadati > Pseudomonadota > Gammaproteobacteria > Pasteurellales > Pasteurellaceae > Haemophilus > Haemophilus sp. SZY H68. The sequence goes on from NZ_JAHKKB010000002.1 coordinate 91,897, forward strand.
GATCTTTTTACCTAAGACTTTTTCATTAGTAACCACTACGCGTTCGGCACGAATCTCTCCACTATAAGAGAATGTTGGCGCATCTACCTCATGACCAATAATCAAGCGCATTTTTGAAAGAGCAGCATCATCGCCCACTAATTGCAAAATATCATTAGTACAAATTTCTGTGCTAGCCTTTGGAACGATTTCCATATCATCGCGTTTTAAACGTGAACATACGACTTCTTCATCACTAAATCCTGGAATTTGAATTAACGTAAGACCATCTAGATTTTGGTTCGTCACTTTTAAAGAAATATTATGTAAACTTTCTTTTTCTTGACCGCTCTCCACATTAAAACGTGCCGCTTCATCGTCCACTTTAACTTTAAAAAATAAGCGGATTAACCACATTGCAAGCAAAATACCACAAATCCCGAATGGATAAGCCATCGCATAAGACATCCCCATTGTCACTGTAGTTTGTTGCACGCCAAGTTCAGTCAAAATTTGCTGACCGGCACCAAGGGCTGGCGTGTTAGTTACCGCCCCAGCATAAATACCAAGTGCAATATCTAACGGAACATCCGCAACCTTATGCACAATCACCGCAGCAACAGAACCCAGAACAACGATTAAAATAGCAAACGCATTCAGTTTTAAACCTGATTTTCTTAAAGATGCAAAAAAACCAGGCCCAACTTGGATCCCAATCGTATAAACGAACAGAATCAGACCAAATTCCTGCACAAAATGCAGCGTACGCGCATCTAGTTGCAAGCCATATTGATTGGTGAAATGAGCCACAATGATGCCGCCAAACAGCACACCACCGATGCCAAGCCCAACCCCACGGATCTTCCAATGCCCGATCCATAAACCGATTACGGCAACGAGGGCAAGAAGACTAATCGTGATTGCAATATCACTCATATTGACCCCTTAAAAATGGAATTTAACTCTTTTGGATTGTATCCAAGTTGTTTTTTGAAAACCTCAACCAAACTCAAAAAATGCTACGTTCGTCACATTTTTTCTTGCGAAATTAAGCATAGACTCTACAATACCGAAAGTTTTGCCCCTTTTACAAAAAGTGCGGTTATTTTTCACCGCACTTTTATCTCGGATGGAATATTTATGGATTACGGCCAAGAAGCCATTACTTCTCTTATTTGGATTTTACAAACGCTAGCTATCACCTCAGTCGTCTTTAGTTTTGGCATTTTTCTTTTGGTACGTTTTACCCAATGGGGAAAACAATTTTGGATGTTTGCAGGTGGCTATCTTTCACCTAAACGCAGCATAAAACCTATCCTATTCTTTCTGCTTATTGTTGCGATGACATTACTCAGTGTGCGTATCAGCCTTGTACATTCTGAGTGGTACAAAAATATGTACACATCATTGCAAGAATTTAATGAACATGTATTTTGGCAACAAATGGGCTTGTTCTGCGTCATTGCCGCAAGTTCTGTTTCTGCGGCATTAGTAAGCTATTATTTAGAGCAACGTTTCGTCATCAACTGGATTGAGTGGCTTAACGAACAGCTTGTTGATAAATGGATGGCACACCGAGCCTATTACAAAACACAGTATTTATCAGAAAACCTAGATAACCCCGATCAACGTATTCAACAAGATGTCCAATCTTATGTAAAAACCACGCTTTCTTTAAGCACTGGAGTCATTGATGCGGTCACCTCGATGATCTCTTACACGATTTTGTTATGGGGATTAGCGGGTCCAATGATGGTACTTGGCGTGGAAATTCCACATATGATGGTGTTCTTAGTGTTTGGCTATGTCATTTTCACTAGCCTCATTGCATTTTGGCTCGGTCGTCCATTAATCTCTTTGAATTTTATTAATGAACGCTTAAACGCAAACTATCGTTATTCTTTAATTCGCATAAAAGAATATGCCGAAAGCATTGCTTTTTATGCAGGTGAAAAGGTAGAAAAAAATCAGCTTTATCAACAATTCAATTCTGTCATCCATAACATGTGGGTAATCGTATTTAGAACACTAAAATTTTCAGGATTTAACTTAGTTGTAAGTCAAGTTTCTGTTGTTTTTCCGTTGTTAATTCAAGTTGGACGTTACTTTGAAAAACAAATAAAACTCGGTGATTTAATGCAAACTTTACAAGTATTTGGAAAATTGCACAGCAATCTTTCATTTTTCCGTAATACTTACGATAGTTTTGCTGGGTATAAAGCGACACTCGATCGTTTAACTGGTTTCAGCTATGCCATTGAAATGGTTAATCATGAATCGCAAACACAAATACACAATCACCCTACAGATGTGATTTTCAAAAACTTAAGTGTTAAAAATCCATTAGGTCACACACTGGTAGAAAATCTCAACATTACGCTACCGCAAGGAAGTAGTTTACTCATTCAAGGAAAATCTGGTGCAGGAAAAACGACACTTTTACGAACAATCGCTGGACTCTGGAGCTACGCAGAAGGTGAAGTGAGTTGCCCAACAAACAGTCAACTTTTCTTATCGCAAAAACCCTATGTGCCACAAGGAAATTTGATTTCAGCATTAACTTATCCCAATAAGCCAGACAATATTTCACATACACAAGCGATAGAAATATTAAATAAAGTGCAACTAGGACATCTGGCTGAACAATTAGAAAAAGAACAAGACTGGACGCGTATTCTTTCGCTTGGTGAGCAACAGCGTTTAGCATTTGCGCGTTTGATTCTACACAAACCTGCTGTCGCCTTCTTAGATGAAGCCACCGCAAGCATGGATGAAGGTTTAGAATTTGCGATGTATCAACTATTAAAACAAGAGCTACCAAAAACCACGCTAATCAGTGTTGGCCACCGTTCAACACTGAAAGCGTTACATCAGCAACAACTGATTCTGCAAAATAAAGGCCAATGGCAGCTAATGTAAAAAACACGAAAAACAACTGTAATTTCAACACATTTTTTGATACATTTAGCACAATTTTTGCGTGCTTAGCGATGAAATAATTTCACTTTTTCAGCTAAGCAAAATTAACTCTGATTTTTGAATAGGATAATTATGTTATTTAAAAAAATTCGTGGACTTTTTTCAAACGATCTTTCTATCGACTTAGGTACTGCAAACACATTAATTTATGTAAAAGGTCAAGGTATTGTCTTAGATGAGCCTTCGGTTGTTGCAATTCGACAAGACCGTGTTGGTTCACTAAAAAACATCGCGGCTGTAGGTAAAGAAGCAAAATTAATGCTTGGGCGTACACCAAAAAGTATCGCTGCTATTCGCCCAATGAAAGATGGCGTAATCGCAGATTTCTTTGTTACAGAAAAAATGTTGCAATACTTTATCAAACAAGTTCACAGCGGTAATTTTATGCGCCCAAGCCCTCGTGTACTTGTCTGTGTGCCTGCTGGTGCAACACAAGTAGAACGTCGTGCAATTAAAGAATCCGCAATCGGTGCTGGTGCGCGTGAAGTATATTTAATTGAAGAACCAATGGCAGCCGCAATCGGCGCTAAATTACCTGTTTCTACTGCAGTTGGTTCTATGGTAATTGATATCGGTGGTGGTACAACTGAAGTCGCTGTTATTTCCTTAAACGGCATCGTATATTCTTCTTCAGTTCGTATCGGTGGTGACCGTTTTGATGAAGCGATCATTTCTTATGTTCGCCGCACTTTTGGTTCTGTTATTGGTGAACCTACTGCTGAACGCATTAAACAAGAAATCGGTACAGCCTACATTCAAGAAGGTGATGAAATTAAAGAAATGGAAGTGCATGGTCATAACCTTGCTGAAGGTGCGCCTCGTTCATTCACCTTAACCTCACGTGATGTGTTAGAAGCTATTCAACAGCCATTAAATGGTATTGTTGCAGCCGTTCGAACCGCACTTGAAGAATGTCAACCAGAACACGCGGCAGACATTTTTGAGCGAGGTATGGTGTTAACTGGTGGTGGTGCACTATTGCGCAATATCGATATTCTCCTTTCTAAAGAATCGGGAGTACCTGTTATCATTGCTGAAGATCCATTAACCTGTGTTGCTCGCGGTGGTGGTGAGGCATTAGAAATGATCGATATGCACGGTGGCGACATTTTTAGTGACGAAATTTAATTTAGAACAAAAATAAAAAGTGCGGTTAAAAATGACCGCACTTTTCCTTTTAATCTTTTTATCTCAACGTAGGACGCTTAATGAAGCCTATTTTCGGTAAAGCCCCCCCGCTTGGCATTCGATTATTATTAGCTGTAGCCGCTTCCCTTTCTTTAATCTTGGCTGATGGTCAAACTAATTCAATGACTAAAGCTCGTAGTGCCATGGAAACTGCAGTGGGTGGACTCTATTATCTTGCCAATAGCCCTCGTACAGTATTAGATGGGGTATCAGATAATTTAGTGGATACCAATAAATTACAAATCGAAAATAAAGTATTACGCGAACAATTGCGTGAAAAAAATGCCGATTTACTCTTACTAGATCAACTCAAAGTCGAGAATCAGCGTTTACGTTTATTATTAAATTCCCCTTTACGCACCGATGAATACAAAAAGATTGCTGAAATTTTAACTGCAGAAACAGATATTTATCGTCAACAAATTGTTATTAACCAAGGCGAAAAAGACGGTGCTTATGTAGGTCAGCCTGTAATTGATGAAAAAGGCGTTATTGGTCAAATTATTTCGGTGGGCGAGAACACCAGCCGAGTACTACTCTTAACTGATGTCACTCATTCTATTCCAGTACAAGTTCTACGTAACGATGTTCGTGTCATTGCGAGTGGTACAGGGCATACCGATGAGCTAACTCTTGATAATGTACCTCGTTCTGTGGATATTGAAAAAGGCGACTTACTTGTAACGTCTGGTCTTGGTGGTCGTTTCCTTGAAGGCTATCCAGTAGCGGTTGTACAAAGCGTTTCACGCGATGGTTCCAATTACTTTGCGACAGTCAAAGCTAAACCTCTCGCCGCCCTTGAACGCTTGCGCTATGTACTACTGCTTTGGCCAAGCAATTTAGATATGTCTAAAGTAAAATCTATGTCTCCAGAAGAAGTGCGTAATTTAGTGCAAAAACGTTTAGAAAGCCAAGCGAATGAAGCTGATTACAAAGTAAAAAAAGCCCCGTTAACAGACGATAATCTTCAGGAAAATAAGGATAAATCAACGGTTGAACCTGAAATTCCAACCGATGTACCGCAAAATGAAGAAGCTGTACCGTCAGAACAACAAGAACATAGGGAAGAAGACTAATGCAAACTCGCTTTATTTTACAATGGCTCACTATTTTTAGTTTCTTTGTGGTGTCATTAGTGCTAGAACTCGCACCCTGGCCACTTGGTTTTCAAGCATTTAAGCCTGCTTGGTTAGTTCTCGTTTTACTTTACTGGGTTCTAGCTATTCCAAATAAAGTCAGTATTGGATGGGCATTTTTATTAGGACTTGTATGGGATTTAATTCTAGGTTCCACATTAGGTATTCATGCCCTAGTCCTTTCTGTGACAATTTATTTTGTTGCAAAAAACTATCTCGTACTGAGAAATTTATCGCTTTGGTTTCAAAGTCTTTTAGTGATTGCGTTTGTGTTTATTGTCAGATTAGCTATTTTCTTAGTCGAATTCTCCCTACATACCGCATTTTTTAACTGGCAAGAAATCTTTGGGGCTTTAGCATCGGGAATACTATGGCCATGGGTATTTTTATTAATGCGTAAAATGCGCCGAAAAGTTAAATTACATTAAAAAAGAGAGATAAATATCTCTCTTTTTTTATGACTTACGAGTATCTAAAAAACTAATTCAACTGCTTGTTCGCATCCATTAAAGAATCACATTCCCAGCCAATATACTCTCCCGAAAATTGACCAGCAAGTTTTTCAAAACGTTCTACTTGTTCAAAAATTTCACCATTATCTAATGAAATTTCTTGCTCTAATTTCACCAAGAAATAAGGCTCATCATCTTCATTAAACTGAATCGCTTGCGCAGAATATTGTAATGTCGTGAAAGAATAATCCCCTAAACTAAGCTCATCCATAAAAGGGAACATTTTCTCTTCTTCATCAAAATGAAAACTATGCTCCACTAGATACGTATCACTTAAATCACGACCTTTATTTTTCAGTAAATCAAGTAACTCTTCCGTTGCATTTAATTTAATCTCTAATGGAGAAGCAAGCAAAAAGTCAAAATAAGTATCCCAACTTAAATCCTTTTGTACATTAATATCTTTAACAAAATCAATTTGTTGTAAGGTTTCTACTACAAGATTTTCATACTCACAATAAAAATGCATTTTAGCTTGGGCATTACAAATAAAATGTCCGGCAAAAAATACATTCGGAAGTGCGGTTAATTGCGCCAGAATTTTAAATACACGATTAATTAACTTATCGTATTCAACTTCTGAGGGCAAACCGGTTTCATCATCTGCCTTATAAGCGATAGTGAATTGCACTATTTTATCGAGATCTTTGCCGTGATATTTTTCAACATCTTCAATATTTGCGGTAAACACGGCAGGCATACCATTCACGGTAGAACGATAATTCTGCCAATTTGCCATATCCATTTCGCTTTCCTATTTAAATTCAGCCCAAATCGGTGCGTGATCAGAAGGTTTTTCCATAGCTCGAATATCCAATGCAATGCCCACATCGACACAGCGTTCAGCCAATTTTTGACTTACTAAAATATGATCAATTCGTAAACCTCGATTATCATCAAAACCTTTAGAACGGTAATCAAACCACGAGAATTTATCATTTGTTGTTGGGTTCAGCTTACGGAAACTATCTTCTAATCCGTAATCGTACAAACGTTGATACCACGCTCGTTCTTCAGGTAAGAAAGAGCATTTACCCGTGCGTAACCAACGTTTACGATTTTCATCTCCGATACCAATATCTAAATCACTTGGGCTAATATTCATATCCCCCATAATTAAAATAGGATTCGATTTGTCGTGTTCTTTTTCTAAATATTGTTGAAGATCTGCATAAAATTTCTCTTTAGCTGGAAATTTAGTCTCGTGCGCACGGCTTTCCCCTTGAGGAAAATAGCCATTAATTACGGTCAACAAACCAAAATCAGTTTCAAGATCAGCCATAATAATGCGTTTCTGCGCATCTTCATTGTCTGTTGGAAAACCACGACGAACCGCTTTAGGTTCTTGTTTAGTCAATAATGCTACGCCATAGTGACCTTTCTGACCATGATGAAATACGTGATAACCTAAGTTTTCTGTAATTTCATAAGGAAAAGCCTCGTCAGCAACTTTAATTTCTTGCAAGCCGATTACATCTGGCTGATATCTTTCAATAATGGCTTCAAGTTGATGTGGTCGAGCACGTAAACCATTTATATTAAAAGAGATAAATTTCATTTTTGTTCCTATTAAAGAGTAAAATTGTCTTTATTATACAGAGATTTCTATTTTGATAAAAACGGCTTTGCCAGATAAGCCTTAATTTGCTCAAACACACTGGATTTAATCCAAAATTGACCTTGAGACGGTAAACAAGTTACCGAAATAAAATCATTCAAATAATCAAATTCCACTTGGGCAGCATGCAAATAAGTGCGGTCAATTTTTTCAGTGTTTTTACCATAAAGTCCATCGCCTAAAATCGGACTACCTAAACTTTTCATGGCAACACGTAATTGATGCGTTTTCCCCGTTTGTGGTTTTAAAATAAATAAACGTAAATTAGGCTCACAGCTTACACTTGCAAAACGCGTAATTGCGGGATTGTCTTTTGTTTGGCAAAGTTTCCATGCGCCATCTCGAGCTTTCTTCATATCCCCGATAATCAAACCTTGTTTCTTTTTAGGCTTTTGGTTACTTAATGCCAAATACGTTTTATGAATTTTATGTTCAGAAAAAAGTCGTGAAAATTCAGCCGCACTTTCAGCATTCAGTGCCAAAATTAATAGCCCCGAAGTCACTTTATCCAAGCGATGAACTAGCCATACTTGAGGCACATTCAGTTGTTTTGCAACAAGTTCTGTTAAGCCTTGTTCTTCTTGATCTTTATGAACGCTAATACCTTCAGGCTTATTGATAATAATAAAATCGCTACGTTGATAAACAACCTCGATTTTCATCAGACTTGCTCCTTTTTGTAAATTTTATTTTTACCGAGAACAATATCTTTCACCGAGCTAAGTAATTCCTGTTGAATATGTGAGAGCTTTGGTTTTTCATTTAATTGAAATGCTAATGGGCGACAAAGCTCCATTGCTTTCACGCCTAATCTAGCAGTGAGCAATCCCACGCCGATTCCTTGAGCTATACGCGCAGAAAGTTTTGCTGTCACATCTTGAGAAAGCCAATCCATTCCAATATCTTGTGCCACTTCGGTTGCCCCAGCAAAAGCGATATTGACCAATACCATTCTTAACAATCGAATACGTGAAAAATACCCTAATTCAATTCCATAAATCTCAGCAATCTTATTCATTAATCGAAGATTTCTCCACGCAATAAAAAACATATCCACCACAGCAAGCGGACTAATCGCGACAATCACTGCTGATTCAGCGGCCATTTTACTAATCAATTTTTTAGCTTGTATATCAAAAGAAGACAAAACATTACGACTGAATAAATGCGTAATTTCTTGCGCTGAATAAGCTTCATTTAATTGGTGTTGCCATTGAATTACCGATGGAGAATCATTTTCCAAACGTAGACATTTTGCAATATCTAAGCAAAGAACTTTACTTTTTTCTGCGTTATGAACAGAAAAAACATCACCATTTTTTACCGCACTTTCTAACCAAATCTGCTGACTTTGTTGTTGCAATTGCTCACGTTTTTTTAAACGAACTAAACGTCGCCACTCACCAATAATCTCTTTAATACCCAATAAAATGACAATTAAACTGACTAAAGCAAAAGCAAGATAAATCCATTGATGTTGTTGATAGCTATCCCAAATCCACTGCACGGATTGTGCAACTGTCGCCGCACCAAATAAAAGTGCGGTAAATTTTAATAAAGTTTTTCCAAAACCTGATTTTGGTTTCAGTGCCTGTTCAAGTTGAGCATCAAGTAATTCCCCTTCCAAGGATTCATCCAGCTTTGTTTCTACATGATGAAACTCTTGCTTAGGCTGATATTGTTCTTCCTCAACGTTGACTGCGTGTTCAAAAATTTGTTTTTCCATTGCCTATTCCCAAAAAATAACCCCACTGAAAAGTGGGGTCACAACGTCAAAATTCAATTATTATTCATCGCTTGAGAAGATAGAAAGTAATCTTAATAAACTCAAGAATAAATTGTAGATTGAAACATAAATATTCACGGTTGCGCGAATGTAATTCGTTTCACCACCATGGATGATATTACTCGTTTCATACAAAATAGTCATTGTAGAGAACACAACAAATAATGCACTAATTGCGACTGATAACGCAGGAATTTGGAAGAAGAAACTTGCCACCATACCAAGCAATAGCACAATAAATAATGCAAACATTGCGCTTGATAAGAATGACATATCTTTTTTCGTGGTTAACACATAGGCTGAACATGCGAAGAACACAATTGCAGTTCCTGCGAATGCAAGCATAATCAAATCTTCCATTCCACGTGCCACATACATATTTAAAATTGGCCCGATGGTGTATCCCATAAATCCAGTGAACGCAAAGGCTGCCAAAATACCAGCAGGACGATCAGCTAATTTATTTGTTAAGAAAAGTAAGCCATAAACCCCCACTAATAACACAATAATATTTGGATATGGCAAGTTTAAACTCATTGAAATAAACGCAACAACCGCTGAAAATGCCATTGTTAATCCCAATAAAAAATACGTGTTACGCAACACTTTATGTGTACTGAGTAGTGATTCCTGCTGAGCATCCACAATAAAACGTGATTGCATAAAAGCTCCTTGTAAAATAAGTAAAAAGTCTATTGTAAAGTAAGGGTTAGGGGTAAAAAAGTCAATGGTATTGATAGAATTAATTTCATCAAAATGAATAAATTATCATCACCTAAACTTAAATCATTAGATTTCTGTTTACATCAATAAAATATTCATTATACTACGCCCATCAATCACGGAGGAATGGTCGAGTGGTTGAAGGCACCGGTCTTGAAAACCGGCGAGGGTTTACGCCCTCCTAGGGTTCGAATCCCTATTCCTCCGCCATCAGAATTAAAAAGTCCCTAAGTCGAAAGGCTTAGGGATTTTTACATTTCGTAAGCCATCTTTTCGCCCATAAGCTTAATGATATTTTAGATAAACGAATATGGTAATTTTTACAATTTAAGACAATCCTAAACAAACCCTGTATAATCACCACATATTTTTATAGAGAACACGCCATGCAAATCAACTTTACTCACATATTACAAGATAGTTGGAATTTTTTTAGAAACCAACAAAAAGTCATGTTTCAATTTGTCTTAATTTTATTTATTTCACAAAATGTAGGAGCACTATTAAGCTCCCCACTCAATAATGAATCCCATAGTAATTTAAGTGAACTAGCCAATATAAATATTGAAAACATAGCCTTTTCTATTGCTATCACACAACTTTTAACAAGTTTTATCTCTGCATGGGGACTCATTTCAATCCATAGTATTAGCCAGCAAAACTACCAAACTTTAACTAAAGCGTTTACTCTCACATTACGTCGTTTTCTTGGTGTTATTGTACTTAATTTACTCATGACAGCCCCAATGCTACTTGGATTAAGTGAGGCATTCGCTGCATTATTAACAAAATCCTCTCCATCAATAATATCACTTATCGCAATGCTCGTGGGAATATGGTTCTTTGTACGCTTAAATTTAACTGCAGTACACTACCTTTCAACCCAAGATGATATAAAACAAACAATCCAAAAAATTTGGATTAAAGGAAGTTCTCGTAAGAATGTATTATTTATTTATACACTATTGGTTTATTTCCTAGCTCCTATCTTAGTTTTCCAACTTACTACATTTTCAAATAATGTACTATTTGATATGGTAATCGGCATCCTTAGCGCCGTATTAAATATTTTTATGTTAGTAATAACTTATCGCTTTTATAGTTTATTTATAAAGGAAGAATAAATATGAAACAACTACTTGAATTTATCCCTTTAGTACTATTTTTTATTACATACAAACTTGCCGGCGTACGCGATGCAGCTATCGTGCTTGTGATCGCAACCATTATTCAGCTAATTGTTTTGAAATGGAAATATAGCAAAATTGAAAAACAACAAAAAATCATGGCTGGTTCAGTTATTTTCTTCGGTTTATTAACAGCATATTTCAATGAAATTCGCTATCTTCAATGGAAAGTAACAATTATTAATGCATTATTTGCTATTATTTTATTAATTTCACAATTCCAATTTAAAATACCCTTAGTGAAAAAGTTACTAGGAAAAGAAGTGCAATTACCAGATAAAGTATGGAATACTCTAAATCTCGGCTGGGCACTATTTTTTATTATTTGTATGTTGGTAAATATTTATATTAGCCATAATATGTCAGAAGAGGCATGGGTAGATTTCAAATCTTTTGGTATTCTTGGGATGACTGTGATCGCGACTCTTATTTCAGGTGCATATATTTATCGCTATTTACCCAAAGATAAAACACATTCAAAAGACGGAGAAAAATAATGTCTTCTAATTTTCTTATTGATAAAAACGGTCGACAGTCAAAAGGTGTTCTCTTATTAAGAACACTTGCAATGCCATCAAACACTAACGCCAATGGTGATATATTCGGCGGTTGGATTATGTCTCAAATGGATATGGGGGGAGCAATTTTAGCTAAAGAAATAGCTCATGGTCGAGTCGTAACCGTTGCTGTTGAAAGTATGAATTTCATCAAACCTATTTCAGTTGGAGATGTCGTTTGTTGTTACGGACAATGTCTAAAAGTAGGCCGTTCATCCATTAAAATAAAAGTAGAAGTTTGGGTAAAAAAAGTTGCTAGTGAACCTATTGGTGAACGCTATTGCGTGACAGATGCAGTATTTACTTTTGTTGCTGTCGATAGCAATGGTAAATCACGTACAATTCCGCGTGAAAATAATCATGAATTAGAAAAAGCACTCGCTTTGATTGCAGAACTTGAATCTGAACAAACTAATCAATAAAAGGAGCCATTATGTACTACGTTATTTTTGCTCAAGATATTCCAAATACGTTAGAAAAACGTCTTGCTGTGCGTGAGCAACATTTAGCCCGCTTAAAACAACTTCAAAAAGAAAATCGTCTGCTCATTGCTGGCCCAAATCCAGCAATTGATGATGAAAATCCTGGTGAAGCAGGTTTTACAGGTTCAACAGTCATTGCACAATTTGAAAACCTGCAAGCAGCCAAAAATTGGGCTGCGCAAGATCCTTATGTGGAAGCAGGCGTATACGGTGAAGTAATTATAAAACCATTCAAAAAAGTGTTTTAGCATTTCTAGATATGTGAATTCGAAAGGCTTATCTAAAAATAAAAATGTGTGTGAAATCAGTATATTTCACACACTCATACACGATTACATGAATAAAAAACATTTCATTCTATGAAAAAACAAGTTCTTATTTTCCTCACTGTTTTTACTATACTTTCCACATCGGCTGAAGAGCCTCCTATAACCAATAATCCCTCTGTTATTAATCTAGAACAAGAAAAGCAAATTTGGAAACAAACACAACATCAATCGTATTTGACTCACTTAGCGCAACGCGAGGCTTTCTTACAAATTGAAAACCTATTAAAAAATGCGGTTACAAATCAACAATTTTCTGAAAACACCCAAGAGCTTACAAAGAATTTAATTAGATCAATCCCAGAGTATCCTTTACAAATGGATCTCATTTTACGTTTTTGGGAAACAAAAATTCGATTTTTGAAACCTAATGATGAAAAAAATATATCTCTGGCAAACAATGAACTCGACAAACTTATCGTTCAAAATCCCCTATTTATAACCAAATCATTGAAAGAGTTAAAACAAAAATTGAAAAATCTTATCAGTGATTCCAAAGATATTTCAGATAAAACTGTACAAGATAAAGTAGTTCAAATAGAGGATGCGACTAAGTTACCTGAAATTATAGAAAATAGCGATCCCTCTACCTTAAAAAAAGATGTTTTACTTGAGGCCTTCCCTCGGTATCTAAAAACACGTCCAGAAAAAATACAGAACCCAAGTTTTGTACCTTATCAACAATGGGCTGAAATTTGGCGACTTTCAGAAGATGAGCTAAAACAATGGAAAATCGCATTTTTGACACGTTTTTTTGATAATGAAAATACTGCTTTCCAAGCATGGCGTGATACACAAATAGCTCAATTAAAAACCGATAATCTTACTGAACGTCGTTTACGAATGGCTATCTGGCAAAAAAATGACCTCACCCCCTGGCTTTCTTTGCTTTCTGATACAGCAAAAGAAAAACAAGAATGGCGTTACTGGATAGCCAAAAATGATAAACAAAATATAACAGAAAAACTTACCGCGCTTTCTCAAGAACGTGGTTTTTATCCTATGTTGGCGGCTGCTCAATTAAAAAAAATTTATAAAATAAACATCCCTCACTCACCTAATCTTAGAATAGAAGAACAAAAATCATTTGAGAGCGCATTTAATATAATTGCTGAATTACGTGAGCTGGGTCGATATGGATTAGCCAAACAACGTTGGCGAGTATTATTAGATAATACTGATTTCAATACACAGCTAAAACTTGCAAAATATGCACAAGAACAACGATGGTATGAGTTGTCAGTTGATAGTACCATTGTCGCCAAAGCTTGGGATTATCTTAATTTGCGTCTGCCGAATGCTTATTCTGATTATTTTGATATTGCATTAAAGAACTTAAACATCAGTAAAACCTTTTCTATGGCGATTGCTCGTCAGGAAAGCGCTTGGAATCCAATGGCTCTATCATCAGCAAATGCCAAAGGACTCATGCAACTTTTACCAACAACCGCTAAATTAACCGCTGAAAATAATCAAATTCCATATTTAAATGAACAAGATTTATTTAAGCCATTAAATAATATTTTGCTCGGCACGGCACATTTGAATGACCTTAATAACCTATATCCAAATAATAGAATATTAATTGCCGCATCTTACAATGCAGGTACAAATCGAGTAAATCAATGGCTCTACCGTGCCAATAATAAGCTAACATTAGATGAATTTGTCGCATCAATTCCGTTTTATGAAACTCGTGATTATGTTCAAAATACTATTGTCTACGATTTTTACTATCAAATTTTACAACAAAAAGAAAATCCACAAATGTTTAGCCAAGAAGAATGGGATCGGCTATACTAAACGCACTAGTTTAATAGTATAAGGTGATAACATGTATATTAGTCGCAATTTAGAACAATGGAATGCATTTTTGTCCATGCTACAGACTGCTTTTAAAGAAAATAAAGCTCAAGAATTACTAACCTTGTTATTAACTGCTGACGAACGCAATGCAGTGGGATTACGCCTACAAATTGTTTCACAATTATTGGATAAAAATCTTTCTCAACGTGAAATTCAACAAAATTTGAATACAAGTGCCGCCACTATTACACGTGGTTCTAATATGATAAAAATAATGGATTCAGATTTTATGAAATGGGTGAAAGAACATCTTGATAACATTGAAAAAAAGTAAACGGATTTTTACCGCACTGTCTCACTTATCTCTTCCCCAATGGTGGCAAAAAAATTGGCAACGCGTTGCCTTTCTATTTTTCCTCACCATTTTTATTTTTTTATTCATTTTTCGTTTTCTGCCTATCCCCTTTTCAGCCTATATGGTACAACAAAAAATTGGGCATATTCTACAAGGTGATTTTCGTTATAAAACGCAATATGATTGGGTGAATTTAGAAAACATATCCCCCTCTGTTCAACTCGCTGTTATTGCATCTGAAGATCAACGCTTTCCTGATCACTTTGGTTTTGATTTTGAGGCGATTCAACGAGCCATAAAATACAACGAAAAATCTCCCAAAAGGGTTCGTGGTGCCTCTACAATCTCTCAGCAAACTGCAAAAAATCTCATTCTTTGGCATGGGCAAAATTGGTTACGTAAAGGATTAGAAGTTCCTGCAACCCTACTACTCGAAATCACTTGGTCTAAAAAAAGAATTTTAGAAGTCTATTTAAATATTGCTGAGTTTGGTAATGGAATATTCGGTATTGAAGCGGCAAGTCACTATTATTTCAAAAAGGCAGCAAAAAATTTAACCTCAAATGAAGCTGCGCTTCTTGCAGCTATTTTACCTAACCCGATTATTTATAATGCGAATAAACCAAGTGCTTTAATACGTAAAAAACAAGCATGGATATTGCGTCAAATGAGAAATTTAGGTACCGAATATCTCAACGGCTTATAATATAAAAAGGGGAATGATTCTAGTCCTCCCCCTTTTTAAATCCCGTTCAACCCCATCATTACTGATGATAACTTTCCAAAAATCTTCCTAATTTTGTAATGGCTTCTTCAAGTTGATTCACATAAGGAAGGGTCACAACACGGAAGTGATCAGGTGAATGCCAATTAAATCCTTTACCG
Organism: Haemophilus sp. SZY H68; assembly: GCF_018829685.1. Taxonomy (NCBI): domain Bacteria; kingdom Pseudomonadati; phylum Pseudomonadota; class Gammaproteobacteria; order Pasteurellales; family Pasteurellaceae; genus Haemophilus; species Haemophilus sp. SZY H68. The sequence continues at coordinate 107,416 of NZ_JAHKKB010000002.1, forward strand.
TGCACAAGTAGTACTTTTTCTTGGCGGAGCAAATCTAGTACCATTTTTTCATCACTGTGAATATTGAATTTTTTCACATCAATTTTCGGGAACATATACATCGCCCCCATTGGTTTCACGCAAGTAATGCCTGGAATTTGAGTGATGAGATCGTATGCTTTATTGCGTTGCTCAAGTAATCTGCCACCTGGCAAAATAAACTCATTAATACTTTGATAGCCACCAAGTGCGGTTTGAATTGCATGTTGCATTGGTACGTTAGCGCATAAACGCATTGATGCCAGCATATCCAAGCCTTCAATATAACCTTTCGCATTATGTTTTGGGCCGTTTAAAATCATCCAACCTTGGCGGAAGCCTGCAACTCGATAAGCTTTTGATAAACCATTCAGAGTAACGGTTAATAAATCAGGAGCAAGTGCGGCAATATGATGATGTACTGCGCCATCATATAAAATTTTGTCGTAGATTTCGTCAGCGAAGATAATCAAATTATTTTGGCGAGCGATTTCCACAATTTCTTGCAATAATTCTTTGTTGTACACCGCGCCAGTTGGGTTATTAGGGTTGATGATGACAATCGCTTTAGTCTTCGCATTCACCTTGTCTTTAATATCATCAATAGCGGGAAACCAATTTGCTTCTTCATCACAAAGGTAATGAACAGCCTTGCCGCCAGAAAGTGTTACCGCAGCAGTCCAAAGCGGATAATCAGGCATCGGCACGAGTACTTCATCACCATCATTGAGTAATGCTTGCATAGCCATTGTAATAAGCTCAGAGACGCCGTTACCAATATACACATCATTGACGGTCGCGCCATGAATCCCTTTTGATTGATAATATTGAACAATGGCTTTACGAGCAGAATATAAACCTTTTGAATCACAGTAGCCTTGCGCTGACGGCAAATTACGTAATACGTCAACCAAAATTTCATCGGGTGCTTCAAAGCCGAAAGGTGCGGGATTGCCGATATTAAGTTTTAAAATTTTATTGCCTTCTTCTTCTAAGCGTAGTGCTTCTTTGTGTACTGGCCCGCGAATGTCATAACATACGTGTTCTAATTTGTCGGATTTTGGGAATAATCGCATAGTGAAATCCTTTTGTTTCTAATAAATTTTTCGAGAAAAGTGCGGTTAATTTACGCTGAATTTTCAATATTGAAAAGATTTTGTAAAAAAATTTTTTGTCATTAACAATCTGCTGTAGAATACGACTAATTTTTTGTGTATTTAAAACAAAATCTAATGAGTTATTTAGCGCAGGCAATAGGCGAGTTAAAATCGCAAATTCACGCATATTTACAGCAATCCACTAATGAACTTGTTCGTTTTCAGGTGAAACTGGACAAGGTCGATTTGTTGGCGTGGCTGAAAGGTCAATCTGCGTATCCACAATTTTATTTACATTTTCGAGATGAAGCAAAAGCATTAGCTGCTATTGGTGAAGTGCGGTCATTTTCACAGTTAAATTTAGCTCAAGAATTTATCAAAGAAAGTAGTTTTCCATTAGTCGGTGGTTTGCAATTTCAAGGTGCTACACAATTTGTATTACCAAAAATTCTTGTTGAACAGGATGAGAAAGGTGCATTGGTATCATTTTTTGTGAAAGATGAGCAAAGTGCGAATGATACTTTAGCCCACCTCAAAACTTTTGAAAATCTCACCGCACTTTCTGCTTTGCCAAAACAGGTTCCTTTGCATACAGAGCCTAGAGCTAACGAAAGAACTTGGTGTGATTGGGTAAATCAGGCTTTGGTAGAAATTAAAAGTGGGGAACTGACAAAAATTGTATTAGCCAATGAAACTACTTTTCATTTAAAGCAAGCGATTAATGCGTACGATTTTTTAGCTGAAAGCGAACAACAAAATCAAGGTTGTTATCATTTTTTGTGGGCTGAACATCCTCATTCAGTTTTTGTCGGTTCTACGCCAGAACGCCTATTTGCTCGTGAGTATAACTTGTTGCTAACCGAAGCTTTGGCGGGGACAGCATCGGTTTCTGAAAGTGAGGAAGAAACGCAATCTCAAGCCAATTGGTTGTTAAATGACGAGAAAAATTTAAAAGAAAATTGGTTGGTTGTAGAAGATATTTCGCAGAATTTACGTAATCAAGTAGAAAGTTTTGATGTAAGCAATGTGGAATTAAAACCGTTACGTAAAGTACAACATTTGATTCGTAAAATTCGTGCAAATTTGACTGCACATTATACAGATGTAAATATATTAAAAGCGATTCATCCTACAGCTGCGGTATCTGGTTTGCCACAGCAACAAGCCAAAATGAGTTTGTCAGAAATTGAAACCTTTGATCGAGGCTGGTATGCGGGAACATTGGGCGTGATGAGCGATGCATGTTCAGAGTTTTGTGTGGCGATTCGTTCAGCCTTTATTGAAGGTCATCGTATTCGTGTATTTGCTGGTGCGGGCATCGTGGCGGGCTCGCAGCCATTGGAAGAATGGAAAGAAATTGAACGTAAAGCGGCAGGGTTGATTTCCTTGTTTGCAGAAGAAAATGATAACGGAGAAAAAAATGTCGGTAAGCGTGTTTAATCGTTGTTGGTCGAAAGTGATTTTAGAAACCTTGGTACGCCAAGGCGTTTCTCACGTTTGTATCGCGCCAGGTTCGCGTTCGACACCTTTAACTCTTGAAGCCGTACGTTTGCAAAATGCGGGTTCAGTCACTTGTCATACGCATTTTGATGAACGTGGTTTAGGTTTTTTTGCCTTGGGTATTGCTAAGGCAACTCAATCACCTGTTGCAATTATTGTTACATCAGGCACGGCGACTGCAAACCTTTATCCCGCAATTATTGAAGCACGCCAAACTGGTGTTAATCTATTTGTTTTAACTGCTGATCGTCCACCAGAACTTTGGGAGTGCGGTGCAAATCAGGCTATTTTGCAGCAAAATATGTTTGGTCAGTATCCAGTTGCAAATGTTAATTTACCTAAACCGAACGAGGATTATTCTGCGCAATGGTTGATTTCTCTACTTGAACAGGCTGCCTTTCAACAAAAACAACAAGGTGGTGTTGTTCATATTAATGTGCCATTTGCCGAGCCACTTTATGATGCAACTGATGAGGAAGTAGATTCTCACCCTTGGCTGCTGCCGTTACAACGCTGGTTAATTCAAACTAAGCCTTGGATGAATGTAGAAGCGCAACAGAACGAAGTATTAATGCATGAAAACTGGGATCATTGGCGTACCAAACGTGGTGTTGTTGTGGTTGGTCAATTACCTGCAGAACAAGCGATGGGCATTAATTCTTGGGCAAGCGCTATGGGCTGGGTGTTACTAACGGATATTCAATCTGGTGTTGTTCCAACAACGCCTTATGAAGATATTTGGCTCGCAAACCAAACTGTTCGTGAAAAACTTCTGCAAGCTGATATTGTGATTCAATTTGGTGCACGCTTTATTAGTAAACGAATTAATCAATTCTTACAAGCGTTTAAAGGTGAATTTTGGTTGGTTGAACAAAGCGGTAAAGCATTGGATCCTTACCATCATTCATTGACAAGATTCAATGCTAAAGCACATCATTGGTTGCGTGCGCATCCACCTTTACGCCAAAAGCCTTGGTTGCTTGAGCCGTTAGCTTTATCTAAGTTCTGTGCGACCTTTATTGAACAGCAAGTAGGCGGAAATTTAACGGAAGCCTCGCTTGCATTACGTTTACCAACACTTTTACCTTATAACGGTGTTTTATTTTTAGGTAATAGTTTACTTGTTCGTTTGGTTGATGCACTAACGCAATTACCAGAAAGTTATCCTGTTTATACCAATCGTGGTGCGAGTGGAATTGATGGTTTGTTGGCTACGGCAGCTGGAATTGGTATTGGTTCAAATAAACCTGTTGTTGCGGTGATTGGCGATACGTCCACTTTATATGATTTGAATTCTTTCGCATTATTCAAAAACGTTACCCAACCAACGGTAATCTTTGTGATCAATAATAATGGCGGTGCGATTTTTGATATGTTACCTGTGGATGAACAAGTCAAAGATCAGTTCTATCGATTACCGCATAATGGCGATTTTTCTCAAATCGCGGTAATGTTCGATCTTAAATACGCTCATCCTTATACTTGGGCAGATCTCAATTCTGTTGTGAAACAGGCTTATAGTCGTCGCAAGGCAACGTTAATTGAAATTAAAACGAATCCGAGTGATGGTAGTAGTTTGTATAAACGCTTAATCGAGCAAATTAGTCACGCAGTAATTGGTGCTTAAGTATTCTGTAGGCGGGCTTTAGTCCGCCATATTTTATTATTTCTATCAATAATCCCTTCAATGATAAACATCATTTTTTTTCACGGACTTCTTGGTACAAAAAATGACTGGCAAAAAGTCATTGAAAATCTACCGCACTTTAATTGTATTGCGCTAGATTTGCCTTTTCACGGGCAAGCTAAAGACCTTGAAGTGACAAATTTTGAAGATTCGGCGGAGTATTTTGCTCAGCAAATTAAAAGTGCGGTGAAAAATGAACCGTATTTTCTTGTTGGGTATTCTCTAGGTGGCAGGATTGCTCTGTATTATGCACTGCAAGCTCAGGTGGAACGATCTAATTTGCAAGGCGTTATTTTAGAAGGGGCGAATCTAGGTTTAAAAACTGACGAAGAAAAACAGGTTCGTTTTCAACATGATTTTGCTTGGGCGCAACGTTTTATACAAGAACCGCCAGAAAATGTATTAAATGATTGGTATCAACAGCCCGTGTTTTCTCATTTGACTGTAGAAGAAAGACAGAGGTTAGTTGAAAAACGAAAATCAAATTGCGGTGAAAATATTGGCAAGATGCTGCTGGCGACAAGTCTATCTAAACAACCTGATTTTAGTGAAAAAGTGCGGTTAAGTTCTTTGCCATTTTTTTATTTTTGTGGGGAACGAGATCATAAGTTCCAAGTTTTAGCCAAAGAAAATCAAATTAATTTAGTAACCATTCCTTCCGCTGGTCATAACTCTCATTCAGAAAATTCAAAATATTTCTCTGAAAAAATAGAAAATTGCATATTAAAAATTGCTAGACCTTAGTTAAAGTGCTAGGATTCAATTCTTTGTCTTTATAATAAACTACTAAGGAAACGCAATGTCTACACAACTTCGTAATAATCCGATGAAAGTGGCGTTAGCCTCGATGGTCGGTACAGCAATCGAATTTTTTGATTATTATATCTATGCGGCTGCCGCTGTATTAGTTTTCAATACGCAATTCTTCCATAGCGATGATCCGCTTTCTAATGATTTACTTTCTCTTTCTACGCTTGCTTTAGCATTCTTTGCACGTCCAATTGGTTCTGCATTATTCGGTCATTTTGGCGATAAAATTGGTCGTAAAAAAACCTTGGTTGCCTCCCTTGTTTTAATGGGCGGTTCAACAGTGGTCATTGGTTTACTTCCTAACTATGCTCAAATCGGTATCTGGGCACCGATTTTGCTTTGCGTATGCCGTGTTGGTCAAGGAATTGGACTTGGTGGTGAATGGGGCGGTGCAGCTTTAGTTGCAACAGAAAATGCGCCAGAAGGTAAACGTGCATGGTACGGTACGTTCCCTCAATTAGGTGCGCCAATCGGCTTATTTGTAGCGAATGCAACATTCTTCTTAGTTAGCTATTTCCTCGGACAAGATGCCCTTGTGGAATGGGCATGGCGTATTCCGTTTGTATCTTCCGTTTTATTGGTCGCTGTCGGCTTATATGTTCGCTTAACTTTGCATGAAAGCCATGTATTTGTGGAAGCGGAGCAAAAAGGGAAAAAATTGAATGCACCAGTGAGTGTTGTTTTTACTAAACACTTAAAACCAATGATTATTGGCACATTTATCATGGTGGCAACTTATTCTCTGTTTTACATTATGACGGCTTTTGCTCAGGCATATTCTCGAACAGCACCAAAGATTTCTGAAGCAGGTTATGCGCTTGGCTTAGGTATCCCAGCAAATACGTTTACTGGCTTGTTATTAATTAGTGCTATTGTATTTGGTATTTTTATCAGTATTTCTGGTGTTTATGCTGATAAAATTGGTCGCCGTAAATGGTTGATTTGGGTGACTGTTGCTGTTGGTGTGCTCGGTTTAACCATGCCATTCTTCTTAGAAAATGGTACCCCAATGAGCGTATTTGCATTTTTAGTAATTGGTATGGCTATCATGGGGATGACATTTGGTCCAATGGCTGCGCTATTACCAGAATTATTTCCAACGGAAGTGCGTTATTCAGGCGCATCTCTCGCCTATAATTTAGCATCAATTATTGGTGCAACGATTGCAGCGATGATTTCTTTAAAAATTAATGCGTCATTTGGTGTGATGGGCGTAGGTATTTATTTAGCAATCAATGCCCTCATGACTCTATTGGCATTATTTGCGTCAAAAGAAACTAAAAATGTAGATTTAACACAAATCTAATCCTAGTTAAGAAAAAAAGAGCGGTGAAATTTCGCCGCTCTTTTGCTTTTCTTTGTTTAGCTTATTTTCAATATTAACTTTCAAATGAATCTTTTAAGCGTTCATCTGCTCGACGAGATTCACTTTTATGTTGAAGTTTATTAAGCTGGCGCTCCAATTTTTCCTCAACTTCATTAATTGCTTTATACATATCATCTGAGGTTGCACTTGCCAATAAATTGCCCAGTGGCGTGCCAATAGATGCTTCTACAGTAAATCCATTCGGTACTTTGTTTAAAACAAAATGTGGGTTAATTAACTGTGTTTGCCATTTACCTAATTTCGCGAGTCTTTCCTCCACGTGTTCACGAATTGCAGGGGTGATTTCCATTTGTTTACTGGTGATATTAAGTGTCATAGCATTTACCTCTTTGTTGCGTGATTTACAGTTTTCTTTGATTACAAAATAGCTTTCTTAATTCGGGTTTTCAAGGGCTTTAAGAGGAAATGTCAAAGTAATTTTTAAAAATATGATCTATGTCTAATTTCTGAAAAAAGCTGCTTTTCTTTCTAAAATAAGTTGTTAAGATGGGAAATTGTGATAAGAAAAAAAGTGTGGATATTGACTGTATCCACACCTTTTTTCATTTGATTATTCTACGATTTCATCTTGATCGTGATGATTTATTTTCAAGCGTTGGAAATAATCTTTCGTTTCTTCAATCACAACTTTTCGCAATCCAATGAGTGCGATGAGATTTGGAAAGGCCATTAAACCATTTACGATATCGGCGATAATCCATATTAAATTTAAGTGTAAGAATGAGCCTAACCCTACCAACACAATATAAGCTAAACGATATAGTTTTACGCCACGAATACCAACGAGATAAACAAAGCAACGTTCACCGTAGTAACACCAGCCTAAAATTGTTGTGAATGCAAAAAATAATAAACCGACGGTTACAATCGTTGCGCCAATTGATGCCCCTAAACCTTGTGCAAAGGCGTAGTTTGTTACTGTCGCACCCGCTAGTTCAGGATTGTTCCACGCTCCAGTTAATACCAATACAATCCCTGTCATTGTACAAACGATGATGGTATCCAAGAATGTACCTGTCATGGAAATTAAGCCTTGTCGAACAGGTTCACGAGTTTGTGCCGCTGCGGCTGCAATTGGTGCGCTTCCTAAACCTGATTCATTGGAGAAAATGCCTCGAGCAACGCCTGATTGAATCGCCTTCATTACGGTAAAGCCAACAGCCCCGCCTAGCGCAGCTTGCGGATCAAAAGCGCTATAAATAATTAATGAGATCGCATCTGGTACTTTTTCTATATTTAAAAGGATAATAACCAGTGAAGTAGTGACGTATAAAATCGCCATAAACGGCACAATTACCGATGATGCGGTTGCAATACGTTTTACACCACCAAGAATGATTAAGCCGACTAAAAGCGTCACAATAATTGCAGTAACTAAAACCGGAATATTAAAGGTATCTTGCATTGCATGGGTAATTGCATTGACCTGTGGGAATGTGCCGATTCCGAAAAAGGCAACCATTACACCAAATAATGCAAATAATTTTGCTAGCCACTTGATACCTAGACCGCGTTCAATGTAATACATTGGACCGCCAGCCATAAAGCCATTTTTATCGCGAACACGATATTTAACTGCGAGTAAACATTCGGCATATTTTGTTGCCATTCCTAACAAGGCGACTAACCACATCCAAAAAATAGCGCCAGGTCCACCTGCTTGTACAGCAGTTGCAACGCCCACAATATTCCCTGTTCCAATTGTTGCGGCTAATGCAGTACAAAGTGCGGCAAAAGATGACACATCACCTTTTCCACCTTTATCTTTTTTAAATAAGTAACCTAGCGCTCGTGGTAAATAGCGAATTTGAATAAAGCCTAAACGTAGCGTTAAATAGAGCCCTGTGCCCGATAAGAGTATGAGTAGCGGAGCGCCCCAAATAAAGCTATCAATAGCTGAAAGAATTGACTCAATTGTCATGTGATTCCTCGTCGTTTAAATCAAAAATAAACACGACAAGAAGACGAAAAGATACAATAGAAAAGAAAGTGCGGTGAAAAGATAGATAATTTCCACACTTACGATAGATTGTCTTTTGCCCCTGTCCTTTTGCCTGAGCGTTTGAAAAACGATTGAAAAATTAACCGCTCTTTTGCGCCTTCGGCGTCCATTTCTAAAATGGATCTCTCCAAGGGTTCGTCCAGTAACAGTCCCTGCCATCGCACCTGAAAGATTTTACATCGTCGGTGTGGGGTCAATTCCCCGCTCTCCAGCTACCTTCATCCGAACTCACTTTTCATTCCTATATAAGAGATAAAAAGCGCATGAATTCTAACAAAATAAGAAATAAATTTCAAAAATCATTTTGAATAATAAATTAAGTAATAAAAACTTAGTACGTTTTTTGCTTTATGCGACTCAAAAATAATGCTCCTATGAAAAATATCGCTTGTAATAAAATAATACAAGCACCAGTTGACGCATCAAAATGATAGCTCAATATTACGCCAATCAGGCTTGATGTAATGGAACTTACTATAGCAATCCATAACATTTTATCAAAAGATTTTGTGAGTGTAAGTGCGGTAATTCCTGGCGCAATTAACATTGCCACCACCAAAATAACGCCTACCACCTGCATCGTGCTTACGATTGTTAAAGCAAGCAACATTAACAATCCATAATGCAAAATCTTTGGAGAAAGCCCTGCAACACGAGCATGACTTGGGTCAAAACAATAAAGCAAAAAGTCTTTACGTTTAAAGACAATCATACAAAAAATTATCGCAGAAATGACCGCACTTTGAATAAGTTCTTGATGACTTACGCCCAATACATTACCAAACAAAATATGCGTTAAATGCTGTTCTGTTTGAATTTTGGTGAACATAACAAGACCAATGGCAAACATTCCAGAAAATACAATGCCCATTGCCGTATCTTCTTTTATACGACTATTCTCTTTTAAATATCCCACTCCAAGCGAGCAAAAAATGCCAGAAAAAAATGCCCCAATCGCTAAAGGAATTCCAGCCAAATAAGCAAGTACAATACCAGGCAACACCGCATGGGAAATCGCATCGCCCATTAACGACCAACCTTTCAAGACTAAATAGCAAGAAAGCAACGCACAAATAATTGAAACAATAAATGCTGTCAACAAGGCATTTTGCATAAACTCAAATTGTAGCGGTTCTAAAAGCCAATCAAACATTTTCTACCGCCTTTTTATTACGAGTGAGCAAACCATATTTTGGTGAAAATAAGAAAGCTGCCAAGAATAATAATGTTTGCAATGTGACAATCACACCGCCTGTGGCACCATCTAAATAATAGCTAATATAAACACCAACAAAACTTGTCACCGCCCCTAAAATAATAGCGATGATTGACAAGGTTTTGAATTTATCTGTCAGTAAATATGCTGTCGCACCCGGGGTAATGACCATCGCAATCACTAAAATAGCCCCTACAGTTTGCAATGCAGCTACCACACAAGCACTTAATAGAGTAAAAAACAAAACTTTATAAAATAATGGCGAAAGCCCTACCGTTCTTGCTTGTGTTTCATCGAAAAAGATCAGTAGTAAATCTTTCCAAAATAATAAAAGCAATACTAAACAAACACCGATGATAATTGCCACTTGGTAAATATCTTCGTCTGCAATACCTAAAATATTGCCTAAAATGATACTTTGCACATTTACTGCGGTTGGATTTAAAGAAATGATTAATAGACCTAATGCAAAGAAAGTACTAAAAATAAATCCGATAACGGCATCTTCTTTCAGTTTAGAAATAGATTTAATCCAAAGAATGGAAAGTGCGGCTAAAATTCCGGCAAAAAATGCACCAAGTGCATAAGGCAAAGAAAAGGCATAAGCTATCGCGACACCAGGAACAACAGAATGAGAAAGTGCATCGCCAATCAAAGACCAGCCTTTAAGCATTAAATACGAAGACAAAAAAGCACAAATCCCACCCACTGCCGTACTCAAGATCATCGCCTTGAGCATATAATCATAGGAAAAAGGTTCTAATAATAATGCTAACATGCCTTAATCCTTCTCTTTTTTCACCGCACTTTTACAAGGGCAGTCTTCGAAATGGCAATCCTGTGTTGTTGGTGCTGGAGGATCTTGCTTAGTTTCACCATAGAATACAACGGCTTTTTCATCATCCGTTAAGACAGTAACCGCACGTTTATCTTCATCATTATGTAAATCTTCGCCCAATAATTTAATATGGCGTAATACCCCACCAAACACAATTTCCAAATTATGTTGGTTAAAGGTATCTTCCGTTTTCCCTGCTGCAATCACCGTACGATTAATCATCACTACTTGATCACAGAAATCTGGGACAGAACCTAAGTTATGAGTTGAGACAAGAACAAGATGACCTTCTTCTCGAAGCTGTTGAAGAAGATCAACAATAGCATTTTCAGTTTTCACATCAACGCCAGTGAAAGGTTCATCCAATAAAATAATTGGACTTTGTTGTGCTAAAGCGCGGGCCAAAAACACGCGTTTTTTCTGCCCGCCAGATAACTCACCAATTTGACGATGCGCGAGATGCTCAATGTTCACTCGCTGCATCGCCTCTTGAACTTTTTGTTTATCAATCGCCTTGGGGATACGAAGGAAATTCATATACCCATAACGCCCCATCATCACGACATCATACACTGACACAGGAAATTGCCAGTCCACTTCTTCAGATTGTGGAACATAAGCAACCAAATTACGTTTCAGTGCTTGGGAAATTGGCAAATCACAAAGTCTGATTTCACCTTGTTGTGGCTTCACAAGCCCCATTATGCTTTTAAATAATGTGGATTTACCACTGCCATTCACACCCACTAATGCACAAATAGTTCCACTGTTTAATGAGAACGTCATATTGTGAATAGCTGTATGGCCATTGTTGTAACGAACAGTTACATCATTAACCCAAATTGATGTCGAGAAAGAGTCCATTATTTTCCGAATCCTTTAACAATGGTTGATACAGTTACGTTAAGCAAATCAATATAAGTTGGCACAGGGCCTTTTTTCGCAGAAAGAGAGTCAACATACAATACGCCACCGTATTTTGCGCCACTTTCTTTAGCTACTTGTTGTGCTGGTTTTGCTGAAATTGTACTTTCACTAAACACAACAGGAATATTGTTTTTACGAACTAAATCAATCACTTTACGCACTTGTTGTGGTGTGCCTTGTTGTTCAGCATTGATTGGCCATAAATAACCTTCTTTTAAGTTGTAATCTTTCGCCAAATAACTGAAAGCACCTTCACTTGTCACAAGCCAGCGTTGAGCTTCTGGAATCTGTGCTAATTTTGCACGAAGTGGCTCATCAAGTTGTTTAATTTTTTGAGCATAATCAGCGGCATTTTTTTCATACACTGCTGCATTTTGTGGATCGTATTTAACCAATGCATTTTTAATATTTTCAATATAAATTAATGCATTAGATGGCGACATCCAAGCGTGTGGATTAGGCGCATCTTTATACGGGCCTTCATAAATAGACAATGGTTGAATACCTTCTGTCACCACCACAGCTGGTTTATCTTTAATATTTTGGAAGAAACGCTCAAACCAACGTTCCAAATTTAAACCATTCCATAAAATTAAATCAGCAGATTGCGCTTTTACAATGTCTTTTGGAGTAGGTTCATATTCATGAATTTCAGCACCTGGTTTGGTGATAGATTCCACTGTAGCCGCATTACCCGCCACATTTTGTGCGATATCTTGAATCACAGTGAAGGTGGTGACGACTTTGAATTTTGCATTAGCCTGCATTGCAAACAAACCAAGTGCAAGTGCGGTCATAATTTTTAATGAATTACGCATAATATGTCCTTATAAAAAAGTATAGAGGTTGGATGCCTGAATAATCGCTCAACTGCTCAACAATTATTCATCATGGGTAATAGTACTATTTTTATTACGTTTTTCAAATGAAAATAATTATCAAATTATGTGATTATTTTTAATTACATAGAGAATAACAAAAAATGTGATAGATTTTCCCTATGTGTTCAACGGTTATTCTATTAGCCTGATACTTTTCTAATTAAGTCATTTAAGCCTTCTTCATCATAGCCATCTTCATATTGTGCCTCGCCTTCAACGTCATGAATGGTTCGTCCATTCAATGCCGTACAACCGTATTTTTCTAATTTATTTTTAGTAAAGCTAGAACGATATGCAGAAGAAGAATTATTGAGACTAATTACACCGATGGTAGAACTTTTACATGGGTGTTTATTGATGAAAACAAGGTTATAACCAGATTCTCGAATGTAGCCTGTCTTATTTACCACCGCATCAAAAATTTCATCACGCACTAATTTATTTGTATTTTTCATTAATACACTATATCTTCCAGCTTGAATATTCGTAGCACTGATATTGGATAGTTGTCGAATTTCAGGCTTATTTAAAGAATGCTTAGCAAGTTTAACTAAATCCATAGGACTAGAGATATTGCTACTCGATAAACCAGAACTATCATGAAAACGAGTAGAATACATACCTAATTGACGAGCTTTTTCATTCATTTTATTAATGAATTGTATTCTGCTCATTCCTGCTGCACGAGAAAGCGCATGGGCGGCATAGTTATCAGAATGCACGAGCATCGCCTTTAATAATTCTCTGCAAGCCATCGGAACATTCATCGGTAATTTCGTGCTTGTACCTTTAATGTAATCACGATCGTCACTGGTTATCGCAATAGTGCAATTAGGATTTGTATTATTCTCTAGAAAAACGTTCGCCGTCATTAATTTCGTTACAGAAGCAATAGGCTGAACGCTATCAGGCGCATGGCTTTCCAACACTCGATTATGCGTAAAATCATACACAACATAAGACTGTGCCACTGCAAAAGAAGGACACAAAGATAAAATAAATAAAGCTTTTTTAAACATTATTGGTCACCTTAAAAAATAGGCTCACATTTTACCGCACTTTTTACGCTGTAATTGGAAATATTTTCGATCTAGATCGCAAAAAAGTGCGGTGAGATTTTCCATCATTTTTGAATTCCGCTAGATTATGCGGTGACAAATCTGTACAATCGCCGTTCATTTTTTAATTGCGAATTTTTCGTTGTGAGCTTTTGATAAAAACACCAACACAACGCTATCGCCACAATGTGTAATAACGAGGCTAAAATGTCAGAATTATTGTCTGTGCAATCAGATGCACCTGCTAAAAAAATTAATCTAATGGATTTAACGCGCCAACAAATGCGCGAATTTTTTAAAGAACTCGGCGAAAAACCATTCCGAGCAGATCAGTTAGTAAAATGGATTTATCATTTTGGCGAAGATAACTTCGACAATATGACAAACATTAATAAGAAATTACGAGAAAAGCTCAAGGCAGTTGCAGAAATTAAAGCCCCAGAAGTTGCCGTTGAACAGCGTTCAGCCGATGGCACGATAAAATGGGCAATGCAAGTGGGTGAACAACAAGTTGAAACTGTGTATATTCCCGAAGCAGATCGCGCTACGCTTTGTGTATCTTCCCAAGTTGGCTGCGCCTTGGCTTGTACATTCTGTTCAACAGCACAACAAGGATTTAATCGCAATTTAACGGTTTCAGAAATTATCGGCCAAGTTTGGAGAGCCTCTAAAATTATTGGCAACTTTGGGGTGACTGGCATTAGACCAATTACAAATGTGGTAATGATGGGAATGGGCGAACCCTTGTTAAATGTCGCTAACGTTGTTCCCGCAATGGAAATTATGTTAGATGATTTTGCCTACGGTTTATCAAAACGTCGTGTCACTTTATCAACTTCTGGCGTCGTACCTGCACTAGATAACTTGAGCAAAATGATCGATGTGGCTTTGGCTATTTCATTACATGCCCCAAACGATGAATTGCGTGATGAAATTGTGCCAATCAACAAAAAATATAATATCAAAATGTTGATTGACTCAGTAAATCGTTATTTAAGCGTATCAAATGCAAACCATGGTAAAGTTACGATTGAATATGTCATGCTCGATCATGTGAATGATGGTGTAGAACATGCACATCAACTTGCAGAAGTATTAAAAAATACACCTTGTAAAATTAATTTAATTCCATGGAATCCGTTCCCTGAAGCGCCTTATGCAAAAAGCTCGAATACGCGTATTGACCGCTTCCAAAAAACCTTGATGGAATATGGCTTTACCGTGATTATCCGTAAAACTAGAGGAGATGACATTGATGCAGCTTGCGGACAGCTAGCTGGAGATGTTATCGATCGTACTAAACGTACGGCAATGAAACGCCAATTTGGACAAAATATTGGGGTAACAGAAGTTAATTAATATTTTAGGCATGTGAATGAATCAAGTTCACATGCCCTATGTTTTCATACGAATTAAAACATATTAACTATTTCTTCCTCCCCTGTTAAAAGGAGAAAAAATGCAAACAATAAGTAAACAACTAAGTGCGGTTATTTTCCCTTTCATTTTTTCTGCTTGCGTTTCCCAATCAACCATTCAAGATTTCAATCAACAATCAGCAGCGAAAGCTCGCGTAGAACTTGCACTTGGTTACCTTCAACAAAATAATCCTCAACTCGCTAAAATCAACTTAGATAAAGCACTTCAACACGATAAAAATTACTATCTCGTGCATTCAGCGCTTGCGCATTATTATCAACAACAAGGTGAAATTGAGAACGCACATCGTGAATATGAAACAGCTTTAAAACTCAATAATCAACAGGGGGACTTACATAATAATTTTGGGACATTTTTATGTCGTCAAAAACAATTTGAACAAGCTCAGCAGCAATTTCAACTCGCACTGAATTCACCTAATTATTATCATCAAGCAGATACATTTGAAAATATGGCCCTTTGTGCTTATTCCGCTAAAAAAATGGATATTTATCAACAAGCATTACAAAAATTGCGACAAACAGATAGTAAACGAGCGGAAAAATTTAATACCTTTAAATAAAGCATTGCCAAATCAAGCGTTGGACTTTAGAATTTAGCCTTTATTTATCGCATATTATTTAATTGAATTTATGAATCCAACAACTGAGCAAGAACTTTCACCAGGTGAGATTTTTCGCCAAGCACGTGAAAACTTGAATCTTTCTCTCGAAGACGTCGCCAAAGAAATTTCGCTGCGTCCCTCCATATTACAGCAGCTTGAAAATAACGAATTTATTCAAAAAGCTACCCCTGCAATCTTTGTAAAAGGCTACGTGCGTAGCTATGCCAAGTTCTTACGCTTACCTGATTCTGTATGGGAAAATATTACATTTGCAGAGAACGGTAAAAACGATCTGAGTAAAAATGCTCGTTCAACTCGTGAAGTAAATCAATATTCATCACACTCTCGTTGGGTCGGACGTTTATCTATCATTGTACTTATTTTAGTCCTTGGCATGACTGGACTTTGGTGGTGGCAAAGTTACCAACAAAATAACCAAGAACGTGATGACTTAGTACAAAGCTATGTTGCTTCTACCGAAAACAATCAGCCAACCACAGCTCTTGTGACAACAGAAGAGAGTAATAAAACTGCACCAGAAACAACAGCAGCAGTCTCACAACCAGTAGAAATAACAAATAATGTGTTACCAGAAATAGCACAAGAAAATGCCGTTCCACAAACAAAAAACGATGAAAAATCAGTTTCTGACACTCAAAGTGCGGTAGAAAATCCATCAATTTCTCCAGCAGCCCCGACTGTGAAAGGAGACTTGATTGTAGAAATCTTAAATAATACGAGCTGGCTCAGCGTAAAAGATAAGAATCGCCGAGTATTAGCACAAAAAGAGTACAAAAAAGGTGAAGTATTAACTTTTAATGGAGATGAGTTTTCATTAATAGTTGGCGCACCAAGTAATGTACGTATCACCTATAAAGGCGAAAATTATCCATTAAAAGTGGATGGTCGCATTGCAAAATTCAAACTTTCACAACCTTAATAAGGAAAAAGATGTCAGCTTTTCAACCAAGCATTAAGCGTCGTGAATCGACAAAAATTTATGTAGGAAATGTCCCCGTTGGTGGTGATGCACCAATTGCCGTGCAATCAATGACAAATACTCGCACCACTGATGTGGAGGCGACTGTTGCTCAAATTAAATCATTAGAACGTGTTGGTGCAGATATCGTTCGTGTATCTGTTCCAACAATGGACGCTGCAGAAGCATTTAAACAAATTAAACAACAAGTGAATGTCCCGCTCGTGGCAGATATTCATTTCGACTATCGTATCGCGCTAAAAGTCGCAGAATATGGAGTGGATTGTTTACGTATCAATCCAGGCAATATTGGTCGTGAAGATCGCATCCGTGCCGTTGTTGATTGTGCTCGTGACAAAAATATTCCGATTCGTATCGGCGTAAACGCAGGCTCTTTAGAAAAAGATCTGCAAGAAAAATACGGCGAGCCAACACCAGAAGCATTATTAGAATCAGCATTGCGTCATGTAGAAATTCTAGACCGTCTTAACTTCGATCAATTTAAGGTGAGTGTAAAAGCCTCTGATGTGTTCTTAGCGGTAGAAGCTTATCGTTTACTTGCCAAATCTATCAAGCAACCATTACATTTAGGTATTACTGAGGCGGGTGGTGCACGTGCAGGTGCGGTTAAATCTGCAATAGGTTTAGGTATGTTACTTGCCGAAGGTATTGGTGACACATTACGTGTATCATTGGCCGCGGATCCCGTAGAGGAAATTAAAGTAGGTTTTGATATTCTCAAATCTTTACGAATTCGCTCTCGTGGCATTAATTTTATTGCGTGCCCGACCTGCTCTCGCCAAGAGTTTGATGTAATCGGTACAGTAAATGCGTTAGAACAACGCCTTGAAGATATTATTACACCAATGGATGTATCAATTATCGGTTGCGTAGTGAATGGTCCTGGAGAAGCGCTCGTATCTGATCTCGGGGTAACTGGTGGTAACAAAAAAAGCGGTTATTATCTTAATGGCGAACGACAAAAAGAACGCTTCGATAACGAAGATATTGTTAACCAATTAGAAGCAAAAATTCGTGCGAAAGTCGCACAACAAGATCCAAAAAACAGAATTATTTAAGGAAAGCTCGTGGCTAAAACTATTCAAGCAATCCGAGGAATGAACGATTGCTCCCCTACTGAATCTCCATTATGGCAATGGATTGAAGCGCAAGTACGCCAGGTATTAAACAATTATGGTTATTCCGAAGTGCGTATGCCAGTTGTAGAAAGCACACCATTATTTGCGCGTGCAATCGGTGAAGTAACCGATGTTGTTTCAAAAGAAATGTACACATTTTGGGATAACGACGAACAATTAACCTTACGCCCTGAAGGCACTGCAGGTTGCGTGCGTGCCGCCATTGAACATGGTTGGATCTATAACAATGAACAACGTTTATGGTATATAGGGCCAATGTTCCGTCATGAACGTCCACAAAAAGGTCGTTACCGTCAATTCCATCAAGCAGGTGTTGAGGTATTCGGTATTGCGAATCCAGAAATCGATGCCGAATTAATCATGCTTACCTACCGTTTATGGAAAGCATTAGGTATCGATCAACATGTGACACTTCAACTTAACTCAATTGGTTCTTTAGAAGCTCGAGCAAATTATCGTTCAGCTTTGGTTGGATTCTTAGAAAATCATCAAGATTTAATGAGCGATGAAGAAAAAGACCGTTTAGTAAAAAATCCGCTTCGTATTTTGGACACCAAAAATCCAGAATTACAAAAAGTATTAGATAACGCGCCAAAATTACTTGATTATCTAGATAATGAAAGCCGTGAGCATTTTGAACAATTATGTTCATTATTAGATGCAGTGGGTATTCAATATGAAATTAATCCTAAACTCGTTCGTGGCTTAGATTATTACAACAAAACTGTATTTGAATGGGTAACCTCCGCTCTTGGCGCACAAGGTACCGTGTGTGGCGGCGGTCGTTATGACGGTTTAGTGGAACAACTTGGCGGACACGCAACGCCAAGCATCGGATTTGCGATGGGGTTAGAACGTTTAGTCTTGTTGGTACAAGAAGTTAATCCAAATGTTCCTGTGAAAAGTGCGGTGGATATTTATGTTGTTTATCAAGGCGAAGGCGCAACATTAGCCGCTTTTGAATTAGCGGAAAAAGTACGCTCAGAATTACCGCACTTAAATACCATGTTGCACTGCTCTGGCGGTAATTTCAAAAAACAATTTAAACGTGCAGATAAATCTGGTGCAACATTGGCATTAGTTATCGGCGAAAGCGAAGTTCAAAATAAACAAGTCGTTGTTAAACACTTGCAAGGTGGCGCAGATCAGCAAACCTTAGATTTAGTGAATGTAATCGACTATATTCAAACTCAATTTTAATTTAAAAGGGGAAAAACATGGCTTATTCCATTGAAGAAGAACAAGAGATTAACCAGTTGAAAGACTGGTGGAAAGAGAATGGCAAAACAATTATTGTCGCTTTTATCTTAGGTGTGGGGGGGATGTTTGGATGGCGTTATTGGCAAGCGCACCAAGCAGAGCAAATCGCTCAAGCTTCTGCACAGTATGATGCGTTAATCTATTCTGCACAACAAGATGAACAAGCTAAAAAAGCAAATATAGAACAATTTGTGCAAGCTAACAGCAAAACTGCATACGCTGTTTTTGCTTTGTTAGATGAAGCGAAAAAAGCGGCTGAGAAACAAGATTTTGCAGCTGCAGAAGTAAACTTAAATCAAGCATTAACTCAATCTCAAGATGAAGTATTAACATCTATTGTTGCATTACGTCTCAGTGCGGTACAATTTCAATTGGGTCAATTAGACAATGCTTTAACTACCTTAAACCAAGTGAAAGGTGAAAGTTTTGATGCTCGTAAAGCGCTCTTAACTGGCGATATTCAAGTCGCCAAAGGAGATAAAGTTGCGGCTAAAAACAGCTTTGAGCAAGCACAACAAAGTGGTAGCCAATTAGAACAACAAATGGCAAAAATGAAATTAAACAACCTTTAAAAAATAATACCCGCATCAAAGTGCGGGTATTTCTTATCTTTTTAGCCATAAAATCACACAACCTTCCTAGCAAGTATAAAAAGCAAAACGGGGCGATGCTGTAAATCTTTAAATTCATGATGCCATTGAACCTGATCTGCTAACATTGGTTCTTCCACTCGCTCAATTTGAAAACCTACTTTAATCAAATTATTAATAATCGTTGCAGTCGTACGATGATAAGTCTTAAAAGCCTGCTTAAACCAACTCCGTTCTCTTTCTCCTTCATCTCGATAATGATTCAAACGGTAAGCAATTTGCTGTTTATTCTCATTTTTTTCCCAACGGTCCCCCGTCTTATGGCAGGTCGTGATAGGATGTTCTTGAGAAAAAACAAGTACACCATTTGCTTTCAACTTATTAAAAATTGCAGACAACAATTGAGGAAATTCTTTTACATAATGAAAAGCAAAAGAACTCGTAATTACATCAAAATTATCTTCTGGTAATTCAATAAGCTTTTCCATAGGTAATTGATAAAGAGAAAAACAGTCTTTAAATTCAGCGCACTTTTCTAAATCAATTTTAGCTTGCTTTAACATATTTGTAGATAGATCGATTCCAACTACGTGTCTGGCGCCTCTTGATAAATAAAGTGCTAAATGTTCACCAGCCCCACACCCAAGATCAAGTAATTTTTTTCCTTGTAAGTCTGGCAAAAGTGAAAGCATTGTCGGTTTCTCAACAACTTCATTTAAACTAAGAGGATTAGAACGAAGCTTTTGGTAAAGCTCAAAGAAATTTTCTTTATCGTAAACACTGATTTGATTTATCATATTTTTACTATAGCGCCAAAACAAGTACGCCTGATAAAATTAAAATACTACCGATAATTAATTTTAGGCTGAGTGGCTCCCCTAAAATGACAACCCCCAGAATAATTGCAATAACTACACTTAATTTATCAATTGGTGCAACCCAAGAGGCAGGAGCAAGTTGGAGCGCGCGATAATAACAAAGCCAAGACAACCCAGTTGCAATACCTGATAAAATCAGAAAACTAAACGGTTTTACTGCAATATGCTGTGGCAATTGCCACTCGTTACGAGCAGATAGAATGCCTGCCGTCACAAATAAAATGACAAGAGTTCGAATAAAGGTGGCAAGATTACTATTCATCCCTTCTACGCCAAGCTTGCCTAAGATCGCCGTGAGCCCTGCAAAAAATGCAGAACCTATCGCAAAAAATACCCAATTCATACTCTTTCCTTATTTACCCACAGCCCCTAAAATTCGCTATACTTTTCCGCTATAATAACGGAAATTTTTTTTATGAAGAAGTAAAAATGAATCAGATTAACATTGAAATCGCTTATGCTTTGCCAGAACGTTATTATTTGAAATCTTTTCAAGTTGATGAAGGAATCACCGTGCAAACGGCGATTACACAATCAGGGATTTTAAGCCAATTTCCTGATATTGATTTGAGCACAAATAAAATTGGGATTTTCAGTCGTCCAATTAAATTGACTGATGTATTAAAAAAGGGCGATCGTATTGAAATTTACCGTCCATTACTTGCTGATCCGAAAGAAATTCGCCGTAAACGTGCAGCAGAGCAAGCTGCAGCAGCCAAAGACAAAGAAAAAGGAGCTTAAAAATGACCGCACTTTCATCTGTTGATTTTTGTTTACCTGACCATATCACGCCAGAAATTTTTCTACGCGATTATTGGCAGAAAAAGCCACTTGTGATTCGTAACGGTTTGCCTGAAATCGTTGGGCAGTTTGAGCCACAAGATATTATTGAACTCGCGCAAAACGAAGATGTTACCGCTCGTTTAGTGAAGACATTTTCTGATGATGATTGGAAAGTTTTTTTTAGTCCCTTGAGTGACAAGGATTTTCAAAAGTTACCAGAAAAATGGTCGGTGTTAGTTCAAAATTTGGAGCAATGGTCTCCTGAATTAGGACAGCTTTGGAACAAATTTAGCTTTATACCTCAGTGGCAACGTGACGATATTATGGTGTCTTATGCCCCTAAGGGAGGCTCTGTTGGTAAACATTATGATGAGTATGATGTATTCTTAGTGCAAGGATATGGTCATCGCCGTTGGCAATTAGGTAAATGGTGTGATCCAAGTACCGAATTTAAATCTAATCAGCCAATTCGAATTTTTGATGATATGGGTGAATTGGTGATTGATGAAGTGATGAATCCGGGCGATATTCTCTATATTCCGGCCCGTATGGCGCATTATGGTGTGGCTGAAGATGATTGTTTAACCTTTTCTTTTGGCTTGCGTTATCCAAATTTAAGCAATTTAATTGATGGCGTAAGTAAAGGTTTTTGTCATCAAGATCCTGATTTGAATTTAAGTGAATTTGATTTACCGCTACGTTTAAGCCAGTCTGTACAACGTACAGGTAAACTTGCGGATGAAAATATTCAAGCAATGAAACAGCTTTTATTGGATAAATTGGCTCATTCAGAAGCTTTTGATGCGTTGTTTAAGCAAGCCGTAGCAAGTTCGGTGAGTTCTCGTCGTTACGAGTTATTAGTCTCTGATGAAATGTGTGATCCTGATGAAGTGCGGTCAATTTTAGAAGAGGATGGGGCATTCCTTTCTCAAGACAACAATTGTAAATTGCTTTACACCGAAAATCCGCTGCGAATTTATGCTAATGGTGAGTGGTTAGATGAACTTAATGTGATTGAGACCGAAGTGTTGAAACGCTTATCTAATGGTGAAAGTTTGGATTGGGCATTTTTATCAAATCTAGTGAATGAAACCGAAGATCCTGAAACCTCAATGGATCTACTGTTGGATTCAATTTGTAACTGGGTTGATGATGGTTGGGCGTTAATTGAATAATATGTCAGACAATATTTATTCCGTATCTCAACTGAATTCTGCTGCGCGCCAGATGCTCGAAGGGAATTTTTCACAAATTTGGTTAACGGGTGAAATTTCCAATTTTACGCAACCCGTGTCTGGGCATTGGTATTTAACGCTGAAAGATGAAAATGCGCAGGTGCGTTGTGCGATGTTTCGCATGAAAAATTTGCGTGTTGCTTTTCGTCCGCAAAATGGGATGCAAGTGCTTGTGCGTGCCAATGTGAGTTTATATGAGCCTCGTGGTGATTATCAGCT
The DNA here is from genome assembly GCF_018829685.1 of Haemophilus sp. SZY H68. Lineage (NCBI taxonomy): Bacteria > Pseudomonadati > Pseudomonadota > Gammaproteobacteria > Pasteurellales > Pasteurellaceae > Haemophilus > Haemophilus sp. SZY H68. The sequence goes on from NZ_JAHKKB010000002.1 coordinate 129,985, forward strand.
TATTATTGATTCCATGCATCCCGCCGGTGAAGGTTTATTGCAACAGCAGTTTGAAGCATTAAAAATGAAGTTGGCTGCGGAAGGATTGTTTGCTCAAAATCTTAAGAAAAATCTACCGCACTTTAGTAAAGCGGTTGGGATTATTACTTCTTCTACAGGTGCGGCATTGCAAGATATTTTGCATATTTTGGCACGTCGTGATCCAAGTTTAAAAGTTGTTATTTATCCCACTGCGGTTCAAGGCAAAGAGGCGACCGCAGAAATTGTGCAAATGATTGAACTTGCCAATCTGCGACAAGAAGTGGATGTATTAATTGTTGGCCGTGGTGGTGGTTCATTAGAAGATCTTTGGTGTTTTAATGAAGAAGAAGTGGCGAGAGCGATTTTTCGTTCAACCTTACCTATTATCAGTGCGGTGGGGCATGAAACGGATGTAACGATTGCCGATTTTGTCGCAGATCTTCGTGCGCCGACCCCTTCTGCTGCGGCTGAATTAGTGAGTCGTAATCAAGATGAATTATTACAACAACTTCGCCATCAACAGCAACGTTTAGATATGGCATTTGATCGTTTATTTACGCGAAAAAGCCAGCGTTTGAAACAGCTAACCTTACGATTGCAAAATCAACATCCACAGAATCAATTACGCACTCAACAAGCGAAAAATGAACAGCTTGCGCATCGCTTGCAACTTGCTATGTTACGTCAGTTTGAAAATACACAACAAAAATTCACCGCACTTTCTTCTCGTTTGAAACAAAATCCATTGCCATATCGATTGCAACGTCATCAACAACGCTTAGAGCAGTTACAAGTGCGGTTAAATTTTTGTGTAAATCGCCAAGTGACGGAACGTCAAAATAAACTGGCAACGTTATGTGGAAAATTGGATGGTTTAAGCCCGTTGAAGGTATTGGCAAGAGGTTATTCCATTGCGGAAAACGCTCAAGGAAAAGCAATAATAAGTACTCAAGATGTAAAGAAAGGTGAATGTATCACGACGCAAGTTAAAGACGGAAGAATTATCAGTAAAGTTATATAATATTTGTCATTTACATCAATAAGCAAAGGGAGTAGCAAATAAGATACTCCCTTTTGTTATTTAATTATGACAATGCCCAACCGCCTGCATAGAATGCAACGAGTAGGATTGCAATAATCACAGTCCCTACATTTAAGCGTTTAATATCGCCACTCACGATTCTTCCAATCACTAATGCTGCAAAGCCTAACATAATACCTGTTACGATGTTAGCGGTAAGTACGATAAACACTGCGCAGATTAATCCGCTCATCGCACCAACGAAATCATCGAAATCTAATTTGCTTACATTGCTTAACATTAATAAACCAACATACATTAATGCTGGAGCAGTTGCGTATCCAGGCACTAAGAAAGCTAATGGTTGGAAGAAAAGCATTAATAGGAATAACACACCAACAACGATAGCAGTAATACCTGTTTTACCGCCTGCTGCTGTTCCTGCTGCTGACTCAATATAAACGGCAGCTGGTGCTGTACCGAATAAACCTGAGAATAAGCTACTGATTGAGTCTGAAGTTAGGGCTTTACCGCCATTGATAATTTGACCATCCTTATCAAGCAAGTCTGCTTGACCTGCAACTGCGCGAATAGTGCCTGTTGCATCAAATACGGCGGTCATCACTAAAGCAAATACGACAGGCAAGATTGCGGGTTGTAGAGCGCCCATAAAGTCTAATTGTAAGAAAAGAGAATTTTCACCAAAGGTTGGCATTTTAAAAATCTCTCCGCCAAATTTTACATTTGGATCAAAAATTAAACCTACGATAGTAATAGCGATAATTACCCATAAAATACCGCCTTTAATTTTCATTTTTTCAAGGCCGATAATGAGCGCTAAACCAATTAAAGACATCATTACTGGGAATGAGGTGAAATCGCCTAATTTTACTGGTAAGCCAGCTTGGTTGCTGACGACTAAACCAACGCCGTTTGCCGCAATTAAAAGTAAAAAGAGTCCGATACCAATGCCTGCTCCGTGAGCGATACTGGATGGTAAATTACGCAAGATCCATGCACGAATACCCGTGGCAGAAATTAAGGTAAACACAACCCCCATTAAGAATACTGCGCCTAGCGCAACGGGAATGGCAACCTTTTGACCAATTACTAGGCTAAATGCTGTAAAAGCTGTAAGAGAAATTGCACAACCAATTGCCATTGGTGCATTTGCCCATAAGCCGATTAAGATAGACCCTAATCCTGCAACTAAACAGGTGGCAATAAAGACAGATTCCGCAGGAAAACCTGCAGCACCTAGCATATTGGGTACCACGATTACAGAATAAACCATTGCTAAGAACGTGGTTAAACCCGCGATAATTTCTTGACGAACAGTTGAACCACGTTGCTTGAGCTCAAATGTTTTTTCTAAAGTTGGCATAGTGTTCCTTAAAGTTGAGTGAAAAATTGAAGTGAATAAGACGCGCTATTTTACATCATAAAAATGAGAAGTAAACGTTTGCGTGAGTTTTGTTTAGGATAAAGTGCGGTCAAATTTATGAATAGTTATGAAATAATCTATTTGCTGATTTTCTCTACAAATGAGACTGCGAGTCAGCAGAAAAACTGCTATACTTGTCATGTTTTTTAACTTGATAAAATGAAGGAAACAAAATGGCTGATTTTAATCAAATTTTAACGCCAGGCGATGTAGATGCTGGCATTATCAATATAGTAAATGAAATTCCCGAAGGTAGCTGTCATAAAATTGAATGGAACCGTAAAGTTGCGGCATTCCAATTAGATCGTGTTGAGCCAGCAATTTTTGCAAAACCAACTAACTATGGTTTCATTCCACAAACTTTAGATGAAGATGGCGATGAGTTAGATGTGTTATTGATCACTCGCCAACCATTAGCGACAGGCGTATTCCTTGAGGCTAAAGTAATTGGTGTCATGAAATTTGTTGATGATGGCGAAGTGGATGACAAAATCGTTTGTGTTCCAGCAGATGATCGTGATACAGGAAATGCCTACAATTCATTAGCAGATTTACCTGCGAACTTAATTAAACAAATTGAGTTCCATTTCAATAACTATAAAGCGCTTAAGAAGCCTGGCTCAACGAAAGTAACGCATTGGGGTGATGTAGAAGAAGCGAAAGAAGTGATTCGTGAGTCTATTAAACGTTGGAATGAACGTTAATTAACTTTAAAGATAAAAGAGCGGTGATATTTCACCGCTCTTTGTATTAGAATTACACAAACCAATTTTAATCCCGCCAATCACTCCAATTTTAATTTTGAATAAGCATCTGATTACTAAACATTTAAGTGTGGTTAAATCATTTTTTAATCACACTTTTTTTGATTCCAATCAAAATAACCTACTAATTTAGTCAATTACTTTGTTTGGGGTATTATTTTAACGCTACAATACCCGATATAATTAGTCGGGTATTTTGCTTTATGTAAAATATTTACCTATGATTTTAAATAGGAAGTTAATTTTTCAATAACCTAGGAGTGATAAAATGGGACAGTATAAAAAGTTCTGGTACCTATTAGTCGCCGTATTGATTGGGTCATTCTCAATTCTGGGCTACTATGGGTTCGAAGTTTATCGTGAAGCACCGCCGATTCCACAACAATATGTTTCTGAATCTGGCGAAAAAGTGATTACGCACGATGATATTTTACATGGTCAAACCGCTTGGCAAACTACTGGCGGTATGCAAGTGGGGTCAGTTTGGGGTCATGGTGCATATCAAGCACCAGACTGGACAGCGGATTGGCTTCACCGTGAACTAACTAACTGGTTGGACATTACAGCGAATCAAGAGTTTGGTAAAAACTTCGCTGATTTAAATGATGAACAACAAACGTTATTAAAAGCGCGTCTAACCAAAGAATATCGCGGTAGTAAAGTTGAAAACGGTACCGTTGTGCTTTCTAACACCCGTTTAGCAGCAATGGAAAAAACGGCACAATACTACATCTCTTTATATAGTGATGATCCTGCAACTAAAGTGACTCGTGAACACTTTGCGATGAAGGATAATACTCTTCCTGATTTACAAGCTCGTAAAGACTTAGCTAAATTCTTCTTCTGGACAGCGTGGACTGCCTCAGCTGAACGTCCAAATACTCACGCAAGTTACACCAACAACTGGCCACATGAGCCGTTAATCAACAACGTACCAACACCAGAAAACGTCATTTGGTCTATTGCAAGTGTCGTATTCCTCATTGCAGGTATTGGTTTCGTGGTATGGATTTGGTCATTCAAAAAACGTGAAGATGAAAAAGAACCAGCAACACCTGAATTCGATCCGCTTACAAAATTACAACTTACCCCTTCTCAACGCGCATTAGGCAAATATCTCTTTACGGTGCTTGCATTATTCTTACTGCAAGTGAACTTAGGGGCGATTGTTGCTCACTATACCGTTGAAGGTCAAGAATTCTATGGTATTGATATTTCTCAATACTTACCTTATTCATTAGTGCGTACATGGCATATTCAAGCAGCATTATTCTGGATTGCAATGGCATTCTTAGCTGGCGGTTTATTCCTTGCACCAATCATCAATGGTGGTAAAGATCCGAAATTCCAAAAATTGGGTGTAGATGTTCTCTACTGGGCATTAGTGGTATTAGTAGTGGGTTCATTTACTGGTAGCTACTTAGCGATTGCGCATATTCTTCCTGAAGAATGGAGCTTTATGTTCGGTCACCAAGGTTACGAATTCATTGACTTAGGTCGTTTCTGGCAAGCAGTGAAATTCGCAGGCATCTTGTTCTGGTTAGTCTTAATGCTTCGCGGCACAGTGAATGCATTCAAACAACCCGGTGATAAAAACTTATTAGCATTGTTCTTCGCTTCCGTCATTGCGATCGGGTTATTCTATGGTCCAGCATTATTCTACGGCGAGCACACTCACATTTCTGTGATGGAATACTGGCGTTGGTGGGTAGTTCACCTATGGGTAGAAGGCTTCTTCGAAGTATTCTCTGTAGCGGCACTCTCATTCATCTTTGTAAGTTTAGGTTTAGTTTCACGTCGTACTGCGACCGTGGCAACCATTACTGAAGCAGCGTTGTTCTTAATCGGTGGTATCCCTGGCACTTTCCACCACTTATACTTCGCGGGTGCAACCACTCCGATTATTGCTGTAGGTGCATCATTCTCTGCACTTGAGGTGGTACCTTTAGTATTATTAGGTCACGAAGCGTGGGAACACTGGGCAATGAAACAAAAAGCACCTTGGATGGAACGCTTAAAATGGCCTCTTTACTGCTTCGTAGCCGTCGCATTCTGGAATATGTTAGGTGCTGGCGTGTTTGGTTTCTTAATCAACCCTCCAATTTCACTCTACTATGTTCAAGGATTGAACACGACTGCTGTTCACGCCCACGCGGCATTATTCGGTGTGTATGGCTTCTTGGCATTAGGTTTCGTCTTCCTAATCGCCCGTTATTTACGTCCAGATACACCGTTTAACGATAAGTTAATGAAATGGGGCTTCTGGTTATTAAACGGCGGTTTAGTGCTTATGATCGTATCAAGCTTACTACCTATCGGTGTTATCCAAGGATATGCTAGTATCTCAGAAGGCTTATGGTATGCACGTAGTGAAGAATTTATGCAACAGCCATTATTCGATACCTTACGTTGGGTACGTCTAGGCGGTGATGTGGTATTCATCTTCGGTGCACTAGCCTTCTTCTGGCAAATCTTTACAATGATTTTCTTCAGACCTAAACATTAATTAGGCCTTCCCAAAAGCGACTTATGTAAAAGTAAGTCGCTTTTTATTTATATAGACTATAAATACTTAATGATTGATTTCAACATGGTTACCAAGAAATATCTCTTTCAGAATTCTACCTACCTTTAAGATTTATATAAAAAATAACCGCACTTTACAAAGTGCGGTTATTTTCTCTACTCTTTTTATCTAGAATCATTATTTCTTCTTCGCATATTTTAATGAGTCAATGGCTACCGCTAAAATAATAATGCTACCTTTAATGATGTATTGCCAGTAAGGGTTTACACCGATGTAAGTTAAACCGTAGTTGATAACTGTAAAGATGATAACGCCAGTGATGACACCAATTACTGTCCCTACACCACCTGCGAAGGACACCCCCCCCACTACGCAAGCGGCAATCGCATCTAATTCATACATAAAACCTAAGTTGTTAGTTGCAGAACCGATACGGCCCGCTTCGAGCATACCACCAAAGGCATAAAACACACCGGCGATCATATAAATAACAACTAAATTACGTGCAACATTCACGCCTGAAACTTTTGCTGCTTCCGGATTTCCCCCAATAGCAAAGATATTTTTACCAAAACGGGTTTTGTTCCACATTATCCACACCAAAAATGAAGCAATTGCAGCATAAATAGTAATATAAGAAAGCTTGAAACTCCCAATTCGGAAAAAGCCTTGAGCAAATGTTGAGAAATTTTCACTAAAACCAGCGATTGGCGATCCACCTACAGCATCATAGTATAGTGAGTTGAAACCATATACGATAATCATGGTTCCCATAGTTGCAATAAACGGTGTTACATTTAAGTAAGCAATAACCAATCCATTTATTAAACCAATAATTGCTCCCACAGCACAAACGGCAAGAATAACAACAGGAATTGGAATTTCACCCATTTCAGGAAATACGCGGTTCATATTTTCCATTGATTGCAACATAGTTGCAGAGATAACTGCAGCCAAACCAACTTGACGACCAGCAGATAAGTCCGTTCCTTGTGTAATTAATAAACCAGCAACCCCAAGCGCAATAATTAAACGAACTGAAGATTGAGTTAAAATATTACTAAAGTTCATCAAATTTAAGAATGTTGGATCTTGCGCAATAATAATACCGAGCAAAATCAATAGCACAAAATAAATGGCATTTTGCTTTAAGAAATCAAAGGATTTGTTTTTTTGTAAGGCACTCATAATCTGTTCCTTTTGTTATAAATATTTCGCAGCGAGTTGCAAAATTTCTTCTTGCGAAGTTTTTGCAGTTTCTACAACACCCGCCAATTTACCGTTACTCATCACTAAAATACGGTCAGTTACACCTAGTAATTCAGGCATTTCTGATGAAATCATAATAATGCCTTTGTCTTTTTTAGCGAGTTCTTGAATGAGTTGGTAAATTTCAAATTTAGCCCCAATGTCGATACCGCGAGTCGGCTCATCAAGCATCAGAATTTCAGGTTGAGTTAAAAGCCAACGACCAATAATGACCTTTTGTTGGTTACCGCCGGAAAGAGAACCAATTGTTGTTCTATGTGATGGTGTTTTAACATTCATTGAATCAATCACCCACTGGGTATCACTTTTCATTTTCTTCGTGCTAAGTAATTTCCATGGGGTGAGATAAGATTTCATATTTGAAATCAATGAGTTAAATTCAATGCTTAAATTAGAGTAAATACCTGTTGAACGACGCTCTTCAGTTACCAATGCAAAGCCATTATTAATCGCTTCAAGTGCGGTATGATTTTTCACGGTTTTTCCGTGTAACTTGATAGTTCCTTCGGTTAATTCACGTACGCCAAAAATAGCTTCAACTATATCAGTACGTTTAGCCCCCACAAGGCCTGCAATACCGAGAATTTCACCTTTTCGTAATTCAAAAGATACGTCTTGAATGGATGGTTGATTTTTAGCGGTAAGATTTTCCACCTGTAAAATTACTTCTTTTGGCGTGTTTGTTTTTTCAGGGAAACGCTGTGTTAATTCACGACCTACCATCATTCCGACAATTTGTTCCATGCTGGATTCTTTCACGTTTACCGTGTTGATCCATTTACCGTCGCGTAAAATAGTAATTTCATCACAGATTTTGAAGATTTCATCCATTTTGTGAGAAATATAAATGATGCCGCAACCGCGTTGTTTTAACTTGTCGATAATTTTAAACAGATGCTCAACTTCTTTTTCAGAAAGCGAGGATGTGGGTTCATCCATGATTACGATTTTAGCGTTATACGAGAACGCCTTCGCAATTTCGATCATCTGCATTTGAGAAACTGAAAGTCTGGCGACCTTTTCTTTAGGATCTACATCAATATCCAATTCATCAAAAATAGCTTTAGTATCACGGTACATTTTTGCGTGATCGACAAAAGGTCCTTTAAGTGGATAGCGTCCAAGCCACAAGTTATCCATTACGCTAGTTTGGCGCACGAGGTTGAGTTCTTGGTGCACCATTGAAATACCATTTTCAAGAGCTTCTTTAGATGTTTTAAAATTAACGGGTTGACCTAAGAAAAGGATTTCACCTTCATCTTTGGCATAAATGCCGAATAAGCATTTTAGTAATGTAGATTTGCCCGCGCCGTTCTCACCCATTAAAGCATGAACAGAATGTGAACGAACCGTTAAGTTTGCGTTATCTAAGGCTTTTACGCCAGGAAAGGACTTGCAGACATTGGTCATTGTGAGCAGCACTTGGCTGTCTTGGCTTTGAGTTTGAGATGTCATATCCAACCTCGTTAAAAAGGGGAAGGGCAACTTCCCCTTGGATTACAACAAAAATTGATGAGAAATTATTTTAAGAAGTCGCCTAAGTTGTCTTTATCTACACCAACATAAGGGATACGTACAACACGATCTTTTAATTCCCATTTTGTGCCTTCAGTAGCTGCTTTGCCTTGTGCTAAGTTGTTAGATAATTGAACAACTGCTTTACCTTGGTTCACACCATCGTTTAACACAGTACCAGCAAGCTCACCTTTTTTGATGAGTTGTAATGCTTCGGGTAACGCATCCACACCGAAGATAGGGAGTTTTTTACCATGTGCTTTGGTTGCTTCTAATGCACCTAATGCCATACCGTCGTTGTTAGAAATAATTACTTCAATGTCGTTCGCTTTAGAGCTAGATAACCAAGCATCTACTTTATCTTTCGCCATTGCAGCATCCCACATACCAGTATCAATAAATAATTGTTCGGTTTGGATACCTTTCGCATTAAGTTCTTCAACTACAAATTTTGTACGCGCTTCAGCATCTGGATGACCTGGTTCACCTTTTAATAATACGAATTGGATTTTGCCATCTTTATTTAAGTCTAGAGCTGGATTCGCTTTCCATTGTTTTGCAATTAAATCCCCTTGAATTAAGCCTGATTCTTTTGGATCAGTACCTACATAGTAAGCGTGTTCATAAGAACCGATAGCTTTTGCACCTGGGTCTTTATTAAAGAATACAACAGGAATGTTATCTGGTTTTGCTTTGCTAATAATAGTTGGTGCTGCAGCTGGGTCAACTAAGTTAATTGCAAGAGCTTTCACGCCTTTGGAAAGTAATACATCAACTTGGTCATTTTGAATTGATTGTGCATTTTGGGAGTCATTCATTAATAAGTTAATGCCACCAAGTGCTTTAGCTTCTTTGTCGATTTCTTTACGCATTAAAGACATGAAGTTGTCATCGTATTTGTAAATGGTTACACCAATTTTGTTACTTGCTGCGAAGCTAGAAGATGCTGCACCTAAACCGATAGCCAAAGCAACCGCACTTAATACTGCTGTTTTTTTCATAATAACGCTCCTATTTTGGAATGTTGATGTTAGAGATAAATATTGCATTACATTCTGCAATTGGTGCCATATTAGCTAATAATCTGTTTGGAATCTGTGATCAAACTCACATAAATGAAAACGATTACATTAAAAATTCGGATTTGTGATCGCTATCACATTTTATGAGTGCGTTTATCTTCAAATTTAGATAGATTCCACAGAAAAACGACGTACTAATGTTGGGTTAAATTGAATTGTTGATGGAGTTCTCACCTCATTATCGACAAGGCTTAATGCAAGATTGGCCGCATAAGTTGCCATTAAATCAATAGGATAGCGAATGGTCGTCAATTTAGGAATTAAATAACGAGCAATTGGCATATCGTCAAAACCAATGATTGAAAATTGGCTTGGTACACTAATATTGTTTTCATTGAGAACTGAAATGGCTCCCGCAGCCATTGAATCGTTATAAGCTACGACCGCCGTGAGATCTTTGTTATAACTAAGTAAATCAATCATTGCTTTTTCACCACCCTCGAAGTCTGGTGAATTGTGCGTTATGGCATGCTCAATAATTGGATAATTGTGATCTTTTAATGCAGTAAGATAACCATCGCGACGCTCAATTTCATCGAAAATAGCATGGTTAGATCCTATATATGCGATATGTTTATGACCACAACTGATAAGCATTTCTGTTGCTAAGTAGGTTCCTTTTTTGTTATCTAAACTTACGCAACGATTTTCATAGCCTTGAATCACTCGGTTGATAATCACCATTCCTGGTACTGTTTTCAAATAATGGCTAAGTTCATCGTCGGATAACGCTTTCGAATGCACAACTAAACAACTACAACGCTTGCGAAGTAAAGTATCAATAGCTTCACGTTCCTTTTCTGCATGGTGATAGCCAATGCCAATCAAGATTGTTTTACGGTGTGCTTCTGCGACTTTATCTACGGCTTTCACTAAAATAGCAAAAAACGAGTCTGTTACATCGGTGACAACCACACCAATAGTATCGGTGTTTTGTATTGCAAGGGCTTTAGCATTTGCATTTGGCTGATAATTAAGTTGTTCAATTGCTTGTTTTACTGCAAGGCGGGTATCTTCACTCACTGAGGGATGTTGATTTACAACACGAGAAACAGTAGCAATAGATACATGGGCTAATTCGGCTACATCATGAATGGTGCTCATAGAATGCTCTCCATAATGAAATCACGTTTCTTATTATGCTCTTTCTAGATAAAATTGAAAGCGGTTACTTTCTGATTTGTAATCGAGATCACAAAAAACTTTCAGAGATTTTCCCATTATGTGATACTGATCACGGTTTATTTTTGTGAATTTGCTATCTTATGCGCAATATTTTGTGTAATCGTTTACAATTTAGAAAGGGAGCCAATTATGAGTGATATTTTTGAACCAACAGAGCATCCACATCGTCGCTATAATCCGTTAATTGATCAATGGGTTTTAGTATCACCACATCGTGCTAAACGTCCATGGCAAGGGCAACAAGAAAAAGTGAATGAAGAACAAAAACCAAGTTATGATCCAACTTGTTATCTTTGCCCGAGTAATAAGCGTATTACAGGTGAATTAAATCCAGATTATCGTAAACCTTATGTGTTTAAAAATGATTTTTCTGCGCTTTTAGAAGATACACCAGCCCCTGAAAAATCCTCCGATCCACTTTTCCAGAGTTCTCAAGCTCGTGGCGAAAGTCGCGTTATTTGTTTCTCTCCAGATCATAATAAAACATTGCCATTATTGACCGCACTAGAGATTGAAGAAGTGATTAAAGTATGGCAAGAGCAACTTCGTGAACTTGGTGAGAAATACCAATGGGTGCAAATTTTTGAAAACAAAGGGGCAGCAATGGGGTGTTCAAACCCTCATCCACATGGTCAAATTTGGGCGAATAGTTTCTTGCCAAATGAAGTCGCACGTGAAGACCGTACACAACGTGATTATTTGCTAAAACATGGTTCAGTGATGTTAGTTGATTATGTAAAACGAGAACTGGCGTTGAAGGAACGTATTGTCGTTGAAACTGAGCATTGGGTAGCTTTAGTGCCTTATTGGGCTGTTTGGCCATTTGAAACATTGCTTCTACCGAAAACTCATGTAAAACGTTTAACTGAATTAAGTGACGAACAATCAAAAGATCTTGCGGTTATTTTGAAAAAATTGACGACCAAATACGACAATCTATTTGAGACCTCTTTCCCATATTCAATGGGATTCCATGCTGCACCATTTAATGGCGAAGATAACGAACATTGGCAGCTACATGCTCATTTTTATCCTCCTCTTTTACGTTCAGCAACTGTGCGTAAATTTATGGTGGGATATGAAATGTTAGGCGAAAGTCAACGCGATTTAACAGCAGAACAGGCAGCAGAGCGATTACGTGCTTTGAGTGAAGTTCATTATAAAGAAAGAACTAAATAATATAGCCAGCCCCCTCTTTAGCAAAGAGGGGGTAGATCGAGTACAGATTTAATATAAAGGATAGAAATATGACCCCAATCCAAAATGCTCAACAAATTTTCAATAAACAGCATAAAAATTTGCCAGAAATTACCGTCTATGCACCTGGCCGAGTAAATATCATCGGCGAACATACCGACTACAACGACGGCTTTGTTATGCCTTGTGCGATTAATTTTGGTACAGCTGTTTCTGGTTCAAAACGAGATGATCATATTTGGAATGTTTATGCGGCTGATCTTGATGAAACTGATGAATTTTCTCTCAATGTTGAAATTCCTAAGAGTGAACACAAATGGGCTAATTACGTGCGTGGGGTTGTAAAATTTGTCCAAGAACGTTACCCGCACTTTCAACAAGGTGCAAATTTAGTGATTTCTGGAAATGTGCCGCTTTCTTCAGGATTAAGTTCATCTGCAGCGTTAGAAGTTGCGGTGGGTAAATTCTGCCAACAACTTGGCGATTTACCGATTTCTCACACGGATATTGCGTTGAATGGGCAAAAAGCGGAAAACCAATTTGTTGGTGCTAATTGTGGCAATATGGATCAGTTAATTTCTGCACTTGGGCAGGAAAATCACTTACTGATGATTGATTGTCGTAGTCTTGAAACCACTCCAACCCCCGTGCCACAAGATGTCGCCGTAATTATTGTGAACTCAAACGTACCGCACGATTTGGTAACGGGCGAATACAATACTCGCCGTCAGCAATGTGAAGACGCAGCAAAATTTTTTGGAGTAAAAGCATTGCGTGATGTTTCAGTTGAACAATTCCGAAAAAAAGAAGCAGAATTGACCGCACTTTCACCATTAGCAGCAAAACGTGCTCGTCATGTCGTAACAGAAAATCAACGAGTACTCGATGCAGTGGAAGCATTGAAGAAGAATGATTTGACCCGTTTAGGTGAGTTAATGGGGGAATCTCATGATTCAATGCGTGATGATTTTGAAATCACCGTGCCACAAATTGATTATTTAGTTGAATTGGCTCAACTTGTTATTGGTAAAAGTGGCGGTGCGCGTATGACGGGCGGCGGTTTTGGTGGCTGTATTGTCGCACTTGCGCCGCATGATAAAGTCGATGCAGTTCGTAAAATTATTGCGGATAATTACGAGAAAATGACTGGTTTAAAAGAAACTTTTTATGTGTGCACTGCATCACAAGGTGTTCGAGTGATTTAAGAGAAAATGATGTTAGAACAAACTACTTTTAATGCGCCTGATGGTGCACCTTATCAGCTGATAACTCTGCAAAATGAAAATGGAATGCATGTTCAATTTATGGATTGGGGCGCAACTTGGCTTTCCTGTAAAGTGCCAGTAAATGGTACTTTACGCGAGGTTTTATTGGGTTGTAAGGTAGAGGATTATCCCACTCATCAAAGCTATTTAGGCGCAAGTGTTGGGCGTTACGCAAATCGTATTGCAAATGCACAATTTGAATTGAACGGTGAACTCATTCAATTGAAAAGTAATCAAGGAAAACATCAGCTTCATGGTGGAGAGGGCTTTGATAAACGCCGTTGGAAAATTCAAGAGTGCGGTGAGAATTTTGTGTGTTTTTCATTACATTCAGTAGATGGTGATCAAGGTTTTCCTGGTAATGTGGATGTCTCTGTAACCTATACGCTAACAGATGATAATAGCGTAAAAATTGAATATGCCGGGATGTGTGATAAGGATACCGCATTAAACCTAACAAACCATGCTTATTTCAATTTAGAAAATGCAGAACAAGGCAGTGACGTGCGTGAACATACATTACGTTTAAATGCTGATTTTTATCTGCCTGTAGATAATGAGGGGATTCCTAATTCTCCATTAAAACACGTAGTGAATACGAGTTTTGATTTCCGTATTGCTAAATGCATCAAGCAAGATTTTTTACAAGGGGAGCAGCAAACAACAAAAGGTTACGATCATTCCTTTATTGTCAATAAAGCTTGGCAAAAGCCTTGCGTGTTACTGAATTCTCCAACTGGTGATTTAAGTTTAGAGGTAAGAACCTCGCAAGCCGCATTGCAGGTTTATACGGGTAATTATCTTGCAGGTACACCAACGAGAAATGGCGAATTATATGCCGATTTTTCTGGCGTAGCACTGGAAACTCAATGTTTACCCGACACGCCTAATCATCCTGAATGGCAAAATTACGGCGGGATTCAAAAAGCAGGCGAGCGATATTATCAATGGACGGAGTTTAAGTTTTTTAAAAAGTAATAATTACTGATAAACAGAGGGCTAATTTCTGAAAAACTCGAAATTAGCCCCTATATTAAATGATATCTAATAGTTAGTTTATTTTATTTTATTAAACTTCGCTCTCTCCAGAGAAACGTTCAATTCTAGCACCTAAACAACGAAGTTTTTCTTCTATATGTTCATAACCACGATCGATATGATAAATACGATCTACTATGGTTTCACCTGTTGCGATACAACCTGCAAGAACCAAACTGATTGATGCACGTAAATCTGTCGCCATCACTTCTGCACCAGATAACTGTTCAACACCATGACATACGGCAGTATTCCCTTCAATTTCAGCTTTTCCGCCCATGCGAATTAATTCAGGAATATGCATAAAACGATTTTCAAAAATCGTTTCAGTAATAATACTTGTGCCCTCTGCCACCATATTTAATAAGGTGAATTGAGCCTGCATATCAGTAGGGAAACCTGGATGTGGCGCAGTACGAATATTCACTGCTTTAGGGCGATTTCCAAGCATATCTAAAGTGATACTATTCTCAGTAACATCAACTTGAGCGCCAGCTTCACGAAGTTTATCAATCACTGCATCTAAAGTATCAGCCTTAGTATTTTGACAAACAACACGACCACCCGAAATTGCTGCGGCAATTAAGAATGTACCCGTTTCAATACGATCTGGCACGACACTATGCTCACAACCAGTTAAACATTCAACACCTTCAATCGTAATGTGATCAGAACCTGCACCAGATATTTTCGCGCCCATTTTATTGAGGAAGTCAGCGGTATCTACAATTTCAGGCTCACGAGCCGCGTTTTCAATCACTGTGGTGCCTTTCGCAAGCGTTGCTGCCATCATAATAGATAAAGTTGCACCTACGCTCACTTTTTCCATTACAATACGTGTTCCCACAAGGCGATCTAATACTTGTGCTTTTACATATCCTTCTTCAAGAACGATGTCCGCGCCTAATTTTTCTAAACCGCTAATATGGAGATCAACTGGACGAGCACCGATAGAGCAACCACCAGGTAACGATACTTGGCCTTGATGAAAACGAGCAACCAAAGGCGCCAATGCCCAAATTGAAGCACGCATGGTTTTAACTAATTCATAAGGGGCAGTGAAATGATCGATATTCGATGCATCTAATAAAACTGAGCCAGTTTCATCACGATCTACCACCACGCCTAATTTACGTAAAATTTTCAAAGTGGTTTCAATATCTTTAAGCGCAGGCACGTTCGTGAGTTTAACTGGTTTTGTTGCCAAAATAGCGGCAAAAAGAATTGGAAGTGCGGCATTTTTTGCACCTGAAATATTCACAGTTCCACTTAAACGAGATTGCCCATAAACACGAAATTTTTCCATTTTTGAATCCTTAATTAAGTTGGTTTAATGCACGATCACGTTTCCACTTTTCAGTGGTATAAGTTTTAATTGTTAACGCGTGAATTTCGCCAGTAGTAAAATAAGCCATTAACGGAGCATAAATTGTTTGTTGTTGTTTTACGCGAGAAAGTGCGGCAATTTCATCACTCACTACAATCACGCCAAAATGCGCGTTTTCACCTTGAGCATAAACCTCTTCTACGTTTAGCGCATCTTTTAAAATTCGTTCAATTTCTTGAAGTTCCATCAGATTTCCGTTTAATTAAGATCTGTAAAATTTGCGATCCAATCAGACAAACCAACAAGATCTGCAAGGGTTAATAATTGTTTTGGTGGATAAACTAATCGCACTGTTTTGTTAAGCTTTTGACACTCTCGTAAAAAATCACAAAGCGCTGCAAAACCAGCTGAATCAATATGTTGAATACCAGACAAATCCCATTCAACAACTGTTTTATCCAGCGCATTAGCAGATAAAAAAACGTCACGTTGCTGCCACATAGGCAACAACGTGTTGCGAGATAGCTCCCCTGACAAAAGGAGCGCTATCTTATCATCATTTTTCTTTAAATCCCAATTTAACATGGCAACAAAATTATTTGCTGAATGTTACAGGTTGAGCGGCTGATTTTTGTACTTGAGCCGTTAATGCATCAATACCCTGTTGACGTAAGATACTACTCCATTCTTGTTGTTTTGTTACAACCATACTCACTCCCTCAGCAACCATGTCATAAGCTAACCATTCACCCGTTTTACCATTCTTACGCCATTTAAAATCTAATTTAATTGGTGCTGCACCATTGGTTTGAATAATATTCACACGAATATTTACTAAGTTTTTATCACCTAATGCTTTTTCTGGCTCAATTTGGATTTGTTGATTTGAATATGCCGTTAATACTTGTGCATAAGCTTGTTCAATAAAATCACCAAAAGCTTTAAAGAATTTTTCACGTTGTTCAGGTGTAGTAGATTTGAAATGAGAACCTAAAACTAAAGAACCTGCATAATTGACTTGAACATAAGGCAGTAAATCATTACGAACGATAGTACGTAGATAATTTGGGTTCTTTTTAATCTGGCTTTGATTTGCCTGAATATCAGAAAACAATTTATCTGACGCTTGTTGCATTAATACATAAGGACTTGTTTCAGCCATAGCAGTACCAGCAGCAAAAAGTGCGGTAAATACTAAGGTTAAAATTGCAAACCATTTTTTCACTTGGAAAAATTTCATCATAAATCTCCTAAATAAATGTTAGTTGTTATTGTACTGTAGGCTCAGTCTTTTCACTGTTACCATCAGATTTTTTATCGCCGTAAAGGAATTGGCCGATTAAATCCTCCAACACCATCGCAGATTTTGTATCTTGAATTTGGCTACCTTCTTTAAGCATAGCCGATTCACCATCATCAAACCCCATTGTCAATGCAATATATTGCTCACCTAACAAGCCAGATGTCTTAATTGATAAAGAACTGTTTTCTGGGATTTCATTATATTCCTGATTAATTGCAATACTAACTTTTGGTAAATAGCTTTTTTCATCAAGCGTAATACCGCTCACACGCCCAATAACCACTCCACCAATTTTTAATGGTGCACGTACTTTTAGTCCACCAATATTATCAAAAGTTGCCGTCACAGTATAAGATTTCGTCTCACCAAAACCTTGTACGTTGGCTACGCGTAAACCTAAAAAAACTAAGGCGCCAATACCAAGTAATAAAAATAACCCGACCCAAAATTCATATTTAATTGTTTGTCTCATAAAAAATCCTTAACCTGCTCCAAACATAATAGCAGTCAAAATAAAATCTAATCCTAGAACAACAAGAGAGGCATGCACGACTGTTCGTGTTGTAGCTTGGCTGATGCCTTCTGATGTTGGCATACAATCATAACCATTAAAAAGCGCAATCCAAGTTACGGCAACAGCAAAGAAAACCGCTTTAATAAAGCCATTTAAAATATCATAGCTCCAACTCACGGAATTTTGCATCACAGACCAAAAGCTACCCGAATCAACACCTTTCCAATCCACACCAACTAAGGAACCGCCCCAAATACCAATCGAGATAAACAAGATTGACAAAATTGGCATGGAAATAACTCCCGCCCAAAAACGAGGTGCAATCACTCGACGTAGAGGATCAACAGCCATCATTTCAAGACTAGAAAGTTGTTCAGTGGCTTTCATTAAGCCTATTTCAGCCGTCAATGCAGAACCTGCTCGACCCGCGAATAAAAGTGCGGTAACAACAGGCCCTAATTCTCGTAAAAGAGAAAGCGCTACAAGCTGTCCCAAACTTGTTTCAGCAGAAAAATCGACTAACACAACATAACCTTGTAGTCCTAATACCATTCCAATAAATAAACCGGACAACAAAATAATGAGTAACGATTGGACACCTAAAACATGCATTTGCTTCACAAGCAAAGGAAAATGCTTACGAATTTGTGGCTTGCCGATCAATGCGCCAAATAACATAAAACCTGCTCGCCCTAATGCACGGAAAAAGTCGATCACCTGTTTTCCTAAAGCAGAAATAAAATTGACGATCATTCAAACAATTCCTTCACATAATCTTGCGCTGGGTACTTAAAGCGCACAGGACCATCAGATTCACCTTTTAAGAATTGCACCACGCGCGGATCTTGGCTCTGTAAAAGCTGCTCAGACGTTCCTTCTGCGATAACTTTTTGGTCTGCAATAATATAGGCATAATCTGCAATACTCAATACTTCTTCCACATCGTGCGACACCACGATAGAAGTCAAATTTAACGCTTCATTTAATCGTTTAATCAAGCTCAAAATTACGCCCATACTGATTGGATCTTGCCCAGTAAATGGCTCATCAAACATAATTAAATCAGGATCAAGTGCAATAGCGCGCGCTAATGCAGCTCGACGAGCCATACCTCCGGAAAGTTCTGAAGGCATCAATGCGGCAGCACCTCGCAACCCAACAGCTTCCAATTTCATCAATACGATTTGACGAATTAAACTTTCAGGCAAATGCGTATGTTCACGAATTGGAAAGGCGACATTATCAAAAGTAGAAATATCCGTAAAAAGCGCACCGGATTGGAATAACATCCCCATCCGCTTGCGTACTTCGTACAGTTCACTATTAGATAGGCGACAAATATCTTGCCCATCAAACAAAATTTCACCTTGTTCTGGTATTAGCTGCCCACCGATCAATTTAAGTAAGGTAGTTTTACCAATCCCCGACGGTCCCATGATCGCAGTGATTTTTCCCTTTTTTACTTGCAAATTCAAGTTATCGTAAATCACGCGATCACCACGTTTAAAGGTGAGATTCTTAACTTCAATTAGATTTTGATTCATTAAAATCTCGTTTATAAATAAAAAGTGCGGTCGTTTTGACTAGCGTTTTTGTGAAAGGTTCATCTTACGACGAACAAACGCCATCATTCCGTGTAATACTAAAAACAACAGTGATAAAGCATATAAAGGCATATTTCCCAACACAGAATAAGGCGTTTTACCTTCCGCAGGTGCAATTTTATGTGTCAACGTTGTTTCAATAAACTGCGGTGCCTGCGCTAACACCTTACCTTGTGTATCAACAAAGACTGAAATCCCCGTATTCGTTGCCCGAATAAGCGGTTTACCCAATTCTAAAGCGCGCATTCTTGCCATCTGTAAATGTTGCCAAGGTCCAATCGAATCACCAAACCAAGCGTCATTAGAAATTGTGAGCAAATAATCCGTATCTTGTTTCAAGTTTTGCCGCACTTGTTCGCCAAAAATAATCTCATAGCAAATTGCGGGCGAAAAAGCGCGTTTTTTTGCCATTAAAGATGGCTGAATCGCATCCCCGCTTTGAAATGCAGACATCGGCAAATTAAACACTGAATTAAGTGGTCGCAAAATACTTTCTAGCGGAACATATTCACCAAAAGGCACGAGGTGATGCTTACTATAACGATTTGATGTATCGGGCTGATAAGGAAAGTCTGGGTTTCCAGCAGTCATAATAGAATTAAGCAATTTACCAGATTTCGTATCTTGGAATACGGTTCCAACCATTATCTCCGTTTTCGTTTCTTTAGCAGCTCGATCTAATCCTTCAAAAAATGGCATAATCGCATTTTCAAGAGTTGGCAATGCTGATTCAGGCAAAATAATTAAATCGGTTTTACCAAGATTTTCTGCGATTAATTTTTGATAAATCTCCAAAGTAGAATAAAAATAAGCCGGATCCCATTTGAGATTTTGTTCAATATTTCCTTGAGCAAGCGTGACTGAAATTGCCTTATCTTCAACAGATTTTACAAAGTGAATTCGGGATGAATAAGCACTTAAGCCCCCCACGATGATCAATAACAAAACGTTCGCCAAGACTAATTTAAGATTTCTCGTTTTAAACAAAGACGAAACGAGATTAAAAATTACCGCACTTGCCCAAACGCTAAAGAACGTCAATCCTGTTACCCCCAAAATCGGGGCGATGCCATAAAATGGACTGTCAATTTGTGTATAACCAAACTGAAGCCAAGGAAAACCGGTAAAAATCCAACCTCGTAAAAATTCTGTCAATGTCCAAATCACGGCAAAAATTACCGCACTTTGAACGTTGAAACGCTGAACCAAATAGGTAAAGAGCATCGGGTATAGTGCAAGATAAGCCGCAAGTAAACCGACAAGGAAATAACTCACACCTAAAGACGCCCCACCAAATTGGTGAATACTGACATTAAGCCAACTCACCCCAAAGCAGAAAAATCCCATCGACCACAAAAAAGTCGCTAAAAGTGCGGTGGATTTTTTAGGATTTTTAGCGACATAAAGTAAACCGAGTAAAGAAACATAGGCTAAAGGCCAATAATCAAATGGTGAGAAGGCAAAAACACCGACTAAACCAGATATAATCGCAATAAGATAAGTAAAATATTTATTCATAAATTCAATTATATTTTGCACGCCCTTACGAGCGTCTTTTGTATTGGAATTTGAAATCCCATTCCAAGTAAATAAAAAGCACGCGTTAGAAAACGCGCGCCATCATTGAGGATGATAAAATGCTATTCGGCTTTCTCTTCAACATCATCCATTTCTGCCAAATGTTCATCCGGCACTGTGACTCGAAGTTGAATCAATCGGCGACTATCTGCCGAGGTGACTTTAAATTGAAGATTTTTCAACGTAATTTCTTCACCACGTTTTGGTAAATAACCAAAAGTTTGCATAATCAGACCACCAATGGTATCCACTTCTTCATCATCAAAATCCGTATTAAATTGCGCATTGAAATCATCAATATCTGTGAGCGCACGCACCGCATAAGTATGACGAGAAAGCTGACGAATATCCGCAACATCTTCTTCATCAAACTCATCTTCAATATCCCCAACAATTTGTTCCAAAATATCTTCAATGGTGACAAGACCTGATACTGCACCAAATTCATCCACCACAATGGCCATGTGGAAACGCTCAGAGCGGAAATCTTTCAACATACGATCCACCCTTTTGCTTTCTGGCACAATCACGACGGGGCGCAATAATGAAGATAAATCAAACGCTTCGGCATCTTCACGTAAAAATTTCAATAAATCTTTCGCATGTAAAATACCTACGATATTATCGCGATCATCCGCATCGGCAATCACAGGAAAACGAGAATGAGCGGATTCAATAATTGTGTTTAAACAAGTATTTAAATCTTGTTGATCTTCAATAAAAATAATTTGTGAACGAGGAATCATAATATCGCGAACACGAAGCTCCGCAATTTCCATCACGCCTTCAATCATTTCTCGAGTATTTTGATCAATTAAATCGTTTTGTTCTGAATCGCGAATTACTTCCACAAGTTCTTCACGATTTTTTAGTTCACCTTGAAAAAAGCGACCAAATAAAGATTGAAAAAAAGGTTTTTTCGTATTTTCAGATTGGTTTAAATTTTGCTGTTCGTCGTTCATATTATTTTATCTATCTATTTTTCAAAAAATTGATTTTCAAGTTGAAACGTTTCCAAGAATAAGCCTAACGGTGGTCTATCCGAAGATTGCTCCTCATAGTTAGGGTTAAACTTTTTGTAGTTACCTTTACGATTAATATGATATTGAGTGCCATCTGATTGAATAATTACATTCCAATTAAAATTAGACGCTTGAACCCAATCACGCCCGCTCAGGTCAAATAAATTATACCCTTGTGTATAATCCATTAATCTATTTTCTACATGGAAAATTTGTCTCATCAATGCAGGTAAAATATCGGTATGACTGCTTAATCCATTTTGTTTGCCTACCGGTAAATCTTTCCAATACACAAGCAATGGCACTTGAATTTCATCGCGCCCAAAGTAGTTTTCTCGCTCTTTTTCACTCATTTCATTAAAGGTTAAACCATGCTCTGACGTGATGATGACTAATGTATTTTCAAGTGGTGTGCTTTCTAACGCTTTTGCTAAAAGAGAATCAATATCTTGCAAAGTGCGGTCATAGTCTGATGGGTTTTTAGCCTCCAAGGCTAAATCCAAATAAGCAAACCAAGGTGAGTCTATTTTTTGTGCTTTAATAAAATCATTGAGATTTTTTACCGCACTTTCATTATTTGGTTTGCTGGTTTTATTCGATAAAAGTTTTATTTCACGAAACAATGCTTGTCGGAAGAGGCTATCTTTGAAATTCGTAGCAGAAAATAAACCCAATTGATAATTTTCAGCACGTAATTTTTCGATTAAAACAGATTGGGTATGATTGCTTAAAATGCTATCGGTGTAATTTGCATTTAGCCCGTAAAATAACCCAATCAAGCCTGCATTATTACTGTTACCTGTGCTGTAATGATTAGTGAATTCAGTTGAACTTGTCGCAAATTCAGCAAGTTTTGGCATCTTTTCACTAGAAATCGCATCATGGCGTAAACCCGAAACCGTTACGATCAGAATATTAGGTTTATGCGTAATTGGTGCATAAGTGAGTTCTTTTTTCGGATAATCAATTTTTAAGGCATCTAAACGGCCTTCTTGCGCCAATTTTTGCGTATATTCTTCCCCATCCAAGAAACCGTGTTTTTCTAAAAAAGAACGAGCTGTCATTGGATAAGATAAAGGGAAATTAGATCGTTGCATGGTGATAGGACGATACAAATAAGCATCTGCCCAAGCATAAATTAAATGCGTCGCAATGAACGTTGCGGTTAAGAATATACCGGTACCTTTTAGCCATTTTTGGCGTTCAAGACTACGTAATTTCTCCCAACTCCAGCGAGAAAATAACATTTGTGCCAGTAAAATTATTGGCATTGGTGCAAAGAATATTTGCCAATCGCGTGACATTTCACCATTTTCTGGATTGACCAGCAAATTCCATACAACAGAGGATAAATGCAGATTAAAACGATTGAAAACGGCGGTATCAAATAATAATAAGGTTGTACAAATCGTCGAGAAAATCACGGTTAATCCGCGAAAAGTGCGGTGATTTTTAACAATGAAACTCAGTGGAAAGACAACGAGTAAGTACAACGCAAAAACGTTGAAACTGAAATGCCCGAGCAAACTCACAAAGAAATAAAGTTTTCCTGCGAGAGTATCTGGCCAGTCAATGATAAAGGCATAACGAGTGCCAATAAGAATAGCAACAATAATATTAAAAAAGGCAAACCAATGGCCCCACGAAATTTTTCGTGAAACGTCATCGCGGTATTGTTTGCCGCTGAAGGTGCCTTTTTTAATCCATTTCATATTAACGTGCTTTTACCGAATTAATTAAGGAATTCGAAAACGCTTGAGCTAATGCTTCGCGTTGAGTTTGTGGCACACTGGTGGTTAATAAATTACTTGCCATGTTACCCAGTGCGATTAAGGATAGATCTACAGGGGCTTTATGCTTTTCTAATACTGCGATCATATCGTTCACAATTGCACTTAGCTGTGCATCAGAATATTTAGAATGTTGAGCCATAATGTTAAAAATAAAACAAAAAATTTGGCTTATGATACCCGATTATTTGGTAGAACCTAAATAATTTCTTTTTTCTTGCTTAAAAAGTGCGGTTATAATTTGCGGCAAATTTTTCAAAGGTGACAAAAATGAGTATTACCGTTAATCAAATTGTTTTGCATCAGTTAGTCAAAAATGTGGATGGCGACGGCATAAAAATGGAAAGCGTATTACGCGATGAGCTGTTGTCAATTACGCCAGAAGTAGAACAAATGATGTTACAACTTCATCAAGGCTATCAAAATAAAGCGAAGGCTTTTGGCGTGTTTCAGGAAAAGTCTATATTTGCACAACATTTAAATCGTTTATTGGAACAAGAAATTGAGTTTTTAGGTTTTAGTCAACACTCAACAAAATTGCTTGCAGATGAGCTAGGTAAATATAACTTTGCAGAAAGTGGTACTTTGATTTTATGTCAATATAATTTCTTAGCGACAGATTATTTGTTTATTGCATTGCTTGATAGCCGTCATAGTATGTTAGTCGATGAGCATTTAGATATTCGCCGTACAGAATATCTTGATATTACTCAGTTTGATATTGCGGCAAGAGTAAATTTGACGGATTTGCAGGTGAATGCAAACTCTAATCGTTATTTAACTTTCATAAAAGGCCGTGTTGGTCGCAAAATTAGTGATTTTTTCATGGATTTTTTAGGTGCTGAAGAAGGATTAAATCCACAAGTTCAAAATCAATGTTTATTGCAAGCCGTGAGTGATTATTGTGATCAAGGTGAACTCAACAAAGAGCAAACTCAAGCGGTGAAAAAACAAGTGTTTGAATATTGCAAAGCTCAACTTGCAGGCGGCGATGAAATTGAATTGCAGGAACTTTCTGATTCCTTACCCACTCTAAATGAACAGCCCTTTGTTAGTTTTGCGGAAGAACAGAATTATGGTTTGGAAGATCGCATTCCTCCAGTACGTTCAACTTTAAAATCCCTAACGAAATTCAGTGGTTCAGGAAAGGGGGTGAGTATTAGCTTTGATGCTGATTTATTAAATACTCGAATTCAATGGGAACCGATGACGGACACGCTTACAATCAAAGGTTTGCCACCGAATTTAAAAGATCAATTACAAAAGGCTTTAAAATCAGAGAATTAATTTGGAAATATGCTCAAACTTGGGTATTATTTGACAGTACTTTTGCACAAATAAGGTAAAGAAAATGCAAGTTAAAACACTTTTAGGCGCAACCTTTTTAGCATTAAGCGTCGCTTCTTGTTCCACCGTTGAAAAAGTTGTATATCGAATTGATGTACCACAAGGCAACTATTTAGAAGCGACTACAGTTGCTCAAGTTAAAGAAGGCATGACTGCTCAACAAGTACAATATTTGTTGGGTACGCCAGTATTAATCGATCCTTATAATAGTCAGACTTGGTACTATGTGTTCTTACAACAACGTGCTTATGAAACACCTGTTCAACATACTTTCACTGTAAAATTTGATCAACGTGGTATTGTGACAGAAACCAATCTTGATAAACCTTTGCCAGAAGTTTCTCAACAAGGCGAGAACAACACCATTATTCAAACTGGTGAGAAAGCAAAATCAAGCTGGTGGCAATTCTGGAAATAATTTTTCTATTTTCACCGCACTATAACAAGAACGATTGATAAAAAGGAATCCCCAATGTCAAAACTCTTGCTCGTTGATGACGATGTTGAATTGACGGAATTACTTTCATCCCTTTTAACGCTAGAAGGGTTTGATGTTCAAACAGCAAATAATGGATTAGAGGCATTACAAAAACTTGATGAAAGCCATGAGTTGGTTTTACTTGATGTGATGATGCCGAAGCTAAATGGTCTTGATACATTAAAAGAAATTCGTAAAGTCTCTAATGTGCCAGTGATGATGCTCACTGCAAGAGGCGAAGACATTGATCGCGTGCTTGGTTTAGAATTGGGTGCGGATGATTATTTGCCTAAACCATTTAATGATCGTGAACTTATTGCCCGTATAAAAGCTATTTTACGCCGTAGCGTCCTCCTCAAAACAGAAAACGGGGAATCTACAAAAAATTCTGAAAATGAAAATTCAGTAATATCCTTTCACGGGATTGAATTACATCCAATTTCTCAACGAGCTATTTATCAAGGTAAAGATTTAAATTTAACTAGCACCGAATTTTTACTATTTTACCAATTAATTCAATCTCCAAATGGTAGCGCAACCAGAGATGAACTCAGTGAGAAAGTATTGGGCAAGCCTCTTACTCCCTTTGACCGTTCCATTGATATGCATATGTCAAATCTACGTAAAAAACTCCCTCTCCGAGAGAATGATCTACCTTGGTTTAGAACATTACGTGGACGTGGATATCTTTTAGTGCCATAGAATAATGAAACTCACTAAGATTTTTAATATTAACCAATTAGCCATACGTACATTTTCAGTTTTCTGGATAGCATTCTTTGCCATGATGACACTTATTGTTATCATGCCTTATTTTGATCTTCGAATTTATACTCCTTTAAAAGAATCTGAAGTAATCAACTACCAGAAAAGAATTATGGATACAATACGGAATAAACAACTTAGTAATCTACTCGTAGAGGCCCCCGTATTGCCAACAGATAAATACAACCCATATCGTCCTGTTTTAGTCAATTTACAAACCCAAAATATATTAGGTGAATTACCGGAAGAGCGTGATGCGATTTTAGCATTCTCTGTTGTTTCTGATGATTTTTCTCATCCCAAACAAAAAACTTTCAATGATTTACAAATTGTTGGCCCATTCCAAATTTATCTTAGTGATAAACCTGACAAATATGCTTTATTCTTCATTAATCATATAAATCCACAACAAGCAATTTTAAATTATTTATTTGATAACCCAGCTATGCTTGGTTTCTTAATCTTATTAATTACTACACCATTACTCTGGTGGTTCACAAAAACCATTGTCAACCCAATATCTCGTTTACAAGAAGCCGCAAATTCTGTCGCCTTAGGGAACTTTAAAATTGATCGTAACTTATCCCTATCAGGCCCTCTTGAACTTCGACAAGTTGGAAGAAGTTTTAATAGAATGTCAACGGCGATTGACAATCTTATCTCCAATCAACAATCTTTACTGTCTTCCATTTCACATGAGCTTAAAACACCACTAGCACGTTTACAACTAGCTACAGCGCTTGTTCGCCATGAATGTGGTGAAACAAATAGCGTAAAACGCATTGAAAGAGAAATTGGGCGAATGGATAAAATGATTAGTGAATTGCTCCTACTTTCACGCCAGCAAATGAATAGCCAAATGGAACGGGATATTTTTTATGCCAATACGCTTTGGACTGATATTATCAACGATGCAAAATTTGAGGCAGAGCAACGTGGTATAACGTTTCTCACAAATATTCGTTTACCCAAAAATGAATTACAACTTAACGGCAATTTTAGATTGCTGGAAAGTGCGGTTGAAAATATTGTAACAAATGCACTTAAATACACCAAGGATAAGATCGAACTTCATATTTTTATACAAGAAGAAGAAGAAGAAGAAGAAGAAGAAGAATTTCTCAGGATCCGTATAGATGACAACGGATCTGGAGTCCATCCAGATGAATTTGAAAAAATCTTCAAACCGTTTTATCGAGTTGATGAAACACGAACTAGGACGACTGGTGGCACAGGTCTGGGACTGGCGATTGTATCTAATGTTATTAAAGAGCATCAGGGTAAAGTTTGGGCGGAAAAAAGTCCACTAGGCGGGCTTGCTGTTACTATACGATTGCCATTATGGATCAATCACTAAAAATCAAAAGTGCGGTAGATTTTTTACCGCACTTCTCGTCTAGGCATTATCCACGGCAAAAGAAATCACTTCATTAATTTTCTCACAACCTAACGCAACCATAATTAGGCGATCGACTCCTAGCGCAACGCCAGAAGAATTTGGTAAGCCAGCTTCTAATGCTGCTAGAAAACGTTCGTCAATGTCTCGAATTGGCAATCCATGTTTTTTTCTTTGCTGATTATCCAATTCAAAACGATGTCTTTGTTCTCGTGCATCTGTCAATTCATGGAAACCATTTGCCAGTTCCAAGCCTTTGTAATAAAACTCAAAGCGTTCTGCAACCCGCTGATCTTCTGGGCTAACTTGTGCTAGGGAGGCTTGTGTTGAGGGGAAATGATAAACCGCAACAGGTCGATCTTTTCCTATTTGAGGTTCAACGACTTCACTAAATAAGAACTGCAATAAAGTATCGCGCTCTTCATTATCTTCAGCCATAAAGTTATGTTTACGCGCTGCTTCGATTAATTCTGAACGTTCTGCAGATAAGGGATCTAAACCTACATATTCTTGAAAAACAAATTGGTAGCTTAAACTTTCTGCTGGTGGGCAATCTAAAATTTGTTGGAGTAAATCATCTACTTCATTAATTAAACGATGCATATTAAAGTGCGGTCGATACCATTCCAACATGGTAAATTCTGGATTGTGGCGATTACCGGCTTCTTCATTACGGAACACTTTACTGATTTGGAATATCGGTCCACTGCCTGCAGCGAGCAAGCGTTTCATATGATATTCAGGGCTTGTAGAAAGCCAAAGTGTTTTGGATTGTTCACCAAAAGGCGCGAGAAATTCCGTGTTAAATGTGGAAAGGTGCAAATCAGTAACGCCAAATTCACTTAGAACAGGCGTCTCAACTTCAAGCAAGCCTCGCTCTGTAAAAAATTGACGAATTTCAGCAATAATTTTTGCACGTTTAAGAAGATTTTTTATATCGGCAGAAGGTTGCCAATGAGTAAGTGCGGTCATTTTTATTCCCATTTTTAAATTTGCATCATTGTAAACGAGAGCTCTTCTCAACTCAATCTAAGCTTTTTTGAGGTAGATCACAAAATCGTTCTTTTCCCCTTTCCCTACATAAAAAACGTTATTAATTTGTAACAAAAAATGGCAGAATGGACTCACTAAATTACCCTTTTAGGGTGATTTCTATTTTTTACTTTCTACATTTATTGGAGGATATCGTGCAAACAGTTAATGTCGATATTGCGATTGTTGGCGCTGGTGGCGGCGGTTTACGTGCAGCGATTGCAGCAGCAGAAGCAAATCCTAACTTAAAAATTGCATTAGTTTCAAAAGTGTACCCAATGCGTAGCCATACCGTGGCAGCAGAAGGTGGCGCAGCGGCAGTGATCAAAGAAGAAGATTCTTACGATAAACACTTCCAAGATACCGTTGCTGGTGGTGACTGGCTTTGCGAACAAGATGTTGTAGAATATTTCGTACAACATTCACCTGTGGAAATGACTCAATTAGAACGTTGGGGATGTCCTTGGAGCCGTAAAGCTGATGGCGATGTAAACGTACGTCGTTTTGGTGGAATGAAAATTGAGCGCACTTGGTTCGCTGCCGATAAAACAGGTTTCCACTTATTACACACGCTTTTCCAAACTTCTATTCAATATCCACAAATTCAACGTTTTGATGAACACTTCGTATTAGATATTCTTGTTGATGATGGCCATGCTCGTGGTATGGTTGCAATGAACATGATGGAAGGTTCGCTGGTTCAAATTAATGCCAATGCGGTTGTGATTGCAACGGGGGGTGGTTGTCGTGCATTTAAATTCAATACCAATGGCGGTATTGTAACAGGTGACGGCTTATCTATGGCGTATCGTCATGGTGTACCACTTCGTGATATGGAGTTTGTTCAATATCACCCAACAGGTTTACCGAATACCGGTATCTTAATGACTGAAGGTTGTCGTGGTGAAGGCGGTATCTTAGTGAATAAAGATGGCTATCGCTATCTTCAAGATTACGGTCTAGGACCAGAAACTCCAATTGGCAAACCTCAAAATAAATATATGGAACTTGGTCCTCGCGATAAAGTTTCTCAAGCATTCTGGCAAGAATGGAAAAAAGGTAATACCTTAAAAACCGCTAAAGGTGTAGATGTTGTGCATTTAGATTTACGTCATCTTGGTGAAAAATATTTACATGAGCGTCTGCCATTCATTTGTGAATTAGCAAGTGCTTATGAAGGTGTAAATCCAGTGAATGAACCAATTCCAGTTCGTCCAGTTGTTCACTACACCATGGGCGGTATTGAAGTCGATTTCAATAGCGAAACTCGTATCAAAGGTTTATTTGCTGTAGGTGAATGTGCATCTTCAGGTTTACATGGCGCAAACCGCTTAGGATCTAACTCTTTAGCTGAACTTGTTGTGTTAGGTCGTGTTGCTGGCGAATATGCGGCTCAACGTGCAGTTGAGGCTCAATCTGTAAATCAAAGTGCGGTTGATGCTCAAGCAAAAGATGTTGTTGCTCGTTTAGAAGCCCTTCATAAACAAGAAGGTAATGAATCTTGGTCTGAAATCCGTGATGAAATGGGTTCTGTAATGGAAGAAGGCTGTGGTATTTACCGTGACCAAGCAAGCATGCAAAAAGCAGTAGATAAAATTGCAGAATTAAAAGAACGTTACAAACGTATTCGCGTAGCAGATAACTCAAGCGTGTTTAATACAGATGTACTTTACACAGTTGAGTTGGGGTACATTCTAGATGTTGCGCAATCTATTGCAAATTCAGCGATTGAACGTAAAGAATCTCGTGGTGCCCATCAACGCTTAGATTACACTGAACGTGATGATGTAAATTATTTAAAACATACACTTGCTTTCTATAATGAGAATGGTGCGCCGCGTATCGAATACAGTCCGGTGAAAATTACTAAATCTCAACCTGCAAAACGTGTTTACGGTGCGGAAGCAGAAGCTCAAGAAGCCGCTGCGAAAGCTAAGGAGCAAGCAAATGGCTAATTCACCAGTAATGAATGTTGAAGTATTACGCTACAATCCTGAAATCGATCAAGAACCGCATTTAAGTACTTATCAAGTACCTTATGATAACCAAACCTCATTACTTGATGCGTTAGGTTATATCAAGGATAAGCTTGAACCATCTCTTTCTTATCGTTGGTCTTGCCGTATGGCGATTTGTGGTTCTTGCGGGATGATGGTAAATAACAAACCGAAATTGGCTTGTAAAACGTTCTTACGTGATTACAGTGGCCATATGCGTATTGAGCCGTTAGCAAATTTCCCAATTGAACGCGACTTAGTGGTTGATTTAAGCCACTTTATCGAAAGTTTAGAGGCAATTAAACCTTATATTATTGGTAACGAAGCACCAGCATTAGATGGCAAACCACATCCATCGAAAGAATTGCAAGTAAGCCGTACTAAACAAACGCCAGCACAGCTTGAGAAATATCGTCAATTCTCAATGTGTATCAACTGTGGTTTATGCTATGCCGCTTGCCCTCAATTTGGTTTAAATCCTGAATTCTTAGGCCCTGCAGCTATTACTATGGCTCATCGTTATAATCTTGATAACCGTGACCATGGTAAAGCAAAACGTATGTCATTATTAAATGGTAAAAACGGGGTTTGGAGTTGTACTTTCGTTGGCTATTGCTCAGAAGTTTGTCCAAAACATGTGGATCCTGCTTCTGCAATTAACCAAGGAAAAGTGGAAAGTGCCAAAGATTACGTTATCTCTATGCTAAAACCAAAAGGCTAAGGGGGAAGGAATGTCAGTAACAGTTAGTAAACGTAAAAAATATGTTCGTCCAATGACAGCGACTTGGTGGCAAAAATTGGACTTCTACAAAGCTTATATGCTACGTGAAGCGACTTCAATCTTTGCTGTATGGTTTTGTATTGTATTGCTTTATGGTGTTCTTTGCCTCGCAAGCAATCCAATGCCAGGATTAGGCATTTTGAGCTTTATTGAGTTTTTAAGAAACCCAATTGTGGTGTTCTTAAATATTATTACGCTTATCGCAACGCTTTATCATACGGTGACATATTTCTTAATGACACCGAAAGTGATGAATATCATTGTGAAAAATGAACGCTTACCACACACTGTTGTAAGAAATGCACTTTGGGCGGTAACCGCATTAGTTAGCGTGATTGCGTTAGTTTTAGTTTATATCTAAGGGAGAGAAAAAATGGTTGATCAAAATCCAAAACGCTCCGGCGAACCGCCAGTATGGTTAATGTTCGGTGCAGGCGGCACAGTGAGTGCAATTTTCTTCCCTGTCGTTATTTTAATTATCGGTTTGTTATTACCATTTGGTTTAGTCGATGCGCATAATTTAATTACTTTTGCTTATTCTTGGATTGGTAAATTAGTTATTTTAGTGCTTACTATTTTCCCAATGTGGTGTGGTTTACACCGTATTCACCACGGTATGCACGATCTTAAAGTGAATGTGCCAGCTGGTGGATTTATCTTTTATGGTTTAGCCACAATTTATACTGTTTGGGTGTTATTTGCGGTAACGAGTCTATAAGAGCTAGATTCATTATAAAAAAGCGAGCTTAAGCTCGCTTTTTGCTATAAAATTATCGTCCTTTCTAACCCTTACAATCAAAAAAAACAGCTATAAAAATATAGCTGTCTAAATTCACAAATTTCTATTACCAATTATGATAATGATGATAATAACCGACCCCAACAGCGGGGACCACAGGAAGAGTAGGGCTAATAATTCTTACTTTCGCTTTCTCATCACTCGCATTCATTTTTAGTGGTGTTTCTTCTTGTTTAGAGACCCGAGCTTTTTGTGAGGCCACAACAGTATTTCCACTCTGCACTCGGGCGTTATATTCCTGAACTGTTTTCATATCATAAATGCCATTATCTGGCTTATTATCAGAAGAACATGCGACTAATAAACATGTTATACCTAATACTAAAATATTTTTTTTCATATCCACCTCTATTTACAAATTACTTCTGTTAACACCGCTTTCCCTTCTGATACATTATTAACAGCCTTTTCCTTCAATTTCTTATTTTCTA
Source organism: Haemophilus sp. SZY H68 (assembly GCF_018829685.1). NCBI lineage: Bacteria > Pseudomonadati > Pseudomonadota > Gammaproteobacteria > Pasteurellales > Pasteurellaceae > Haemophilus > Haemophilus sp. SZY H68. The sequence goes on from NZ_JAHKKB010000002.1 coordinate 162,477, forward strand.
TAATTTGAATGCGCTCAGATACTTTTTTATCAGAAATAGAATAAACGGGTACATAACTTAAATTTTGAGTATTCTTCCCACCATAAATTGTAGCGCCAGTTACGCTGCCATAATATTCTGTTTTATCATTGGGTGAAAGATAATTGTGGGTTGAATTTGTATAGTTTACACCTCTAGCCTTAAACCCTTTACAAATCCCAGCCGGAGATTCATAAATAGTTTGAGATGAACTCATCTCATCCATTTTATAAACTTTTAATTCAATACTCTGCCCCAAAAGCTGTACATCATTATCTGAAATTTCAGACGAAAAGCTTTTTTGATCTGTCGAATCAACATAAGTAATATTACTTGCAATAGAAACCTGAGCAATAACAAGGCTGCTAACAATGAGAAAAAATAACGGAACCGAAATATAAGATTGATGCTTCATGTTTATTTTTTCCTTAGTCTTTACTATATTGATATCGCTCTAACCTCAAACCATTAGGCTTAAAAAAGAGTAACATTTCAAGCGATAAATTATCTGTCCTAATTAATTTGTATTAATTATGATAGTAACATAATGAAAACCTAATAAATAGGTTCATCATCAATAATCATTTTTACCGCACTATATCAGAAAGTACTACAATGCTCTAGGTTATTTTTCAGGGGTAATACTTTTTGATTTTTCTTCGTTTTGCGCTTCTAAAGCATCACGCGCGGCACGAATACTTTTTTCAATTAGTGGAACACGCTCATCATCTTTCGGCATTAAGCGCAACATCATCGCCCAAGTTACTGCCGCCATTTTATAATCTTCCGTTTCAAAATAACGGAATGCGAGCAAACTTAGGGCCTCAACGTTAGTATGATCTTGACGAATCACTTCACGTAATAAATCGCCACCTTTTAGTTTATCAGTCGCATCATCAGAGAACATCAACACGCGAGCATAGCCTAATTTATATTGCACATTATCTGGTTCTAACTTGTTAGCCTTCTGATAACTATCAAATGCTAAACGTACATCACCTAAATTCATCCCAATCTGACCGAGCATCCACCATTTTTTTGCATCAGTTGGATTTTTCTGCAAATCGATTCGAAGTCCGGTAGAAAATTGCTGCATTTCTGCATCAGAAAATGGATTTTTATCTTCATCTTTCATTCGCTCATAGAAATATGGCAATTTCGCATAAGTTTGCTCTAACATCGATTCTGCTTGCCAAGAGCCCACCATAAAATAAGAAGAGCCCGCGATAATTCCTAGCGCCAACACGCCAGACACAAACCACACTTTTCCATAAGATTTGCCAGAATAATCCACATTCTCTTGAACCTTGCTCGGCACATCATCAAGCAAGGTTTTCTGTAATTCTTGTTTGAGTTGCTCAACATTTTCAACTAAACCTTGGGAATTATCTTGCTCAATTTCTTCCAAGCGTGAGAAATATAACGCTTTATTTAAATCATCACGTTTTTGCCCATGTTTCGCTTTGAATTGACGCAATAAAGGATAAAAACAAATTAACGCCACAACTAAAGTGGTTAATATAAAAATTAATGCAAAATTCATCTATTTATCCTTGTTTAATAATTCTGCCAAACGCGCATTATCTTCATCAGTTAAAACATCTTGGGATTTCACCGCACTTTGAGCTTTTGGTTTACGTCTTAATAAAAATCCCCCCCCTAACAAAACAAGCAATAATGGCGCAATCCATAGCACTAATGTACTCGCTGTCATAGGGGGATCGTAAGTTACAAAATTGCCGTAGCGTGCCACCATATAATCCACTACATCATTTTTCGATTTGCCTTCTTGTAAAAGCTCAAATACTTTGCCTCGCATATCCACAGCAATAGTTGCGTTAGAATCCGCAATATTGTTATTTTGACATTGAGGGCAACGCAAAGATTGTGTTAATTGGTGGTAATCACTCTCTTGCTGTGGAGAACTAAAATTTAATGCGTCAATAGCTGAAAACGCCACTGAGCTAAACAAAAGTGCGGTCAAAAATAGCCATGTTTTTTTCATTATTGTTGCTCCGAAAGTTTGTCATAAATTGGTTTTAAAGTCTGAGTCCAAACTTTTTCGTTTACATCTCCAGCATAACGATAATGAATCACACCTTTTCCATCTACAATGAAAGTTTCTGGTGCCCCATATACTCCTAAATCCAAACCGAAAGAACCTTTTTCATCTTTTAAAACAACTTTATAAGGATTGCCAAGATCTTTTAACCACTTCATTGCTTTAGGTGATTCATCTTTATAATCTAAACCGATAATTCGCACACCGTCTTTAGCAAGTTTGTTTAAATATTGATGTTCGGCATAACAAGTCGGACACCACGTCGCCCACACATTAAGCAAAACCGGCTTACCTTGTTGAAACAATTCATTCGTGTAAGCTTTATTTTCAAAAAGCTCTGTTAAATTTTTTGCCGGCACAGGCTTTCCAACCAAAGCAGATTCTAGTGCTTTAATATCTTCACCTTGCGCATTGCGTTTTAATTGCACTAAAAATGCAATTGTTATCGATAAAAAGAGAATAAGAGGAACGAGTAATTTTTTTTTCATTTTTTACCGCACTTTAAATATAAAAAACCAAAGTAGACTTTTATAAAAGCCCGCATTGTTCACATAATCTAATTAAAAGTTAAGGCACACCTAATCAAGGTGCGCCGTCATATTATTTTTTCAATAAAGCGTTAAATCGATAGCGTCGATCGAACATACACAACAATCCACCTAACGCCATAAACAAGCCACCAATCCAAATCCAACGAATAAACGGCTTGTAATATAAACGTAACGCCCAAGAATTATCATCAATCTTTTCACCGAGAGCCACATAGAGGTCACGAGTTAAACCACCAGCAATGGCGGCTTCCGTCATAGACATACGACTTACTGTGTAAAAACGTTTTTCTGCAAATAAGCTTGCTTCTGGTTGCCCATCTTTCGAAATATCAATTTGAGCTTTTCCACCAATATAGTTTGGGCCATTTGCATCCGTCACACCAGCAAATTTAAAATCGTAACGACCGATTTGTGCACTCTCGCCAACCTTCATTCGAACATCACGTTCTACGCTGAAGTTTTGGCTAAAGGCGATCCCCCAAACTGTCATTGCTACGCCTAAGTGAGCTAACATCATTCCCCAATGAGAACGAGATAGTTTGCGTACGCCAACAAAGAATGATTCACGATGCGTCGCACGTTGTTGCAATTCATAAAGCGCAAGTAACGCAATAATTACAGTCATCATTGAACCCAGCACAGAACTTACTGTAATTTTATCTTGCAAGAAGTAAGGTAACGCAAAACCTGCAATCAGCATAACAAATACGCTGATAACAACAGGCATACGAATTGCAGAAAATTGGTCTCTACGCCATTTCACCAAAGGTCCAATACCAAGCAATAATGCAAATGGTGTCATAATAATTAAGAACATTTGATCAAAGAATGGCGCACCAATAGAAATAGAACCTAAACCAAGTTGTTTGTGAACGAGTGGTAATAACGTTCCTAAGAATACAACGCAAAGTGCGGTCATTAATAAGATATTATTTAATAACAACATGCTTTCGCGTGAATAGCGTTCTGCATTATCACGAGAGCGAATTTGACTGCCTTTATACGCATAGAGCGCAAGCGAACCACCAATTACTACAACAAGGTAAGCCAAAATATACAAACCACGAGTTGGATCCGATGCAAATGCGTGAACTGAAACTAAGATGCCAGAACGAACTAAGAACGTGCCGAGTAAACAAAGCGAAAAGGCTAAAATCGCAAGTAATACCGTCCAAGCTTTGAAAGAACCACGTTTTTCTGTCACAGACAGAGAGTGAATCAATGCTGTACCAGCAAGCCAAGGCATAAACGAGGAGTTTTCCACAGGATCCCAGAACCACCAGCCGCCCCAGCCAAGCTCATAATAAGCCCACCAAGAACCGAGAACGATACCTAAAGTTAAAAACACCCAAGCAGCAAGCGTCCAAGGACGAGACCAACGCGCCCAAGCTGAATCTAATTTTCCAGTCATTAAGGATGCGATCGCAAACGCAAATGCCACAGAAAAACCAACATAGCCCATATAAAGTAATGGCGGATGGAAAATTAATCCTACATCTTGCAACATTGGGTTAAGTTCTTTTCCGTCCACTGGGAAATCTGGGAAAGTACGAGTAAAAGGATTTGAGGTGAACAAGACGAACAACACAAAACCGACGCTAATAATCCCCATTATACCAAGTACACGAGCAACAGCTTCTTGAGGTAAATGTTTACTCAATAAAGCAACGGCAGATGACCAAACGGCCAGTAACCAAATCCACAGTAATAAAGAACCTTCATGAGAGCCCCATACGGCAGACAAACGATAATAAATCGGTAAAGCCGTATTAGAGTTATTCACAACATACTGAACACTAAAATCATTTACTGCGAATAAATAAAATAACGCAGCAAAAGCGATGCTTAGACTTGCCAATAAACCATAAGTCATTGGGCGAGCTAATGCCATTAATTGAGCATTACCCTTTTCTGCCCCCCACAAAGGGAAAATCGCCAACATAAGCGATACGGCTAAGCTTAAAGCCAGCGCATAATTTCCTAATTCAGCAATCATTTTGCGCCTTCTTTTTCTTGACGATCACGTGTGCTTTCGCCTTTTAAATCCGCATCACCAATCCCCATTGGTTTATGCACTTTTTGCATTTTTTCACCTAATTCTGGTGGCACATAATTTTCATCATGTTTAGCCAATACTTCTGTCGCGGTTAAAACGGTTGGCTGAGTTAATACACCTTGAGCCACAATACCTTGTCCTTCGCGGAAAAGATCCGGCAAAATGCCTTCATATTCAACAGTGATCGCAGGGCCAATATCATTCAAATCGAACCGCACTTTCAAGCTTTTTGGATCACGCACTACTGTGCCTTCAACCACCATACCGCCAACACGAATACGTTGCCCCACTTCAGGTTTTTGATTCGGGTTATTATCCTTGCCTTGAATCACTTCAGATGGCGTATAAAACAAGTCGATATTTTGACGTAACGCATACAGCATCAATCCACTTGCAATAGCAATGCCGAGCACAACAAAAATGACTAATTTAAATCTGGATTTACGTCTTGGATTCATAGTGTGTTCCCTTTATTTGCTTGTTGTAAACGTTCTTCGCGTTGTTGCTCACGCAATACATTTTGTAACACTGTCTTGCGTTGTTTTACACTTTGAACAATTAAGGCAATAACTGCCACTAAACTTACTGCATAGGATAACCATACGTAAAAACCGTAGCCACCCATATTAAAAAAATCACTCCAAGTCTGGAAAAACATAAAATATTCCTTATAAAAAATCGCTAAAAAACTAACCGCACTTTATTTCAGTGTTTGAGCCAATGCTTTAACCCAAGGACGTTTCGCATCTTCTTTCAACAATTCCACGCGATAACGAACTAAAGTAAGCCAAATATACAAGGTTAAAAAACCGAAGATACACAAAATTAATGGAACCAACATTGGAATTGCAATAGATGGTTTTTCCAGTTTAGTGATACTCGCACCTTGATGTAACGTGTTCCACCATTCCACAGAAAAATGAATAATCGGTAAAATCACGACCGTTGTAATGCATAAAATTCCCGCAGCTTTTGCCCCTACGTTACGATCTGAAAAAGCAGAATAAAGCGCTAAGATACCAAGATAAAGAAAGAATAAGATCAATTCTGCAGTTAAGCGAGCATCCCACACCCACCAAGTGCCCCACATTGGTTTACCCCAAATGGCGCCCGTAACAAGCGATAAAAAAGTAAATAATGCACCAATTGGCGCCATTGCAATCATGGCGAGGTGAGCTTGCTTAATTTGCCACACAAGGGCAACCACAGCTGCAATCGCCATTGATCCGTACACACCCATTGACCAAATCGCTGTCGGCACATGAACATACATAATTCGGAAACTATTACCCTGTTGGTAATCTGCTGGGGCGAATGCTAAGCCCCATACAATGCCAACACCGAGTAAAATAAGTGTTAAAAATGCAAATAGCGGACTCAATTTACCGCAGATACGATACTGAGTTTCGGGTTTTGCATAAGGATGTAACCACTTCCACATAAAAAAGATCCTTAAAAATTAAAGAGAAAAACCACCGCACTTTTATACGGTGAAATGAAATTAATTATCTAAACTAATTCGCAGTGCCGCGGCGATGGCAAAAGGCGAAAGCGTTACTGCGCCAACCATCATGGCACCTAAAATTGCCAATTGCCCTCCATAAGGCACATTTAAACCTGCCGCCTCTAATATTGATGACGCAAAAATTAAAACAGGAATAAACAACGGAACAACAAGCAAACTCAACAACACGCCACCTTTTCTCAATCCCACCGTTAAAGCCACACCAATTGCACCGATACAACTCAATACAGGAGTGCCCAGTAACAATGTCAAAACCAATGCCCACCAAATATTGACCTCAAGAGAAAGCAACAAAGCGGCAATAGGTGATAGCAAAATAAGCGGCAAGCCAGTGAGCAACCAATGTGCAACGACTTTAGCCAAAGCCGTCATCGGCAAAGGCTGTGCGGTTAACATTAATTGTTCAAGAGAACCATCAATAAAATCATCACGAAATAAACGTTCAAAAGAAAGCAATGCTGAAAGTAATGCTGCTACCCATGCAATACCCGGTGCGATACGGGAAAGCAATGTTGGATCTGGCCCAATAACAAGCGGAAACAAAGTAATCACAAGCAAAAAGAACCATAGCGGATTTAAAATTTCCGCATTTTTGCGCATCGCAATTTGAAGTTCTCGTTTAATTATTTCTAAAAAAATCATTAAGTTATTCCGCTTTATAAGCCGCTAAATTCAATTTTTGCAGATGAGAACTTGGCACTTCTTGGTGGCTGGTTAACAACACAATACCACCTCGTTGAGCATGCTCATCAAAAAGTGCAGTTAGAATTTCCACGCCTTTTTTATCAATCGCAGTAAACGGCTCATCTAAAATCCATAAAGGCGCTTGAGATAGCCATAAACGACCTAATGCGATACGTTTTTGTTGTCCTGCAGAAAGTTGTGCGGCTGGCAAATCTTCACGACCTAACAATCCCACTTTCTCAAGCAAATCCCACAAAATATCAGTATTTTGTTCCGCTTGGCTAATTCGTTGATAAAACTGCAAATTTTCCCATGCTGTTAGTTCTGGTTTTACGCCTGAAAGATGACCTAAATAAAGCAAATTCTGATAATACTGTTCACGTTGTTTAGAAATTGCTTCAGAATCCCACCGCACTTCGCCTTCTAAAGGTTGGGCTAAACCCGCAAGAATACGTAATAAACTGGTTTTACCTATGCCGTTATGCCCTTCAATTTGCACAAAATCACCGCTATTAAAATCGCAAGTCAAAGCACGAAAAAGTACTCGCTCACCACGTTGGCAGGATAAATTTTGCAGAGATAACTTGTGTGGTTCAAACATAATTGCAAAGGGAAAATAAAAAGTGGCGATATTCTATCACAAGGGAAATATTTGACGAGATTTTAGCCCTCAAAACAAATAACTATTTAGGTGTAGATCGATAGGTTTATTGATTTAAAACAAGGTTTAATAAATTCGTCTATTAATGCAAAAGGAAAAACATTTAATGATCTAAATCAAATTTTTTGCTATTATTTGCTCACTTTTGGTTATAGACCAAAACCCTCAACGAAATTTGTCTTTACATAGAAGGAATAAATTATGGCTTACACTCTACCTGAATTAGGCTACGCCTACGATGCATTAGAACCACATTTCGATGCGCAAACAATGGAAATCCACCACAGCAAACACCATCAAGCTTATGTAAACAATGCAAACGCTGCATTAGAAGGTTTACCCGCTGAATTAGTGGAAATGTGCCCAAGTCAATTAGTTTCTAACCTTGACAAAATCCCTGCAGAAAAACGTGGTGCATTACGCAATAATGCAGGCGGTCACACAAACCACAGTTTATTTTGGAAAAGTTTGAAAAAAGGTACTACTTTACAAGGTACATTAAAAGATGCGATTGAACGTGATTTCGGTTCTGTAGAAACATTTAAAGCTGAATTTGAAAAAGCAGCCGCAACTCGTTTTGGTTCAGGTTGGGCGTGGTTAGTATTAACTGCTGAAGGTAAATTAGCCGTGGTATCAACAGCAAACCAAGATAACCCATTAATGGGTAAAGAAGTAGCTGGTTGTGAAGGTTTCCCACTTTTAGGTTTAGACGTTTGGGAACACGCTTACTACTTAAAATTCCAAAACCGTCGTCCAGACTACATTAAAGAATTCTGGAACGTGGTAAACTGGGATTTCGTTGCAGAACGTTTTGAACAAAAAACAGCCCATTCAGAATGTAATTGTGCTAAATAATAAAAGATAAAGGCCTAGAAAACTAGGCCTTTGTTTTTTATATTATTTTTGACTACATACAGCAATAAAATGTAATTTATGTTCAGGATCATTAAAGGTTTTGTACATTCTTTTAAATTGCTCGCGATTTTCCGCTTTCATAGCATTACGGATGATTTTTAACGTTCCAAGAATACCCTCATCATAAATCATTCCTTTTGGTGAAAGTAATGTCATCTCACCAGAGAAAGTATCAACATTTCTAAAGCCACTTTCTTGGAATATTCCTTTCCAGCCATCTTTCGTTAATGGCGTTACCGTCACGTTAATCGCTTTGCGCATATTTTCTAGAATAGTTTGATGATCATTCCCCACCAGCATAACATCGTGAGTAAGTAATAAACCATTAGGTTTTAACACTCGAAAATATTCTGCAATAGCTTTTTTCTTCGCTTCCACGGGTAACATTGTGAGCATCGCTTCATTGATGACAATATCAAAACTTTCATCCTCAAAAGGCAACTTCATCGCATTCGCTCGCTGCACATGAATTTTTTCTTGCAAACCATTTGCTTCGATATTTGCTTGTGCTTTTTCTAACGCATGTTCATCTAAATCAACACCTTCAATATAGCAACCAAACTGCTTCGCCAATCCAATTGCTGTCGTTCCCATATTACAAGCAACCTCTAAAACTTTTTTATCTTGGCTAAAATCACCATTGGCAATTAACCAATCTGTTGCTTTTTTACCGCCTGGACGCAAACGAGTTTTACCTAAACGTGCAAGAAAATTATGCCCTACTTCATCTTTTGCCATATCTATCTCCTAGTAATTAACTTGGTTTTTATATTATAGATGAAAATTATTCTTATTAAAGTAGTAAAGCAAAAAATAACCCAACCGATTGGTTGGGCTATAAAAAAGCAGGTAAATTTACCGCACTTTAAATCAGTTAGGTTTCCATTCACCATTAAGCACAGTTGCTGTCACTTTATAATCTGACGTAAACACGGCTAAATTTGCGATTTTTCCTTTTTCTACCGAACCTAAACGATCATCCACACCAATTGCTCGTGCAGGATAAAGGTTACTCATTCGAATTGCTTCAGCAAGCGGAATTTCTACAAACTCCACTGCATTCTTAATAGATTCGATCATGGTAATTGATGCACCAGCGATCGTACCGTTTGCATCAAAACAGCGGCCATCTCGGATATAAATAGTTTTTCCTACAAAGGTGAAGGTTTCCAATTCAGGTGGTGCACCAGCTGCAGCAAGAGAGTCTGTCACAATACAAAGTTTGTCACCTTTGATTTTTTTATCAATGCGAACATTGCCGTAATTGATGTGCACACCATCCACGATAATACCAGTGTAAACATCAGAATCGAGTACCGCCCCCACTACGCCCATTGCACGTCCAGAACTAATTGGCGACATTGCATTATGCAAGTGAGTCGCAAAAGTTGCGCCTTTGTGGAATGCAGCTTTAGCCACTTCATAAGTCGCATTGGAATGACCTATAGAGACAATAATGCCCGCTTTCACAAAATCAGGCGTATAGTTAATGGTTGGGTTTTCTGCGGCAATGGTAATTTTTGTAATGACATCAGCATTTTCACAGAGAAAATATTTCATTTCAGGCGTAATTTCACGAATATATTCGGGACGGTGTACACCTTTTTTCTCAACACTGATAAACGGCCCTTCAATATGTAAACCAAGTGCTTGGTTTTTATGCTTGTTTAAATATTCACGCATAATTTTCACCGCACTTTTTATGTTTTCATCTGGTGCCGTGATAAAAGTAGGAAGGAAACTTGTACAACCTGATTTCAAGTTAGTTTCCTGCATAATTTCCAAAGTTTCAATGCTAGTTTGGTCGTTAAACATCACCCCACCACAGCCATTTAATTGAAGATCAATAAAACCCGCCGTTAAATTATTACCTTGTAAATCAATGGTTCTGATACCTGTTTCTAATTCAGCTTGTGAAACTACCGCTTCAATAATTTCACCGTTAATAATTACAGCAAAATCACGTAAAACATCATATTTTGTGTAAATCACACAATTCGTTAATGCATATCTCATTTTTTGTCCTTAAATAAAATAATCAGAAAAATTACCGCTCTTTTCAGCGGCAGGATCTTATAACACGCTATGAATGGCGCGTTGTTCTAATTCAGTAAAATATTTAACCGTTTTTACTTTCAATTCTTGTTGTGCAGGCTCATCACAAACTAACACAAAATGGCGATGTAGTTGAAGTGCACTCACTGTCCACATATGGTTCACACCACCTTCTACGGCTGCTTGAACTGCAAGCGCCTTATGGTGGCCAGTTGCAAGGATCATCACTTCTTCTGCATCTAATAATGTGCCTACACCAATAGTTAAAGCATACTTTGGCACTTTATTCACATCATTATCAAAGAAGCGTGAATTTGCGATCAGCGTGTCTTGAGTTAAGGTTTTAATACGAGTACGGGAACTTAATGATGACGCCGGTTCATTAAAGGCAATATGGCCATCATTGCCTACTCCGCCCATAAATAAATTAATTTTTCCGTAAGATTTAATTTTTTCTTCATAACGGCGACATTCTGCATCATGATCATCCGTGTTGCCATTAAGAATATTGATATTTTCTGGCTGAATATCGATATGATTGAAAAAATTGTTATACATAAAACTATGATAACTTTCAGGGTGTTCCTCTGGTAAACCTACATATTCGTCCATATTGAATGTTACCACATGCTTAAAGCTCACCTCGCCCGCTTTACAAAGTGCAATTAATTCTTGGTAAGTTTTTAATGGTGTGCCACCAGTTGGTAAACCGAGAACAAATGGACGTTCAGCCGTAGGATTAAAATGATTGATACGATCAACAATATGGCGTGCAGCCCAACGACTCACCTGTTGTTCGTTGTGTAGAGGAATAAGGCGCATACTATACTTCCTTTATTTTCAATACCGTAGATAAACAAACCAACGGTTAAACATAATGGTTCCCCACTACGAAATAGAAAAACTGAGAAGCAGGAAACGAGAATTGCTACCCCAAGAGGGATAAATTATGAGTAACCTGGGGAAATCAATCCCCTAGGTTCTCACGATATTCCATTAATTATAAAAATTTCGCTTTCAACTCTTTTGCTTTAGCAAGCTGAGCATCCGTTGCTTTTGCTGTCATTGGCTCACGGCAATAACCCGCATCCACACCTTCTAATTTAAGCAATTCTTTGATGGTTAAATATAAACCATTCGCTAAAATGCCTTCGATTAAATCGTTGGTTACATGTTGAATTTCTAACGCTTCGGCTAATTTACCCGCTTTGGTCAATTCAAAAATTTGACGAGCACGAACGCCGTTTACGTTGAAAGTTGAACCGATTGCACCATCCACACCAAGTGCGGCCGCAGGTAACATCATTTCATCGAAACCAGCCCAAATTAAGTGGTTTGGATAAGCTTTTTTCAAACGTTCTAATAAATAGAAGTCACCAGCTGTGAATTTTACCCCTAATACTTTCGGGTTTTTGTAAAGTTCACCAAATTGTTCAATTCCCATATTCACGCCAGTTAAGAACGGAATAGAATACACGATCATATTATTGCCTGTTTCTGCAATAATGGTGTCGTAATAATGTTTGATTTCAGGGAAACTAAATTTATAGTAGAACGGAGTAACTGCAGATAAGCTATCGTAGCCTAATTCTGTTGCATATTTACCTAATTCAACTGCTTCTTTTAAGTTTACGCTACCCACTTGAGCAATTAGCGCGATTTGATCTTTTGCTTCATCTTTTGCAATACGGAAGATTTCTTTTTTCTCTTCAGTTGAAAGCATAAAGTTTTCGCCTGTTGAACCACCCACATATAAACCATCAACTTTCATTTTGTCGATATTGTGGCGGATAATTTGACGTAAACCTTTTTCATTAATTGTGCCATCTTCATTAAATGACACTAATAATGCACTGAAAATACCTTTTAAATCACGCATAAGTTTTCTCCTATTTTATACGTTGTTCAAGAATCACATTAAGAGTTTTTTGCTTGGTCTGAGCTGCAAGTTCTTCTTCGCCCTGCACTAACAAAGCATAAATTAAATCTAATACAAAAAGCTGTGCAATTTTGGTACCAATAGAGTCACCTTGTAGCTTCCCTTGTTTATTACCATTTACCAAAACATAATCAGCATATTCTGTAACGGGGGAACGCAAACTGTGAGTTAATGCCACTGTCGTTGCACCATTTTGTTTAGCAATTTTGAGTGTATGCGCCGTTTCGGCGGAATATCCTGAATGGCTTAAACCAATTGCCACATCAGAAGGCGTAAGTAATGCCGCCTGCATATACATAAAATGATTATTGCCTGTTGCATCCACTTGGAAACCGATACGCATCAATTTATTTTTTGCATCTTCAGCGGTCACACCAGATGATCCCACGCCGAATAAAAAGATACAACGTGCTTTTTTAATAGCTTTAACCACTTGTTCAAGCTGTTTCAAATCTAATAAATTAACCGTTTCTTCCATTACATTAGAAACTGCCGCTTGCAACTTTTGTGCAATCGTTAAAGAATCATCGCTCGGCATAATTTCTGTTTCGAGCACTGTTTCATCATTGTTATCTTTCGTGGCAAGCTCAATGGAAAGTTCTAATTTAAAATCGCTAAAGCCTTTAAAACCAATAGTTCGACAAAAACGGACGAGCGTAGCTTCTCCAACTTCCAAATGCTTAGCAATTTCAGAAAGGGGGCATTGAGACACTAAATCAGGCGAACGTAAAATCGTATCAGCAATTTTTTTCTCTGACTTGGTTAGACTATGGTAAAGCGAACTAATGGTATTTAACACATTTCCGAATTTAGCCATAAATTGTTCCTTTTGGTTTATCAAGCAGAACATCTTTCACCCAATAAGCTGCGCCGACTAATCCTGCATCTTGACCAAATTTAGCAGATTCAATGTCACAGCTATATACAGCAGGCATATCCTGTAAGAAACGTTTGACTAATGGTAAATAACCTTCAGCCAACCCGACACTACCACCTATAACAACTTTTTGCACATCCAATCCAATCACTAAATCCGCCACTAAATTGGCAATGGCTTTGGCTGAACGCTCTATAAGTGCGGTAGCTTTTTCATCATTTTTTCTAAAACGTTCAAAAACTTCTCTTGGCTCACAAGGATCGTACCATTGGGAAGACACTGCTTCAATTGCACGCCCTGCAGCAACGGCTTCTACACAACCACGACGACCACAACCGCACATTGGACCATTTGGATCCGCTAATGTATGCCCGATATGTCCTGCGATTCCCTTTGGACCAGTTTGTAATTGTTGGTTTAATATGACACCACCACCCACGCCAGTAGAAACAGTAATAAAAACAAAGTTTGATACTTTTTCTGAATCTTGGAGTTGGTATTCCGCATAGGTTGCGGCTTGCGCATCATTTAATAAGCCAATTGGTTTATCCGTGTGTTTAGCAATACTTTCTTTTAGTGGAAATTGATTCAAACCACCTAAATTTTTAGGATTAAGTGCGGTTAAAACACCATCATTTATAATACCGGTTGAAGCCACCGCCACATAATCAAATTGCCCTGCATAATGAGTAAGAAGTTGTTCTAATACTTGATGCATTCCTTCTACCACATTTTCACGCGGTGTATGAATTTGTTGGCGTTGTTCAACTTCGCCATTTTTTACGATAGCCGCCGCGATTTTTGTACCGCCAATGTCTAGAGCTAAACAACGCATAACTTATCCTTATAGTATGAAGTATTTTCTCACACGTCTTACGACTATCTTGCAGATTTCACAGAATTAGCAAACCAACTCACGATATGCTCAAGGCGAGTTAGTGCTGAACCAACAGTGACGCAATCTGCGCCAATTTCAATGGCCACTTTTGCCAATTTAGGCGTGTTATAGCGACCTTCTGCCATCACAAAACAACCCGCTGCTTTTAAATCTTTCACTAATTGATAATCAGGCTCTTCGGGAACTGGACCACCTGTATAACCGGACATTGTGCTCCCCACAATATCAAAACCGAGTTTTTGACAATACAAGCCTTCTTCTAAATTAGAGCAATCTGCCATAGCCAAGCAGCCCATTTCATGGATTTTTTTCACCGCACTTTCAATATCAACTGGACGAGGGCGGCTAGTGCCATCTACCGCAATAATATCTGCCCCTGCATTGGCAAGATCTTCAATATCTTGCAGAAATGGCGTAATACGAATCGGACTATCAGGTAAGTCACGTTTTACAATACCGATAATTGGAATGTTTACGAAAGGACGTGTCGCTTTAAGGTTATCTACACCTTCAATACGTAAACCTGATGCGCCACCAGCAACGGAAGCTTGAGCCATGGCAGAAACAATTTCAGGTTTATCCATTGGACCATCATCAACGGGTTGGCAAGAAGCAATGAGACCGTATTGAATTTGAGAAAGCACATCTTGATGAGATAATTTCGACATAATATCACTCCTAAATATAACTGAGCCTGCATTTTCGTCAGTGCTCAGCATTATATAAAAACATAACTCCATTTTAAAATTTTTTTTGAAGTATTTTTTTGCCAATGTGATCTACCTCTCAATTTTGAAATAAAACTTCAAAGAGCAGTTCAAAAAGTATTTTTTTACTTTAGAATAGCGCCCGAGTCGTTTTTTTGATGTCTAAAACATCGAGCATTCACTTTCAATCCAAGCCAATTATGGCTTATATCAACATAGGTTCACACAGGAGCGAACATTATGAAATTTACTAAACTTTTCCTTGCAACTGCTATCACATTAGGCGTTTCTTCAGCCGTTTTTGCCGCAGATTATGACTTAAAATTTGGTATGAATGCAGGTACTTCATCTAATGAGTACAAAGCAGCTGAAATGTTTGCGAAAGAAGTAAAAGAAAAATCACATGGTAAAATTGAAGTTTCACTTTATCCGAGTTCACAACTTGGTGACGACCGTGCAATGTTAAAACAATTAAAAGACGGTTCTCTTGACTTCACTTTTGCTGAATCAGCTCGTTTCCAATTATTCTATCCTGAAGCAGCAGTGTTCGCGTTACCATATGTCATCACCGACTACAACGTTGCACAAAAAGCATTACAAGAAACCGCATTTGGTAAAGATTTAGTTCAAAAAATGAATAAAGAGCTTGGCATCACGCTACTTTCTCAGGCCTATAATGGGACTCGCCAAACAACTTCAAATAGAGCAATCAATAGCATTGCGGATATGAAAGGTTTAAAACTTCGTGTACCCAATGCCGCAACTAACTTAGCATACGCAAAATATGTAGGTGCATCGCCAACACCTATGGCATTCTCTGAGGTATATCTTGCACTTCAAACTAACTCTGTCGATGGTCAAGAAAACCCATTAGCGACCGTACAAGCACAAAAATTCTATGAAGTGCAAAAATTCTTAGCGATGACTAACCACATCTTGAATGACCAACTTTATTTAGTGAGTAACGAAACTTATAAAGAATTACCGGAAGATCTTCAAAAAGTAGTCAAAGACGCCGCTGAAAATGCAGCAAAATACCACACTAAATTATTCGTAGATGGCGAAAAAGATTTGGTGAAATTCTTTGAAAAACAAGGTGTAAAAGTAACCCATCCAGATTTAGCGCCATTCAAAGATGCGATGAAACCATTCTATGCTGAGTTTGTGAAACAAACTGGTGAGAAAGGTGAAAAAGCATTAAAAGAAATCCAAGCGATTAAATAATCCCCTATTATATGCGCCAACAATTTGGTTGGCGTACTCATTTTCGTTCTCCACAATCTCTCGGAGTGAAGTATGAAATTTTTTAACAAACTTGAAGAATGGATTGGCGGTGCGCTATTCCTTGCCATCTTCGGTATTCTTGTTGCTCAAATCCTATTCCGCCAAGCTTTCCAATCACCATTAATTTGGAGTGAGGAACTCGCTAAATTATTGTTTGTATATGTAGGTATGCTCGGTATTAGTGTGGCTATCCGCAAACAAGAACACGTTTACATCGACTTCTTAACCAATTTAATGCCTGCTTCTGTCAAAAAAGTAACAAACTCTTTTGTACAGTTAATGATTTTCCTTGGCATTATTTTCTTTATCCATTTTGGTATTAAAACGTTCCTTGGTGCAGATTTCCCTATTGACGCATTAGGCGGAATTTCAGAGAAATGGATTTATGCTTCTCTGCCGATCATTTCTATCCTAATGTTAGTGCGCTTCTTCCAAGCTCAAGCAGACAATTTTAAAGAAGATAAAAGCTATTTACCGGCGACGTTCTTCATTATAAGTGCGGTCATTTTATTAGGCATTTTATTTACGTTCCCAGAGTGGTACAAAGTATTGCGCATCACAGAATATGTGAAATTTGGTTCTAACTCTGTATACGTTGCCCTAATATTCTGGCTGGTTATTATGTTCCTCGGTGTGCCAGTAGGTTGGTCATTATTTATTACCACATTACTTTATTTCTCAATGACCAGATGGAACGTAGTAAACGCAGCGGCTGAAAAACTGACCATGAGTTTAGATAGTTTCTCATTACTTGCTGTGCCGTTCTATATTCTAACGGGTATTTTAATGAATACTGGCGGTATCACAGAACGTATCTTTAACTTCGCAAAAGCCTTACTCGGTCACTACACTGGTGGTATGGGGCATGTAAATATTGGCGCAAGTTTATTGTTCTCAGGTATGTCAGGTTCTGCACTTGCTGATGCGGGTGGCTTAGGTCAGTTAGAAATCAAGGCTATGCGCGATGCAGGCTATGATGATGATATTTGTGGTGGTATCACTGCAGCATCTTGTATCATCGGTCCATTAGTTCCACCAAGTATCGCCATGATTATTTACGGTGTAATTGCCAACGAATCTATTGCGAAACTCTTCGTTGCAGGTTTTGTACCAGGCGTACTTGTAACGATTGCCTTGATGATCATGAACTACTACGTATCTAAAAAACGTGGTTATCCAAGAACACCAAAAGCAACTCGTGAAGAACTTTGCACATCATTCAAAAGAGCGTTCTGGGCAATTTTAACCCCATTACTCATCATCGGTGGTATCTTCTCTGGCTTATTTAGCCCAACAGAATCTGCCGTTGTTGCTGCAACTTACTCCGTCATCATTGGTAAATTCGTTTATAAAGAATTAACAATGAAAATGCTCTTTAATAGCTGCATTGAAGCTATGGCAATTACTGGTGTGGTTGCATTAATGATTATGACCGTGACCTTCTTCGGAGATATGATCGCACGTGAACAAGTTGCAATGCGTATAGCAGATATATTCGTTGCCGTAGCTGATTCTCCACTTATGGTATTAGTCATGATCAATGCCCTCTTGCTCTTCTTGGGTATGTTCATTGATGCATTAGCATTGCAATTCTTAGTGTTACCAATGTTAATTCCAATCGCAATGCAATTTAATATCGACTTAGTATTCTTCGGTGTAATGACTACATTGAATATGATGATCGGTATCTTAACACCACCAATGGGTATGGCTCTCTTTGTGGTGGCGCGTGTGGGTAATATGTCAGTATCCACTGTAACAAAAGGTGTATTGCCGTTCTTAATACCGATATTCTTAACATTAGTATTAATTACGATTTTCCCACAAATCATTACTTTTGTGCCAAATCTATTGATGTCTTAACACTAAAGTGCGGTTAAAAAAAGCAAGGCTTTTATAACCGCACTTTTTTTATAAAATAAATCCTATTCAATGCGGTTTTATGAATAGCAAACCATAAACATAACTTAATAAATGAGGTTTATTATGAAATTGACAAAAACAGCATTATGCGCCGCACTTTTTGCAACTGTTGCATTTTCAGCTAACGCACAAGTCTATCCAGATTTACCAGTAGGCATCAAAAGCGGAACTGGCGCACTCATCGGTGATACCGTATATGTAGGCTTAGGTTCGGGTGGCAATAAATTCTATTCTTTAGACTTAAAAGATCCTGCTGCACAATGGAAAGAAATTGCAGCATTCCCTGGTGGTGAACGTAATCAACCTGTTGCAGCAGCCGTAGATGGAAAACTTTATGTATTCGGTGGTTTGCAAAAAAATGAAAAGGGCGAACTTCAACTTGTTAATGATGCTTACAGCTACAATCCAGCTGATAATACTTGGGTGAAACTTCCTACTCGCTCTCCGCGTGGTTTAGTCGGTTCAAGCAGCGCATCTCACGGTGATAAAGTTTATATTTTAGGTGGTTCTAACCTCTCTATATTTAATGGTTTCTTCCAAGACACCGTGGCAGCGGGTGAAGATAAAGCGAAAAAAGATGAAATCGCAGCAGCTTATTTCGATCAACGTCCAGAAGATTATTTCTTCACAACAGAATTATTGAGCTATGAACCATCAACCAATAAATGGCGCAATGAAGGTCGTATTCCATTCTCTGGTCGTGCAGGTGCGGCATTCACCATTCAAGGTAATGACTTAGTGGTTGTCAATGGTGAAGTGAAACCTGGCCTTCGCACCGCAGAAACTCACCAAGGCAAATTCACTGCTAAAGGTGTGCAATGGAAAAACTTACCTGACTTACCTGCGCCAAAAGGTAAATCACAAGATGGTTTAGCTGGCGCACTCGCAGGATATAGCCATGGCCATTATTTAGTGACTGGTGGCGCAAACTTCCCTGGTTCAATTAAACAATTCAAGGAAGGCAAACTCCATGCGCATAAAGGTTTAACCAAAACATGGCATAACGAAGTTTATACTTTAAATAATGGTAAATGGAGTATCGTTGGTGAATTACCAATGAATATTGGCTATGGTTTCTCTGTGTCTTACAACAATAAAGTATTGCTCATCGGTGGTGAAACTGACGGTGGTAAAGCGTTAACCAGCGTTAAAGCCATTAGCTACGATGGTAAAAAATTGACCGTTGAATAATTTGGCATAGAATAATGTATAAGGCTTGAGGCAAAGAATGGGCTCAAGCCTTTTGATTTCATCAAAATATAAAAATTAAGGAGATTATATGAGTGTACTTAGTTACGCACAAAAAATCGGTCAAGCCTTAATGGTGCCTGTGGCAGCCTTACCTGCTGCGGCATTATTAATGGGTATTGGCTATTGGATCGACCCAGATGGTTGGGGGGCAAACAGTCAATTAGCAGCATTATTAATTAAATCTGGTGCAGCAATTATTGATAACATGGGCTTACTCTTCGCTGTGGGCGTCGCGTTTGGTCTTGCAAAAGACAAACACGGTTCCGCCGCACTTTCAGGCCTTGTTGGTTTCTATGTAGTAACCACCCTACTTTCCCCTGCAGGTGTAGCACAATTACAACACATTGATATTAGTGAAGTGCCTGCCGCATTCAAAAAAATCAATAACCAATTTATCGGGATTTTAATTGGTGTGATTTCAGCTGAACTTTACAACCGTTTCTATCAAGTTGAATTACCAAAGGCACTTTCGTTCTTTAGCGGAAAACGCCTCGTCCCAATTTTGGTTTCTTTCGTGATGATCGCTGTATCATTTGCCTTACTCTATATTTGGCCGCATATTTTTAACGCGCTCGTTTCATTTGGTGAATCCATCAAAGATTTAGGTGCAGTCGGTGCGGGGATCTACGGTTTCTTCAACCGCTTATTAATTCCTGTTGGCTTACACCATGCCTTAAACTCTGTATTCTGGTTTGACGTAGCAGGTATCAATGATATTCCAAACTTCTTAGGCGGTGCTAAATCCATTGCCGAAGGCACTGCAACTGTAGGGGTAACTGGTATGTATCAAGCTGGTTTCTTCCCAGTGATGATGTTTGGTTTACCAGGTGCTGCTCTTGCGATTTATCACTGCGCAAAACCAAATCAAAAAGTACAAGTGGCCTCAATTATGCTTGCGGGTGCACTAGCTTCTTTCTTTACAGGGATCACCGAACCGCTTGAATTCTCATTCATGTTCGTTGCACCGATACTTTATGTATTGCATGCATTATTAACGGGTATCTCTGTATTCATTGCAGCCACAATGCACTGGATTGCTGGCTTCGGCTTTAGTGCTGGTTTAGTGGATATGGTACTTTCTAGCCGCAACCCACTTGCCGTTAGCTGGTATATGTTACTTGTACAAGGTATTGTATTCTTTGCTATCTATTATTTTGTGTTCCGTTTTGCAATTAATACCTTTAATCTCAAAACGCTAGGACGTGAAGATAAAGCAGAAACAGCTGCAGCCCCAACACAAAGTAACCAATCTCGCGAAGAAAGAGCGGTGAAATTTATCGCTGCTTTAGGTGGTTCAGAAAACTTCAAAACTGTGGATGCTTGCATCACTCGTTTACGCTTAACTTTAGTTGACCATCACAATATTAATGAAGATCAACTTAAAGCGCTTGGTTCAAAAGGTAATGTAAAATTAGGCAATGATGGATTGCAAGTCATTTTAGGGCCTGAAGCTGAACTTGTAGCAGAAGCAATTAAAGCAAAATTAAAATAAATTTTGACCGCACTTTACATGCCGTCTATCACTAGGCGGCATTTTTATTAATGAGATTTAGCGATGTTATTTATTCCACCACCACTACTCTGTTTATTAATTGGCACTGTAATGTATTTTTTGCCAAAAGTAGCGAGTTATTCTGTCTATTTTGCAGTTATTGCCTTTGTCATTACGCTTTCATTTTTGATTGCTGGAGGCAGTGTGCTTCAATTTTTTATCCGCAAAACGACCATTAATCCTCATGACTTTAAACACACAACACAATTAGTTTCTACAGGCATATTTCAATTTAGCCGTAATCCAATGTATTTAAGCTTGCTGTTAATGTTAATTGCTTGGTCTCTTTGGTTGGGTAATAGTTTAGCTTGGTTAGGCGTGCTTGCCTTTATACTAGTTATGAATCGCTTTCAAATAGCCCGAGAAGAAACCTATTTGGAAAGTAAATTTGGCGATGAATATCGTCGTTACAAACAAAAAGTAAGACGCTGGCTATAAAAAAAACACCTTCACAAGGAAGGTGTTTTTATCAATTTTAAATCTATTTCTTCGGAGCTTGCATAAAGCGGAAGAAATCACTATCTGGTTTTAAAATCATCATATTGTCAGAGTTTGCAAAACTTGCTTCATAGGCTTTTAAGCTACGTACAAAAGTAAAGAATTGTGGTTCTTGAGCAAAAGCATCTGAATATAATTTTGCCGCCGCTGCATCGCCTGAGCCTCGTAATTCTTGTGCAGTTTTATTTGCATTAGCAAGAATCAAGGTCACTTTACGATCTACATCTGCTTGGATAAATGCTGCTTTTTCTTTACCTTGAGAACGGTGTTCACGCGCGACTGCATCACGTTCTGCACGCATTCGTTGATAAATTGAAGAAGATACTTCGTCCGGTAAATTAATTTGTTTTACACGTACATCAATTACTTCAATACCCAATTCCGCCGTACTATCTTGCCCTGAATTTAAAGCTTTTTTTGCCCCTTCCATTAATTCACCACGCGTACCAGAAACGATATCTTTAATGGTTCTTGTACCAATTTCAGAACGCAAACGGTCATTTACTTTACGGCTTAACAAGCTTGAAGCTTGAGTATAATCGCCACCACCAGTAGATGTGTAGAATCGACCAAAATCACTAATCTTCCATTTCACATAAGAATCTACTAGCAAGTCTTTTTTCTCAACAGTAACAAAACGTGTTGCTGATCCATCTAAGGTGCGAATACGCGCATCTAAAACTTTAATGCTATCAATCAAAGGCACTTTAAAATGTAAGCCTGGTTCATAGACAACCACTTTGTTATCTGCATCACGTTGTACTTTGTTGAATCGCAACATAATACCGCGTGTACCTTCCGTCACGACCACGACACTGGAATACACCACTGCCGCAATGACAAAAATAGCTGGTAATAAAAATTTACGCATTAGTTAAATCTCCCTTGGCGAATCGGCTCAACAGTGCTTGGTAGTTGGCTTGAAGAATGATTAATGCGCTCTGGCTGAGATAAAACAGGCGCAGATTCTACCGCTCTTTCTGTTACGGCTGGCGCTTTAGCTGATACTTTTTTACCCATAATTTGTTCTAAGGGTAACACAGTTAAATTGTTACCATTATTGCCATCAAGCATCACTTTTGGCGTATTTGCCATGACTTTTTCCATGGTTTGAATATATAAACGCTCACGCAGTAAATCTGGCGCAGCTTTAAATTCAGGCAATAAACGCTGCAAACGTTCCACTTCGCCTCGAGCATCTAACACAATACGATCTTTATAAGCTGTCGCTTCTTCAATAATACGTTGTGCATCACCACGCGCAATCGGCTCTTTCTCTCGGGCATAGGCTTCCGCTTCACGAATAAAACGTTGTTCATCTTCCTGAGCTTTAATCGCATCATCAAACGCATCTTTTACTTCTTCAGGTGGGCGCGCAGATTGGAAGTTCACATCAATAACCTCAAGTCCCATATCATAGGATTTGATAATGTCATTTAATGCTTTCCACGTATCTTCACGAACAACCGCACGGCCTGTTGTTAAAATATCATTCATTGACATATGGCCGATCACATAACGCAATGCACTGTCAGTCGCTTGACCTAAACTATCATCCGCATTCGTCACACTAAAACGATATTTAGCAGGATCTTGCACTCGATATTGCACAGTCATTTCTACACGAACCATATTTTCATCTTTAGTCAGCATTGAACCCTGTGTGCGAAGTTCTTTAACTTGCTCTACATTCACCGGCAATACTTTATCTACAAATGTTGGTTTCCAGTTCAAACCAGGTTGAACAATAGAATGCAATTCACCAAAACGAAGCACCACACCACGCTCAGCCTCTTTAATAGTGTAGAAACCACTTACGCCCCAAATAATCGCACCAATCGCCACAGCAAGCGGCACCACTTTTCCAAAATTAAATGGCGTACTGTTTTGAAAACTACCATTATTTTGACCGCTCTTTTTATTTCCACCACCTAATTTTCTGAGAAGGTTATTAAAAATCTCCTCAATATCTGGCGGAGATTGTTCTTGATTCCCACGATTTTGATTGTTATTCCATCCATTATTATTGGATGAATTTCCCGGCTGTTGGTCGTTGTTTTGCCCTGGTTTACTCCAAGGATCGCGATCTGAACCGTTCTGTGACATTTCATTCTCCATTTGTCAAAAAATTGTTAAGAGTTTAGCTAAATAAATGGGGCGCGTCTATGAAAATGCAAGGCTTTTTAGGCAATAAAAAATCCTTGATTTTACACAAGGATTTTCTTGATTAATTCACCTCATAAAGAACGCATTTTTGAAGTTCTTTTATCTGTAAACTTTCACCACTCCACTCATAAAAGTGCGGTAATTTTTCTTGATGATTGACAAAAGCGGCTAAATAAACAGGGAGTTCATCAGTAAACGACAACTGGCCTTGCGGACAATAATCTGAAAAAATTTTTTGTTGTTCAGGAAAATGACGAACATTGGATAATTTTACGATCCCAAATCCTTGAGATTTCAATACAGCTTCGCGCAAACACCAACAACGATAAAAAGCCTTCAAAGAATCCTGCTGATGATGAAACCAATCAATTTCTTCTTTTGGTGCAATATGTTCCATCAACGCCGTAAAATTTCTTATTTTAGGAAATTCAATATCAATTCCCACCGCGCTTTTTTCTTCATTTCTAATATCTAATATTACCGCCACCCAATCGCCAGAATGACTAATATTAAAATCTATTCGCTCATCAAGAAAATAAGGTCTGCCACTTTCAGTACGATAAATTTGAGATAAAAGTGCGGTGGATTTTCCTGAGATTTTTAGAAGTTGGAAAAGCAATAAGTGAGCAAGCCGACGGCACTGATGACGCTGAAAAACACGCAAGTTATCCGTTTCAATTTGATATAGATTTTCTGGAATCAGTTCATCAGGTAACGACTCCAAAGAAAAAGGTTGATTTATATTGCCGTAGGCGATGTAGGTTGTCATAAAAATAAAAGCACCATTCAAAGGTGCTTTTATATTAAAAGGATTTAGTTTATGTGTAAATTAGCGAATCACTAATTCCGCCACAGAAACACCGACTAAGCAAGCAACAACAACCCCAATTAAACCTGGCACCATGAAACTGTGGTTAAAATAATATTTACCAATTTTTGTTGTACCCGTTACGTCAAAGTTTACTGTTGCAATGTCTGATGGATAATTTGGGATGAAGAAATAGGCATAAGTTGCTGGCATCAAACCAACCAAGATTGGTGCTGGAATACCTAAACCAATACCAACTGGTAATAACATTACAGCTGTTGCTGCTTGGCTGTTAATTACGACAGAAACTGCAAATAATGCCAATGCGAATGTCCAAGGATAAGTTTGAACCATATCAGTAATCGCGGCTTTAAATTCTGGCATTGCATATTGGAAGTAAGTATCACTCATCCAAGCAATACCATAAATCGCAATAGCGGCCACCATACCAGACTTAAATACCACGCCATTTGGCACGATTTGAGGATTTGTTTTCGTTGCAAGTAAAATAACACCACCAAAGCAAAGCATCATCATTTGGATGATTAGCGACATGGAAATTGCTTTTCCGCTACCGATAGTACGAATTTCAGGAATCATCGCAATTGTAACAATCACCACCAATGCTAATAAGAACAAATAAACTGATTTTTTAGCACCTTGTGGAAGGGCTTCATTCAATGTTGTGCTTGTGGTATTTAAAATACGTTCGCGCCATACGGGATCTTGTAAACGACGTTGATATTCAGGATCTTGTTCTAACTCTTTACCACGACGTATACTATATAAAGAAAGCGCTATCGTACCAGCTAAAGTGGCAGGAACCGTCACACAAATAATATCTAACAAACTAATATGCTCAAAGCCAGGCATTGCAGTAATTTTACCTAAATAGAAGACAACTGCTGCAGAGAGCGGGCTAGATGTGATCGCTAATTGAGATGCCACTGAAGACGCTGCCATTGGACGTTCTGGACGAATTTTGTTTTTCAATGCAACATCACCGATGATTGGCATAATTGTGTAAACAGAGTGACCAGTACCAAGCATAAACGTTAATAAATACACGACTAATGGGCCGAGTAAAGTTACACGTTTTGGATTTTTACGGAGAATGCGTTCGGCAATTTGTAACATAAATTTCAAACCGCCTGCAGCCTCAAGTACGGATGCACAAGTCACCACAGCAAGAATGATGAGCATTACATCAATCGGTGCTTTCCCTACAGGCATACGGAATACGAAAACTTCGATAGCAAGACCGATACCAGAAACAACGCCTAATCCGATACCACCGTAACGGCTTCCCATATAAAGCATTAATAATAAGAATAAAAATTCTAAATAAAGCATAAGTACCTCAAAAATAAAAAAACTGTAAGAATAATACCCTTTTTGAGGCATAAAACTAAATATTTTTTATAATTTTAGAGCAAGAATTGAATTAAAAGGTAATTCAGATCAATTTTACAATGCAGGAATAAGGGAAAAGTGCGGTGATATTAGAAAGAAATTTTTGAAAAAAATTAGGCGACTTAAAAGTCGCCCAACTTGAAATTATTGATTGTTTTGCACGTAGTCAATCGCAGATTGAACAGTTGTGATTTTTTCAGCTTCTTCATCTGGAATTTCGATATCGAATTCTTCTTCTAAAGCCATTACTAATTCAACTGTGTCTAAAGAGTCCGCACCTAAATCTTCAACGAAAGAAGCTTCAGATTTAACATCTTCTTCTTTAACACCTAATTGTTCAACGATGATTTTTTTCACGCGTTCTTCAATACTCATTTGTTTTTCCTATTTTGTTGGTTTTAACTCATAAAAGAGCGGTTAGTGTATGTATTTTTTATCAACTTGCAACTATTTTATAGGCTGGTCGCACCACGAAATAGACAATAAAAAAACATACACCGAGAAAAAAGCTGCATAGCAGGTCTGATTCTATCACTATCTATCACACTTTACCACATTCTATAGTCTGAATTTTACTGTCTGTTCTAGATAACGCTCAAAAACAGGAAAGGTGATTATCAATGAACATTTTCTGCTCAATACCTAATAATATTTTGTGACTCACTTCAAACTTTCAGTAAAAAGTAAGCCCGTTCTATTTTTTTTATCAGCTTTTAAGCGTATTATCTCCAGATAAGTATTGGAGAAAAAGATGTCTGACATTCAACAATTTAGTCAAGAAGATATGGAAATTGTGGCGGAAAAAACGCTATATAAAGGCTTTTTCACGCTAAAACAAATTCAATTTAAACATAAGCTATTTGCTGGTGGTGAAAGCGAGATTGTCACGCGAGAGTTACTCATTAAAGGTGCCGCTTCTGCAGTTATTGCCTATGATCCTAAAGCTGATTCTGTCGTTTTAGTTGAACAAGTACGTATTGGTGCAGCTTATCACCCAGAACCCATGCGTTCACCTTGGTTACTCGAATTAATTGCGGGTATGGTGGAGAAAGATGAAAAACCAGAGGAAGTCGCTTTACGTGAAAGCAAAGAAGAAGCAGGAATAACCGTAAAAAATTTAACTCATTGCTTAAGTGTTTGGGATAGCCCAGGTGGCACGGTAGAAAGGCTTCATTTATTTGTTGGAAAGGTAGATAGCTCACAGGCAAAAGGCATTCACGGCTTGGCTGATGAGAATGAAGACATTCGCGTACATGTTGTAAAGCGCGAGCAAGCGTATCAATGGATGTGCGAGGGGAAAATTGATAACGGCATTGCGGTCATTGGATTGCAGTGGCTTCAATTAAATTATGCTCAATTACAAAAACGTTGGTTACGTAATTAGGTGGCATCGATGAAAAATACCTTTGTCTATCAAACAGAGAAATCTATCATAAAATTATTACAAATTACTGATCCGCATTTATTCAAAGAAAAAGAAACTGCCCTTTTGGGTGTAAATACACAAGCAAGCTTTACTCAAGTATTAAAAGAAATCCAACAAGAAAATAATACATTTGATATTATCCTTGCTACTGGTGATCTGGTTCAAGATGGGAGTGATGAGGGATACCGCCGTTTTGTAGAAATGGTGACACCTCTAAATAAACCTATTTTTTGGATACCAGGTAACCATGATTTTCAACCTAAAATGGTAGAACACCTAAACAAGACACCAATGGAAAGTGCAAAGCATCTTTTGTTGGGTAAATATTGGCAAGTATTATTATTGGATAGTCAAGTTTATGGTGTTCCTCATGGTCAGCTCAGCCAACACCAATTAAATTTATTAGAAGAAAAACTTGCACAACATCCTAATCGCTATACGTTGGTAGTTCTACATCACCACTTATTGCCAACAAATTCTGCTTGGCTTGATCAACATAACTTGCGCAATTCACATGAACTGGCAGAAGTACTTGGGAAATTTAGCAATGTAAAAGGTATTTTATATGGGCATATTCATCAAGAAGTTAATGCAATTTGGAATGGCTACCAAGTGATGGCGACACCCGCCACAAGTATCCAGTTTAAACCGGATAGCCATCATTTTACACTAGATAATCTACAACCGGGTTGGCGTGAAATTGATCTACATGAAAATGGTTCAATCTACACTCAAGTAAAGCGGATCCAAGAAACTCAATTTTTACCTAATATGCAAGAAGAAGGCTACTAATACATAAAACGACAGAACAAACTCTGTCGTTTTTAATTATTTGCATAGCCTTGATCTGGTAAAGGAATATTATCCAAATAAGCCACGCCATTTTGAAGCTTTAAACGATTTTCCACAAACCATTTCACCACGATCGGATAAATACGATATTCTTGTTCACGAGTACGAGCTTCAATAACTTCCACCGTATCATTATCAAAAATAGGCACCTTGGATTGTAATATAATTGCACCATTATCAACTTCCTCATTGACAAAATGTACTGTCGTACCATGCTCTCTATCGCCTGCCTCTAAAGCTTTTTGATAAGTATTCAAGCCCGGATATTTAGGTAAAAGTGAAGGATGAATATTAATAACCTTTCCCTCAAAACGTTGTATAAACTCAGGTGTCAGGATTTTCATATAACCAGCCAGCACAATTAAATCAACATCAAATTTATCCAACTCATCAGCAATAGATTGATCCATTGCCAAATTGCTCTCAAAATTATTGCGTAAAAAAACACGTGAAAAAATACCTGCACTTTGAGCCCGAATTAAACCAAAAGCATTTGCTTTATTGCTTATAACACAAACAATTTCCGCTAGTATTTTCTGTGTTTGGCAAGCATCAATTATCGCTTGTAAATTATTACCTTGACCAGAAATTAAAACGGCAATTTTTTTCATAATATTATCAATAAAATAGTATAGGATAAGTTTCAGTTTTAATATCTAAAACATAAGGGCAGATATAAAATCTGCCCCTAAACTCGAATAATAATATGCTATAAGATCACAACCTTTTCATCATTTTCTTTAGCATCTTCTATGTGGCCAATTAACCACGCATTCTCACCAGCTTGTTTTAATATCGCCAATGCTGTATCAATTTGATCTTGAGGTAAAGCTATTACCATTCCAACACCACAATTAAAAGTGCGGTACATTTCATAGGTATCAATATTACCCTTTTCTTGTAACCATTTAAAGATTACAGGCCATTGCCAACTTTTTTCGCAGATGACCGCTTTAGCATTTTTGGGCAAAACACGAGGAATATTTTCCCAAAAGCCTCCACCAGTTAAATGCGCAATAGCATGAACATTGACTTGTTTAACTAAAGCTAATATTGATTTCACATAGATTTTGGTTGGAGCAAGTAAATGTTCACTCAATGGCTTTCCTTCAAGCAGCGCTGTCGCAGGATTAACATCTGCAACCTCAATAACTTTACGTACCAAAGAATATCCATTGGAATGTGGTCCACTAGAGCCTAATGCAATTAAAGCATCTCCATGACGTACCTGACTACCATCAATTATTTCAGATCTTTCCACTACACCTACGCAGAAGCCAGCCAAATCGTAATCACCTTCGTGATACATGCCAGGCATCTCAGCTGTTTCACCACCCACTAAAGCACAACCAGCCTGTACACAACCATCTGCAATACCTTTCACAACATCAGTAGCTATGTTTACTTCAAGTTTACCCGTGGCATAATAATCTAAGAAGAACAGCGGTTCGGCACCTTGCACAACTAAATCATTCACACACATAGCAACTAAATCTACACCAATAGTATCGTGTTTTTTTAAATCAATGGCTAAACGTAACTTCGTACCAACTCCATCTGTGCCAGAAACTAAAATAGGTTCTTTATATTTACTTGGAATTGAACATAGGGCACCAAACCCACCTAATCCACCAATGACTTCTGGCCGTGTTGTACGTTTTACTTCCGGTTTAATTCGGTCAACCAAGGCATTGCCAGCATTAATATCTACACCGGCATCTTTATAGCTTAATGATGGTTTACTCACTATTTTTTCCTATTGAGATATTGGAGAAATAAAATCTAAATTGATTTTAACAGGTTAAGCAAACGTTTGCGATAAAATTTTTATGCTTCAATAATAAAAAATCTGCACCTCAAAAGTTTCCTAAGTTCAGGCTCTTGAGGTGCAGATAGTTATAAGTATTGAATAATTAATCTAGAATGTATAATTTACATTAAAGCGAGTATCACGACCAGATTCAGGCAATGTTGACACACCTGCACGTTGGCTGTGGCTTCGATAATATTTGTTATTTATTTTGTGTATTAAATCAAAATCTCTTTGCGTTTTTGTGATCTAAGTTGGCTACACATAAAAAAGCCCTGTATAAACAGGGCTTCAATCATCTATTCTTAATTAGAAAGTATATTTTACCGTTGCGTAATAAGCTCGACCTGGCTCATTGTAAGTGCTTGCCCCATTATTTTCGCGATAAATGCGTTTATCAAATAAGTTGCTCACACCAATACGTACACTAATCGTATCTTTCCAGTTATAGCCTGCACTTAATCCCCAAACAGCATAACTACCGATTTCAGTTGAGTTAGCCAATGCTACCGCATTTTCCATTCTAATCTCTTTTACTTTACGACCTACTTGTTTACCATATTGTGTATAAGTCAGCATTGCATCAAAACCATCTATAATCTGATAGCTCAAGCTAGAATTTAACGTATATTTCGGCACAATAGAAAGCGGATTGCCAGTATCTTTATTTTTGGTTTTGTGCATATAAGTGAAGTTATTCACCCAAGATAATTTATTCTCGATTAATGGTAAGGTTAAATTTCCCTCTAGACCTTCAACAAGTGCTCGATTCGCATTACTCCATTGGTATACTTCATTTTTATTAGAAGTCACACCAATGAGCTTATCTGATGGAACAATTTTGTTACGGTAATCATTACGGAAATATGTAAGAGATGCAAGATAACCATCTTTATTGTATTCCACACCAATCTCTTTATTCCAACTGGTTTCTGGTTTTAAATCTTCATTACCTTGGAAATAACACGCATAATCACCTGCGGTTGGGCAACCTTGTCCACGTGTATAAAGTAAGTAGTTTGGATTAGTTTGATAAAGATTTGGTGCTTTATAAGCTCTAGCAATCCCACCTTTTACATTCACATTATCTGTGACTGCATAAAGAAAATTAAGTCCACCAGTCACATTTGATCCCGAATAACTATTATGATCATAACGAGCTGAAGGTGTTAAAATAAGCTTATCATTCACCGAAATATTATCTTCTAGGAAGATAGCCCATTCGGTCTGGCTAGAATAACCACCACGATTTTTTGTAATACCCGGGAATGATTCTGTTGGATCTTTTTTTACTATTCTGTTTCTTTTCCCCTTAGCATCTGTCACAAAAATCACTTGTTCTCCAAGATTTTGTGTCATTGACTGCTTATCATCTAAGGTACTATGTGTACCTTCAAATCCCAAGGTAACCATGTGTTCTACACCAAGTGTAAATGGAATATAGAATTCTGAGCTTAAACGCGTATTTTTTAAAATTGAGTTAGTAAAACCTGTAGTGCTGGTATAACTTCCTTCTGGACCACCGGCTAATCCTTCAGGTAATCGGCTATTTTTAGTCTTATCAAATGCAATGTAAGTTTTGTTATCAAAATGATCAAACTTACCTTCATAAGTTAACGCATAATTTTGTCGGTATAAACGAGCAGTTTCCGCCTTTGAGCTAGCAAGTTGTCTGGTATAAGATGCTTTAATACTATTGTAAAGATCAGTCGCACTATTTTGTGTATCACCGTTATAAATATTACCTTGGCGACTAAAGCCAGAATCCAAGGTTAATTTATTTTTCTCATTGATATTCCACACTAAACGGCCATTAATGTCTTTATTACGTACACCTTCACGACCAGCAATCGCAGGATTGCCATTAATACCGACTTCATCCGCTTGAGTTTTGTTCCAGTTACCATACAAACGGAATTGCAATACATCTTTAATTAATGCCCCGCTTAGATTAAAACCAACACGATTCGTCGCGCCTTCGTCGCTATCTTCCGGCTGGTTAGTGTAATAGCTTAAGCTACCGTGTAAATCATTGGTAACAGGTTTAGTGATGATATTAACTACCCCACCCATTGCACCTGAGCCATAGCGTGCTGCTGAAGGACCACGTAATACTTCAATTTTTTCAATTGCTTCAATCGGTACCCAGTTGCTGTCGCCACGGGAATTACGTTCACCACGCACACCATAACGTTCTGCATTACGAGAGGTGACAGGTTTTCCGTCCACTAAAATCAATGTATTTTCAGGTCCCATACCACGAATATCAATTTGACGTTTATTACCACGTTGTCCGGTGGAAGAGTTCCCCGTTAAATTCACACCAGGCATGGTACGTAATACTTCAGAAACATCATTTGTCGCAGGGCGTTTCTCTAAATCTTTTGCAGTAACAAGGGAAGAACCAAGTGATTGTTTTACCTGATTCTCAGCAGTAATTTTAATTTCATCTAAAGATTCGGTCTGATTTGCATAGCTAACAGTTGCAATAAAAACAGATAAAGGCAGTAATGCAAATTTAGTTTTTTTCATATTATTTCCTTAAGCAGATAATTGATAAAAATTATCGTTTTTTTTTATATTTTCTGTCAAGTAATAAATTTCATAGAAAAAATGAAAATTTTTGTCATGCTATTTCGCTGATACTATCTTGCAATCCCAATAAATCTGCGTATTATCTACCGCCTCATTTGAACATCTCGGGTTCCCTCACCCCGATTCTTAGGTTAAAAAGGTATAAAATGAAATTAAATACACCAATCTTTAATGCACAACAAAAATATCGAGCCGTTATTTGGCTAAGTTTTTTTCATATTCTGATCATTGCAGCCAGCAATTATTTTGTGCAGGTTCCTTTCGAAATAACGTTAAAATTAACCGCACTTGGTGCAGCCAATGATTTTTCTTTCCATAGCACCTGGGGAACCCTCACTTTTCCTTTTATATTTTTAGCAACAGATCTCACTGTGCGCGTATTTGGTGCAAAAGATGCACGGAAAATTATTTTCGTTGTTATGTTTCCAGCATTAATTGTCAGTTATGTTGTCTCTGTTTTGTTTTCCGAAAGCCAATTCCAAGGCTTTAACGCATTAACCCAATTTAATATATTTGTATTTCGCATCGCAATTGCCAGCTTTGCCGCTTATGTTGTTGGACAATTATTAGATGTCATCGTATTCAACCGTTTACGCCAATTAAAAACATGGTGGATAGCACCAACTAGCTCAATGACATTTGGCTCCATGGCTGATACGTTCGTCTTCTTCAGCGTTGCATTCTATGAAAGTGTCGATCCATTTATGGCTGAACACTGGGCTCAACTTGGTTTTGTCGATTATTTATTTAAGCTATTTGTCGGTATTATGCTATTTGTGCCAGCTTATGGCATTGTGCTAAATATAATTTTACGAAAACTGCAAAAACTTACCGCTGCGCACCTTTAATATAGCAATATGCACATAATTTTTTATAACAACAAAAAGGAACAATAATGACACAACATTCTCTTTCTCTTCGAGAAAAAATTGAACAAAGCCCGATGAGCGGTTATCAATGGTTAATTGTCGTGATGGCTGCCATTATGAACTTATTAGATGGCTTTGATGTCCTCGCACTTGCCTTTACTGCAACTGCCATTCGTGGCGAATTT
Organism: Haemophilus sp. SZY H68; assembly: GCF_018829685.1. Taxonomy (NCBI): domain Bacteria; kingdom Pseudomonadati; phylum Pseudomonadota; class Gammaproteobacteria; order Pasteurellales; family Pasteurellaceae; genus Haemophilus; species Haemophilus sp. SZY H68. The sequence continues at coordinate 196,057 of NZ_JAHKKB010000002.1, forward strand.
AGTCTATCTGGCATAGAGTTAGGTTATTTATTAAGTGCGGGGTTATTTGGCATGACGGCGGGATCACTTTTCCTTGCTCCACTAGCAGATAAAATCGGTCGCCGCCCATTACTTTTAATTGCGGTATTTTTATCAGCTGTTGGTATGTTAGGATCGGCATTTATTGCCCAATATGAAATGCTCGGTTTCTGGCGAGTCATTACAGGCCTTGGTGTAGGTGGAATTTTAGTTGGAACCAATGTGATTACCAGTGAATATTCATCAAAAAAATGGCGTAGTTTTGCCATTAGTGTATACGCTGCGGGTTTTGGTATTGGTGCCGTATTGGGTGGAATGTTTTCCGTTATGCTACAAAGTGAGTATGGCTGGCGTTCCGTCTTTTTGGCAGGGGCGATTTTAACCGCCTTATGCTTTCTTATTTTGCTTATTTGGTTACCTGAATCAATTGATTTCTTAACGAACAAGCAGCCTAGAAATGCAGAAATACGCTTAAATATGATAGCCAAAAAAATTGGTTTAGGTGAAGGATGGGTATTACCATCTAAAATAGAAAAAACAAAAACTAAATTACCTATTACTCAGTTATTCAGCGAAAAATACTTGCGTTCAACCTTATTAATTTGGACTTCGTTCTTTGCCATTATGTTCAGCTTCTATTTTGTCAGCTCATGGACACCCGCCCTACTAAAAGAGGCTGGAATGACCACCGAACAAAGTGTTAGTGTGGGCATGATGATCTCACTAGGCGGAACCTGTGGCGCATTAATTTATGGCTTACTTGCAAGTCGTTGGACGGCCCGTTCTGTATTAATTTTATTTACCCTATTATCTTCTGCATCGGTGATGTTATTCATTGGTTCAGCCTCTATTTTATGGTTAGCAATGGTATTCGGCATTCTTGTTGGTGCATTAATGAATGGATGTATTAGCGGATTATATACATTAAATCCGCTCACCTATGATGCTGATATTCGTGGTACTGGTGTAGGTTGGTCGATCGGTGTTGGGCGTATTGGCGCAATTTTAGCCCCTACTGTTGCAGGTAAACTTTTAGATAGTGGTTGGGAAAAACAAAATTTATATATTGGTGTTGGATTTGTCCTCTTAATTTCCACTATTGCCCTCTTCTTTTTAAAACGTCGCCATTAATCAAATCTCCCGCTCACTTGAGCGGGTTTTCTTTGATATAACAGTCTTTACCAATACAGACTATCCTTTCAAAACATTCTCTTTTTCGCTACAATACGCCACTATTTTTTACATCATCAAATAAAAATGTCAGAAATAAAACTTATTGTTGGTTTAGGAAATCCTGGCGATAAATATACCGATACACGCCACAATGCGGGCGAATGGCTTATTGAACGCTTGGCACGTCGTTTTAACGTTTTGCTAAATCCAGAAAGTAAATTCTTCGGAAAAACTGCCCGCACTTTAGTGAATGGAAAAGAAGTGCGCCTTTTAGTACCGACAACTTTTATGAATTTAAGTGGTAAAGCGGTTGGGGCATTGGCAAGTTTTTACCGTATTAAACCTGAAGAAATTTTAGTGATTCATGATGAATTAGATTTACCGCCAGGCACAGCAAAACTCAAACAAGGTGGCGGGCACGGTGGACACAACGGCTTAAAAGATATTGTGGCTCAACTAGGCAATAACAATAATTTCTACCGTTTACGTATTGGCATTGGGCATCCAGGCCATCGTGATTTAGTGGCAGGTTACGTCTTAAATAAACCCTCACCGGCAGATCGCGATGCACTTGAAAAAGTGCTAGATGAAGCGACTGATTGTGTAGAAATGATTTTCAAAGATGGAGTGGTCAAAGCGACCAACCGTTTAAACAGTTTTAAAATTTAAAAGTGCGGTTAGTTTTACAACCGTTTTACTCAAAATAAGGAAAAATTATGGGATTCAAATGTGGTATTGTGGGATTGCCAAATGTGGGCAAATCTACTCTTTTTAACGCGCTCACTAAAGCTGGTATTGAAGCCGCAAACTATCCATTCTGTACTATCGAGCCAAATACTGGTGTCGTACCAATGCCAGATCCGCGTTTAGATGCATTGGCAGAAATCGTTAAACCTGAACGTGTATTACCCACCACGATGGAATTCGTGGACATCGCAGGCTTAGTTGCGGGAGCAAGTAAAGGTGAAGGCTTAGGTAACAAATTCCTCGCTAATATTCGTGAAACCGATGCGATTGGTCACGTCGTTCGTTGCTTTGAAAATGACGATATCGTGCATGTTGCGGGGAAAATTGACCCACAAGATGACATTGATACCATAAATACCGAATTAGCCTTAGCAGACTTAGACAGCTGCGAACGCGCGATCCAACGTTTACAAAAACGTGCCAAAGGTGGCGACAAAGAGGCTAAATTTGAACTTTCCGTTATGGAAAAAATCCTTCCTGTACTTGAAAATGCGGGAATGATTCGCTCTGTTGGGTTAGATAAAGAAGAATTGCAAGCAATCAAGAGTTACAACTTCTTAACTTTAAAACCAACAATGTATATCGCAAACGTAAATGAAGATGGTTTTGAAAATAATCCATACTTAGATCGCGTTCGTGAAATTGCTGCAAAAGAAGGTGCAGTTGTTGTTCCAGTATGTGCGGCGATTGAATCTGAAATTGCGGAACTTGATGATGAAGAAAAAGTCGAATTTTTACAAGATTTAGGCATTGAAGAACCGGGATTGAACCGCGTAATTCGTGCGGGTTACGCACTTTTAAATCTTCAAACTTATTTTACTGCTGGCGTAAAAGAAGTACGAGCTTGGACAGTTTCAGTTGGAGCAACCGCACCAAAAGCAGCAGCAGTAATCCACACCGACTTTGAAAAAGGCTTTATCCGAGCAGAAGTTATCGCTTATGAAGACTTTATCCAATTCAACGGTGAAAATGGTGCAAAAGAAGCGGGTAAATGGCGTTTAGAAGGCAAAGATTACATCGTACAAGATGGCGATGTAATGCACTTCCGTTTTAACGTGTAAGCCGTTAATATCACTCTATTAAAAATTTATATGGTCGATAAACAAAATTATCGACCATTTTATTTAATTCTAATACCTTTTAATACTAGCCTGTAAAGCTAGATAACCATCCCAAATTTATACCAACTTGAGCAATTATATTTAATAATCCAAACAAAATAATAAAACCAATCATCATACCTCCCCCATAGACTTTATAATCTGCCATTGGAAATTTTTTACGACTTGCACGAACCAATAAGGCAGGCACAATAGCAGCCCAAATTGTTGCAGCAAGCCCAGCATAACCAATCGCAATCACAAATCCATAGGGAAATTGGAGGCTTAACAACAAAGGCGGAATAAATGTCACTATTGTTGTTTTTGTTCGTCCGAGAAAGCTATCATCAAACTTTAATAAATCAGCAATATAATCAAATAACCCTAATGTTACCCCTAAAAATGAACTTGCAATCGCCATATAAGCAAAAAAATTCAGAATAATCGCGATATAATCAGTTTCAATATATTTATGTAACGCTTCCAGTAAAGCAGATACATCACCGCCTTTTTCTATTACTGGTGCAAATTCTGTACGCGGTAAATTACCTTGAATCGCTAATTGCCATAAAATATAAATAACGAGCGCTAAACTGGTTCCAATAAAAATCGCTCTCATTACTCGCTGAGCATCTCGATTATAATATTTCACTAAGCTTGGTACATTGCCATGAAATCCAAAAGAGACTAAACACACAGGAAGTGCGGTCAATATATAAGGTAAATATTGCTGTTCACCAGAGCTTACGGTATTCAATAACACCTCTGTTTTTACCGAACTAAGCAATCCCGTCGTTGAAAGAAAAAAAGCAACAACCATTCCCGCAATTAAAACCGTCGTAAATCGATCTACGGCTTTTGTAGAAAACCAAACGAATACAGCCAAAACAACACAAAAAATTAAGGAACCTGAAGTACGCCCAATTTCTACCGCACTTTCTGGTGATCTCAAAAATTGATTTAATAAACTTTGCGTAATACCACCACCAGAAGTTATATAGGCATAAGTTAAAATATAAAGAACAAAAGCAACCGATAAGCCATTTATAAGATTCCATCCCTTGCCTAGCAAATCTTTCACAATCGTATCAAAGCTTGCGCCCGTCGGATAATGCAAGTTAGCCTCTAGAATCATTAATCCTGACGTAGTCATACAAAACCAGGTATAAATCAAAGCTAAAATGGAACCAATAAACCATACACCAGCTGTTGAAGTTGGATTGGCTAACATACCTGCACCAATTGCTGTTCCGGCAATAATCATCGCTCCACCAAGCAAAGAAGGATGTTTTTTTTGTGTCATAATCTTTTCTCAAAATAAAAATTCGCACTATTATAGTAGTGCAATGATAAAACGCAATATTTTATCTCTCGTAAAATGGTTACAATATCCCTATAATCAATCTATATTGTTTACTAGATATTTTTATAAGATTATTCAATATGCTTAAAGACTATAAAAAGCCGTTTTTTATCCTTCTCAACTCTTTTGTTCTTGCTGCTTGCGTAAGTTCAGCTGAAGTTAACCAACAATCAGAACACAACTACACTCAAGAAATTAATAAAATGAAAGTAAGAGGTAAAATAGACTATAGCTCCACAACAGCAAAACGTATTCACTCAATCTTTGAAAAAATGGTGCCTTATGCGGATCGTGAAAATCACACTAATCTGCCTTTCAAATGGCAAATAAATGTTATTAAATCGGATCAACTCAATGCATGGGCAATGCCTGGTGGAAAAATGGCATTCTATACAGGATTAGTGGATCGTTTAAAACTTACTAATGATGAAATCGCGACTGTTATGGGACATGAAATGGCACATGCATTAAAAGAACATGGTAAATCTCAAACAAATTTTGGAATAGTCACCAATATTGCTGCACAGCTTACTCATGTAGCTCTTTCAACAACCATTGGAGAAGAGGCTAGCGGATTGGCTGTCGGATTAGTAAAAGATTACGCTTTAGATAAACCTTATTCACGTAGTGCAGAAACAGAAGCAGATGAAGTTGGATTAATGTTAATGGCTAAATCAGGTTTTAATCCTCAGGCTGCGCCAGGGCTATGGGATAAAATGAAAACGGCATCTGACCATACAGGTGGTGTATTGGCAGCACTGTCATCAACGCATCCTACTGATGAGTCTCGACAAGAAAATTTGAGACGTTTATTGCCGAAAGCGATTGAACTTTATAAAAGTTCTAAGTAGATAGAATAGACTAATCAAATTCTATTATTAACCCTGAAATATAAAAAAACAGGCACAATATGCGCCTGCTCAAGATAAAATAAAAGATTATTCTAAACGTTTTGCTACTTCTAACCAATCAGCTTTAAACTCACGTTGCATATTGTTAATAGCATCAATGATATCATGATGAACAAGTCGTTCATTTTGAATTCCCACGCAATAACCACCTTTGCCTTGAAGTAACAAATCAACGGCATATGCGCCCATACGAGATGCAAGTATTCTATCAAATGCACAAGGTGAACCACCACGCTGAATGTGACCTAATACGGTTGCACGAGTTTCATGCCCTACACGCGCTTCGATTTCTTTCGCAAGAGAATGCACATCAGTTAATAGTTCTGTAATCGCAATAATTGCGTGACGTTTACCACGGATAATACTACGTTCTATTTGTTGAATAAGTTCTTCTCGATTAAATTCAACTTCTGACGCCACAATATATTCACATCCGCCCGCAATCCCCGCAGAAATTGTTAAGTCACTACAATGGCGTCCCATAATCTCTACAATTGAAATACGTTGATGAGAACTTGATGTATCACGTAAGCGGTCGATAGCATCAACAGCTGTTTGCAAAGCAGTTTGATAACCAATTGTATAATCAGTACCCGCTACATCATTATCAATCGTACCAGGCAAACCAACACAAGGAAAACCATGCTCTTCTGTTAATAATTTTGCCCCCATATAAGATCCATCACCACCAATAACAACTAATGCATCAATATCATGAGAACGCAAAATTTCCGCACATTTTGCTCTTACAGTAGAATCTTTAAATTCAGGAAAACGGGCGGAACCTAAAAACGTACCGCCTCGATTAATAATATCAGAAACACTATAACGGTTTAGTTGTTTAATTTTATTATTAAATAAACCTTGATAACCATCATATATTCCAAACACTTCCAAGCCTTCGGCAAGTGCTGAACGAACAACCCCTCTGATTGCTGCATTCATACCTGGCGCATCGCCTCCACTTGTTAATACTGCAATTTTTTTAATCATAATTTTCTACTTCTAATCTCAATTGAAAATGCTGTTAAGATTACACCATTTGAGGTATCTACTCTAGTGAAATCTTACAAGATTTTGATTATGTGTAACACTTATATTAATGCTTACAATCCCATAACCATTCTAGATCTTGCAAATGCTTAATCTCTTTTTCGACAATATATTTTTGGATATATTTACGTACTTTTTCATCAGAAAAACGAGCTGAAAGATAAGGTTGTTGTACTTTTTGAGCATATTGAAACTGCACAAAACCACACTGAGGCAAATCACGGCCCCTCATCATATTTACCTGCCAAGAGGGATTTTCTTTTGTTGGTGAATACACAACATACCCCTCTAGTTCAGTCGCATTAGGAGATTTGTCAGGAACAATATCAAAATGAAAATGCTTTACCCCCGTATTGCGATAAATACGCTCACGTAACGCAATACGCGATGTTATTGAACGCGGAGGATGATTACGATCAAAAAGCACTTCTATTTGTGACTGCCAATTTTCTAAGGTATCTGGCTTCGCAACATAAACATATCGAGCTATCGTATCTAAATCTTGACTACCCGCAAGTACATAATTTTTTCCATTATGCTCAATTTGGGTAGGAATATTAAGTTGTGTTAATTTAGTTGCACAGCCTGAAAGTAAAAGTGCGGTCAATATGATAAAAATTTTATTCATTGATATCTCGCTTAAATACAAATTCGGTTTCAGTTGATGATGTTGAATCAAACCAATAACCACCTAAATCAAATTCTTTTAATTGTTCAATTTCGGTTAAACGATTTTGAATAAGATAACGGCACATTAAGCCTCGAGCTTTTTTAGCATAAAAGCTAATTACTTTGTATTTGCCATTTTTATTGTCTAAGAAAACAGGCTTAATAATTTGGGCATTAAGATGGTTTTCTTTAACCGATTTATAATATTCATCTGAGGCTAAATTTATCAGAATATTATCACCTTGTTCATCAATAGCTTGTTGAACCGCTTGGGTAATCACATTTCCCCAAAAGGCGTACAGATCTTTTCCTTTTGGATTGACTAATTTTGTGCCCATTTCTAATCGGTAAGGTTGCATTAAATCAAGCGGTTTTAAAAGTCCATAAAGGCCAGAAAGCATACGTAAATGGGATTGTGCAAAGGCAACATCATCCTCAGAAAGTGAATCAGCATCTAAACCAGTATAAACATCTCCTTTAAATGCAAATAATGCAGCACGGGAATTGTTTTCATTGTGAATTTTTGTCCATTCAGCAAAGCGTGCAACATTTAGACCGGCTAACTTATCGCTGATAGACATAAGTGATGAAAGATCTTGCGGAGAAAGTTTACGACAAACTTCAATAAGCTGTTCGCTGTAATCAGTAAAGTGCGGTTGAGAAACAGAAAAATTTTTTACCGCACTTTCAAAATCAAGAGTTTTAGCGGGAGAAATAATAGCTAACATAGTCATCCTTTTATCAGAGATAATCCTCGGTATTTTAGCATAAGTTAATAGTCTGAGGCAGACAATGATTTGGTCTTTTTTGAAACTATCACAAACACCAAGGTTCATTTTATAACCAACTCTACAACATAAAAAAATAAATGCTAGTCAAGCTAATAAAATTGGGCTAGTATAATCCCATAAGAATTACCTGGGGTGTTCGTCAGTGGGCTATGTCCCTGAGCCGATACTTTAAATCTTATAAATTGGTTTCCTATCGTTGGTGTGTAGGCTTAACCTTTGACTCGTTCATTGGGCTAAGAAACCTGAAAACGGTATCAACTGATTTCCTTGAACCGTCGGGTTCAAGGACTACTGCCCGCAGCGGCACTCTGGGTCCTATCTTCTCCTTTCATTTCTATGAATATTCAAAAACGCCAGCAAATCCGCTCTGAAATTCGAAAAATACGAGCAAATTTAACCGCACTTCAACAGCAACAAGCTGAACAATCAGTGACTCAACAGGCGTTAAATCTTATCGATCAACGACAAGCCAAAAATATTGCATTATATTTTTCTTTTGATGGTGAAATTTCGACAAAAACCTTAATACAATCCCTTTGGATACAAAACAAAAATGTGTATTTGCCTGTTTTACATCCTTTTACTCAACATCATTTATTGTTTTTACACTATTTACCTAATACGCCAATGAAACAAAATCAGTTTGGTATTTGGGAGCCGAAGCTGAATGTTCAAAATGTTTTACCATTAAATGAACTGGATATTTTATTCACGCCATTAGTGGCTTTTGATAAACAGGGAAATCGCCTTGGCATGGGCGGTGGGTTTTATGATCGCACGTTACAGAATTGGCAAGATAAATCTTTTATTCCAGTAGGTTTAGCACATCAATGTCAGCAAGTAGAAAATCTTCCCACTGAGCATTGGGATGTCCCACTATTCGATATTTTGGTGGGTTGAAACCTATCATCAAATTTTTATTGATAGATAAAATCAAAAATATTTCAATTTTTCTCTTGAAATCCCTTTAAACGATCTTACTTAATTTAGGCAAACGGCGAAAGCCAAAACCAAATTGAGGAAAGTGTATGAACATTGAAAAATTTACAACAAAGTTCCAAGAAGCTTTAAGCGAAGCACAATCACTTGCTATCGGAAAAGATAATCAATTTATTGAACCCGTGCATTTATTGACCGCACTTTTAAATCAACAGGGCGGCTCAATTGCACCAATTTTAACTGCAAGTGGCGTAAATGTAACTTTATTGCGTAATGAGTTAAAGACTGAACTAAATAAATTGCCGCAAGTGATTGGCAATGGCGGTGATGTACAACTTTCACGCCAGCTCATTAATTTACTCAATCTATGCGATAAATTTGCACAACAAAACCAAGATAAATTTATTTCAAGCGAATTATTTTTGCTTGCAGCTTTAGAAGAACGAGGAGCGCTCAGCGATATTTTGAAAAAGTGCGGTGCGAAAAAAGAACAAATTTCGCAAGCCATCCAGCAAATTAGAGGGGGACAAAACGTGAATGATCAAAATGCAGAAGAAAGCAGACAAGCATTAGAAAAATATACGATTGATTTAACTGCTCGTGCAGAAAGTGGCAAGCTTGATCCTGTGATTGGGCGTGATGAAGAAATCCGTCGAGCGATTCAAGTATTACAACGTCGTACCAAAAACAACCCTGTGTTAATTGGTGAACCGGGTGTAGGTAAAACCGCTATCGTGGAAGGTTTGGCACAACGCATTGTAAATGGTGAAGTTCCAGAAGGTTTGAAAAATAAACGCGTACTTTCATTAGATATGGGGGCGTTGATTGCTGGTGCGAAATATCGTGGTGAATTTGAAGAGCGTTTAAAAGCGGTTCTCAATGAACTTTCGAAAGAAGAAGGTCGCGTTATCCTCTTTATTGATGAAATTCATACTATGGTCGGCGCGGGTAAAACCGATGGTGCGATGGATGCGGGTAACTTATTAAAACCAAGTTTAGCGCGTGGTGAATTACATTGTGTGGGTGCAACAACGTTAGACGAATATCGTCAATATATCGAAAAAGATGCCGCACTTGAGCGTCGTTTCCAAAAAGTCTTTGTGGACGAACCAAGTGTAGAAGATACTATTGCGATCTTACGTGGTTTGAAAGAACGTTATGAAATTCACCACCATGTAGATATTACTGACCCTGCGATTGTCGCTGCAGCAACGCTTTCACACCGTTATATTTCTGATCGTCAGTTACCTGATAAAGCCATTGATTTGATCGATGAAGCGGCGTCTAGCATTCGTATGGAAATAGATTCTAAACCTGAACCGCTTGATCGTCTTGAACGTCGTATTATCCAACTAAAATTGGAACAACAGGCGTTACAAAAAGAAGAAGACGAAGCAAGTCGCAAACGTTTAGAAATGTTAGAGAAAGAATTGACCGAAAAAGAACGTGAATATGCTGAACTTGAAGAAGTGTGGAAATCTGAAAAAGCAACGCTTTCTGGCTCTCAACATATTAAACAAGAATTAGATACTGCAAAAACCGAACTAGAACAAGCTCGTCGTGCGGGTGATTTAGCTAAAATGTCTGAGTTGCAATATGGCCGCATCCCTGCTCTTGAAAAGCAACTCGAGCAAGCTGAAACCAGTGAAGGAAAAGAAATGACGCTTTTACGCTATCGCGTCACGGATGAAGAAATCGCAGAAGTGCTTTCTAAAGCTACAGGCATTCCAGTATCAAAAATGATGGAAGGCGAGAAAGAAAAACTCTTGCGTATGGAAGATGAACTACATAAACGAGTGATTGGCCAAGAAGAAGCAGTTGATGCCGTCGCAAACGCGATTCGTCGTAGTCGTGCTGGTCTTTCCGATCCTAACCGCCCAATTGGTTCTTTCTTGTTCCTCGGTCCGACAGGTGTAGGTAAAACAGAGCTTTGCAAAACTTTGGCTAAATTCTTGTTTGATAGTGAAGATGCCATGGTGCGCATTGATATGTCTGAGTTTATGGAAAAACACAGTGTCTCTCGCTTAGTCGGGGCACCTCCAGGTTATGTTGGTTATGAAGAAGGTGGTTATTTAACTGAAGCTGTTCGCCGTCGTCCGTATTCAGTGATCTTGTTAGATGAAGTAGAAAAAGCCCATACGGATGTATTCAATATCTTGTTACAAGTATTGGATGATGGCCGTTTAACTGATGGGCAAGGTCGTACCGTGGACTTCCGTAATACCGTGGTGATCATGACCTCTAACTTAGGTTCTGATTTAATCCAAGGTAACAAAGAGGAAAGCTATAGCGAAATGAAGTCCTTAGTGATGTCGGTTGTTAGCCAACATTTCCGTCCGGAATTTATCAACCGTATTGATGAGACAGTGGTATTCCATCCGCTTGGTAAAGAGAATATTCGTGCGATTGCAAATATTCAATTAGAGCGCTTAGCAAAACGTATGGAAACTCGCGGCTATGAATTGGTGTTTACTGACGCTTTATTAGATTTCATTGGTGAAGTGGGTTACGACCCAATTTATGGTGCACGTCCATTGAAACGTGCAATTCAACAAGAAATTGAAAATGGTTTAGCTCAGGAAATATTATCAGGTCACTTATTGCCAGGACAAGTCATTGTTGATTATATAGATAACAAAGTCCAAACAAGACAATAACCAATTAAAAGAAGCCATTTAGTTAATACTAAATGGCTTTATCATAAGTACAACCAAATTTCGATTTATTTTAATATAAACATCGGCGTATCACTGATTGGATCACGGTGAATAATGACGTCCAAATCAAACACTTCTTTTAACAAATCCTCTGTCATCACTTCATCCGGGGCTCCCTGTGCCATTACAGCACCTCTTTTCATCACAATTAAATAATCGCAATAACGACAAGCTTGATTAAGATCATGCAATACAGTAATCACTGTTTTTCCATTCTGCTGCATTTGTCGCATCATGCCCATGAGTTCAGCTTGGCGGTTTAAATCCAGATAAGTGGTAGGCTCATCGAGTAGCACTAATTCGGCATCTTGCGCAAGTGTCATTGCTAAAAATACCCGTTGTTGTTGACCACCAGATAAATCAGAAACCAACTGTTCGGCAAGTTCAGCAGTTTGTGTTTGATCCATCGCCCAAGTAACCAATTCTTCATCTTTTTGGCTGAGTTTGCCCCAGAGATTTAAGTAAGGCGAACGCCCGTAGGCGATCAATTCCCGCACTTTAATCCCTTCTGGTACCAGGTGTTGCTGCGGGAGAAAAGCCAATTCTTGGGCATATTCTTTAGGGCTTTTTTGCCAAATATCCTGACCTTTATGGGTGATTGAACCTTGCTTCGGTTTGAGCAAGCGAGCCACCGCTTTTAATGTGGTGGACTTACAGCAACCATTTGGGCCGATTAATGCAATCACTTTATTTTTCGGGAATTTTAGCGACAGATTTTTAACCACGAGTTTATCTTGATAACCTAAAGATAAATTATTGATTTCAATGCTCATTATTTAGTTCTCATCAATAAGTAGAAGAAATATGGCGCACCGATAATTGCAGTCAGAATACCCGCTGGGAGTTCAGTTGGTGGGTCAATTACCCGCGCCAAAATATCCGAAAGTTGTAATAAGAGGGCGCCAATAATCAAGGCTGCCGGTAATAGGGTGCGATGCCGGCCACCGACTAAACGGCGAGCAAGATGCGGAGCAACTAAACCTAAAAAGGCAATCGGACCACAAATTGCCACGGCTGTAGTAGAAAGGGCTACCGCTAGCACTAAAACGCTAATTTGCACTTTATTTACGGTCACCCCCAAGGTGGAAGCTTTGTTTTCACCTAAACCAAGGGTATCGAGATCGCGACAGAAAATAAATGGCAAGGGTAGCAACACTACTAACCATGGTAATACCACATTTAAATAAGACCAGCTGCGCCCCCACAGGCTTCCTGTGAGCCATAACATTGCCGTATTGATCTCGACTGGATTGGTAAGCATCAGATAATGACTAATGGCTGCCCACAATGCGGAAAGTGCTACCCCAATGATTGCCATTTTGATAGGGCGGAAGTTAAAACCGCACACGATCCATAAAATGACAAAAGAGAGCACACCACCTAAAAAGGCAAAAATCGGTATCCAGTAAAATGCTAAGTTTGGCAAGAACATCAATACCGAAACAGCAATTAACCCAGCTGCATTGTTAATCCCTAAAATATCGGGAGAGGCAAGTGGATTACGCACCACGCTTTGTACGAGCACACCAGAAATCGCTAAGGCGCCGCCTAATAAAATCGCTAATACCGCACGGGGTAGGCGATATTCCATCAAGGTAAAATAGTTTTTATCATCAGGCTTAAAGGCCGCCCAAATTTCCTCAAAGGAAAGCGTATAAGTGCCGAGACGAATACTCAACCCAAAGAGCAGTACCATTAGACCAAGCGTGAGGACATAAAAGCTGATAGCACGAAAAGATACATGAGAGGTTCGCATTAGTGTCTTCCTCTGGCAAATAATACAAAGACTGGTGCACCGATTAAGGCAAGCACCGCACCAGCAGGTACTTCACTAGGGAAGTTGACCGCGCGGGCAATGGTATCTGCAGCGAGCATTAAAATTGCGCCGAGTAGCATCGCCATGGGGAGCGATTTTCGCAAGTCATAACCAATCCAATAGCGGGCAAGATGGGGCACTAGTAAGCCAATAAAGGCCACGGGGCCGGCAACACTTACGCTTGAACCTACAATCAATAACGCCATGATGTTAGCATACCAACGTAAACGGAAGAGATTGATGCCTAGTGAACGAGCGGATTCATCGCTTAAATTGAGTAAATTTAAACGGCTGGCAAAAAACAGGCAGAAAAGTGCGGTCAAAATAAAGAACGGAAATAATGTCAATAATTCATTCCAACGGGCATGTGCAATGCCACCAGCTAGCCAGCTCATAATACCGAAGGCATGATCTTCCGCGATAATCAGCACCAATTTCGTGAGCGCGGCACAAAGTAGTGATACGGCAATCCCCGCTAAAATCACCCGGCTACGATCCCCGCTGTTGTCTTTCCATCCGTTGCTGATCAGCATCACCACAAGCCAACTCAGACCGCCACCGATACTAGCCACTAAAGCAATGCTATAACCAGAAAGAATTAAGGGGCTAAACGCACTGGCGGTCACCATGGAAAGACTGGCTCCTGAGTTCACGCTGAGTAATGTAGGGGAGGCTAGTGGATTGCGCGTAATGGTTTGTAACAACGCACCTGCCACCGCAAGATTGGCACCTAAAATCATGCCAACTAATGCGCGCGGTAAGCGTAAATCGGTTACCGTAATTTTGGCAATTTCATCGCCATCGGGGAGGAGCGCTTGTAAAGCTGCAAGCGGTCGAATTTCGATGGGATAATACAAAAACAGGCTTCCCCATAATAGTAAAGCCAGAATGATAAGGGGAAGTCCCCAACGGAAAGTGGACTTCATCATTATTTTTGTTTCACGAAACCTTCAATTTGTTTTGCCATAATTTTGCTCGCTTCTAAGCCACGACCGCGAGCCCACATGTCGGCATCAACGCTGTAAACATGGTTTGCTTTTACGGCAGGAATGGCTTTCCAAAGTGGCTCAGCTTCCCATTTTCGCGCAATACTTTCATCACGGTAATGAGCAATAAAGAGATATTCCGGTTTTTCTATTACTAATTGTTCAAGGTTAATTTCTACTAACGATTTATTTCCATCAAGTTTAGTTGGGGCAAATCCAAGAGCAGTTAAGAAACTACCGACATAACCATTTGAACTTTGAATATTAAATTTATCTTCTCGTGATGTACCGAATGATGCTTTCTTATCCTTTACTCCCAAATGTTTCGCAATATTCGCAATATAATCATTGTGTTCGGTAATTTTTGCTTTCATTTCAGCACTTTTACCCACTAAATCACCAATTTTTTGCGCAGTTTCAAGATTTTCTTGATAACTTTCATGACGAGAATCGAACATCACTGTTGGCGCAATTTTTTTCAATTCTTCAAACACCGCTGTGTGACGGGAAGGATCAGCAATAATTAAATCTGGTTTGAGAGAAGCAATCACTTCAAGACTCGGTTGAGAACGCGTACCAACGGATTGCCATGCAGCAATTTTTTCGCGTACTTGCGGCAAAATACGCTCAACTTTATTATCGTCAGCCACTCCCACAGGACTTACCCCCACTTGTGCTAGGGCATCTACGAAAGAATACTCTAATGCCACCACTCTGGTTGGGGTTTTATCAAGGGTAAACTCACCATTAGCATCTTTTACCGTTACTGCACCGGCGAAAGTAGATGCCATTAACAATACAGAAGTGAGAGTTGTTTTTAATAATTTTTTCATGACATGTCCTCCAGTAATAAAAACGAGGTAATTATACACAAAAAAATGAATTGATAATGATTTTCTTTTGATTGAATCCTAAAATTACTGAATTCTTGCTATATAGCATTTTGTTATTTCTAATAACATCTAAATATTAATTACTAAGAGGCTACTTTAAAACAGAAATAGCGCGTTAAATACGTGTTATTTTAGACCGCTAACATAGCTCTAGAAGTTTGATCTAATAGACATATCAAACAAGAAAATGCCTATGCTTAAAAATACTGCCCCTCCTCTATATGAACTCAAGATGATAAGTCTTTAGCAATTGGTTCAACAAGACCATCTTGTTCACAAAGTAGCGAGATCCATTGATTTTGAATTTATCCATGATGAGGGCGCTCATCTTTATTGTCAGGATAACGGTCATCCAGCTGTTGACCCTATTTGATAGTTTAAAATAATACTGTTGGGCTATCTCTTTGGTATTAAAAGTGAACGGCAATGGATAAGCCAATGTGGTTTACCACTGGTTTTAGGGATGTCCTTAACAAAAAAGTGATTGACACCAGCACACTTAGCCAAAATAATCTTCGTCGTTTTAATGGTGCGGATGTATTTGAGCATATTTTTTACTTGTATCGTATGGAAAGCAATTGAAAAAGGCTTGATGGGGGCAAGTATCCGTTTACAGACAGTACCCATTTAAAGCTAGCGCTAATAAGAACGAAAAACATAATAAAAAGTATAAGGTACAAGTCAGTCAGTATATTGATATGCTCACCCAAGATGTGGTGAAAATACGAAAAAAGGAAAGAAGCCGTTAAAAGCGAGTGAAAAAGTGGCAGAAATCAAAGACATCAAGGCAAGCATAGGATTATTTTAAATACCTTTGCCTCGGGCAGGTAATATCAATGACAACTAACCCTATATTGCTCACCTTAATTCCTCGACATAACGCTTTCAGCTCCTCCCAAAAAAGCCGTCAGGCTTGATGCTGACTATTTTACCGCCCCTATCACAGAAAGCTTGGCTCGCCGAGAGGTTATTAGTGTATTTGATTATCATCGCCCGAGCAAAATCAAAAAACCGAAAGGCTGATTACCTGACACACTTATCAAGCTACGATAGAAAACGTCGATACAGTTAAGTCATCGGAGCAAGGGAAAAACTCTACGAAACTGACTGCTTGAATGGCAATCTAAAGTGAAATGTAATAGAAAGAGACAAAACCCACCTTTATACCAGATGGTCTATAAAGTGGGTTTGCCTGAGGTATAAAATCGAGTGTTAAATACACGCTATTTTTAAATTTTATTTTTTAGGTAACGCATCAGTCGAAGCATTAAATTTTACATTTGATGAAGTGTAAGCCTCAAAGTGCGGATGTTTTTTCATAAATTTAATGAAACTTTCCGCATCAGGCAAGTATGTATCAACGCCTTCATATTTTGGATCATTAAATAATTTACCAAAAGTTTTGTAACCATCTTTACCGCTAGCTACATAAGCATTGGTACCAACAAGATAACGTTTATTATCATCAATTGGTTCCCATTGTTGGGTTTGTTTATTCAAGACTTCCACACTCACTAAGCGTTTACCTTCCGCATTTGGTGTTTCATTCGCTTCGTAACGAATACCTGCTCCATAAGGGAATGCCCCTGTAGAACCATCAACTAAAGCAAATTGCATCGCATCTTCAAGCACTTGTTTCACTAACGAACCTTCCATTTTATAGGTATATAACGTATTACCGAAAGGCAAGAAAGTATAAGCATCATTAAAAGTCACATTGCCCGGTAAAATATCCGCACGCACACCACCTGCATTTTGAATGGTTAAATCCACTGTTTTGAGTTCGTTATACATTGTTTCTGCAATAAAACGCGTTGCGATAGAACCTTCTGGATTTGAGCCTGCTTTATTTGGGATACGGTTTGCTGAACCACCCGGCATTGCAGAACCAGTGATAACACCAACAATTTCTTGTGCTAAACGATCTTTTTCACTTTTATATTTTGAAATAAGCATGTCTGTTTTTGCATCATGATCATCAAGTGAAATACTCTTCATTGATTTTAAAGTATCAAGTGCTTTTTTACGTTCATCGCCAGTTAATTCAGTCCATTTACCCTCCGCATTTTTCACTTGAAGTTTATGAGAACTCATTAACACGTGAGGAATTTTACGAGTAATAGACGCAATACCTTCAGGACTGAATTTAACACCTAAATCCCCCACAACAGCAGAATAAGCCCAACCCTCCATTACAAACACCGGTTCGCCATTCGGATTTTTAAATTCAAGCGGATATTCATAGATTACTGGTAATTTTAAACCACGTAATTCATCATTTCCGTATAAATAATGCGAATCGCCAGTAACGATCACATCAATATCATTAACTTTTTGCGCGATTTCGATATTTTTTTCACTACCTGCGTGTGAAAGTAGGATGATTTTATTAATACCTTGTTGTTTTAGCGCATTTGCCATAATTTGTGCGGTAGCAATTTCATCATAGAACTTCACATCTTTACCTGGTGAAGAGGAATTAACCGTTTTATTCACGGTGTCTAAACCGATAATAGCAATTTTTTCTCCATCCACAGTGAAAATATCGTAAGGTTTCCATTTGTTATATAAAATTGAATTTTTATCAGGAATAACATTAGCTGAAAGTACTGGGATTTTTAATGGCTCGAGTAGTTTTAATAAACCTTCATTACCCGCATCAAATTCATGATTACCCAAAGTAAAATAATCAAAATTACCTGCATTCATGACAGCCGCATCAGCGGAACCACCAAAAAGGGTGAAATACAGCGTACCAGTAATCGCATCACCAGCATGTAGCACTAATGGATTTTTATACTTTTTGCGTAACTCATAAAGTTTTCCATTCACAGCAGAAAAACCACCAATATCCACTTTTGTTTGTTGACCATTTAAATTAATTCTCGCTTCGTGCGGTTCCAAGTAAGAATGATGGTCATTAATATGCAAGATACTTAACTCCACAGCTTTATGTGCTTGCGGCACTTCTTTAGCAAAGGTTGTGCCTGAGCAAAGCATTGCTAATGCACTAACTGCAAAGGTAACTGATTTTTTAGATAAAAACATAATGGCTCCTTATGAGTAAACGGATTAATTTAAGCCTTCAAGCATTGCTTGGAAAGTCTTATAACGAATAGTATAGTTATTGTGTTGAAGATTTTCACGCGCTTGATCTAAATACGAAAAATCATCAACCTCCACCCCTTTAAATTGGCGAGCAAACATCATATTAGCTAGAGCGAGGCGGGGCTTAATTTCAGAAGATGGGGTTATCAAACTCACTCGATTCTCAGTAATAGAAAAAGTTGTTTGATTAGGAAAATCTTGATGTATCTGTTCAATAATTTTTTGAAATATGCCTTTAGCATCCAAAGACAATAATATGATTTGATCTGGTTTGGCTCCCCGTTCTAGCAAAGCCTGAACAAATTGCTCCGAATTATCTGTTTGACGAATATAAATTTTTGCCTGCTCATTCGCCAAAAAAGACACTAGCAAGTTTTTCTTCATTTCCTGAATTAAATTAGCATCGCCAGTATTTATCGGTTCAAAGTATAAATAATCAAGAAATTTAGGGGTGAGATTTTTATCTGTTTTAAAAATGCGAGTGAGGATTTTTTCGCTTATTTGGATCTGATTATCTAGGAATTGAGGAGGTAAAGAAAAAAGCGCGGTGAGTTTTTTCTGTAAAATCGAAACTTGTTGCTTTTCTTGTTTGGCTAAAGCGATTGAAAATTGTTGCTTTAAAGCTTCAGGTGACTCAGCAGATACTGATTGTTGAGAAGACGAAGGAGGACTCGCTACCACAGATTGTTGAATGCCAATACATGACGCTAATCCAAGTAACACTGAATGAAAACCGATTTTCATAATAAACCTCATTTAACTGATATTTTATCAATGTGAAATACCGCTTAACGCGTAAACTTGACCTAAAACTGCTTGAGAGTTTCTTAGATTATACGTAAAACAAAATTGTATGTGAATGATAATATTTACCTTTTCAAGAGAAAATAACGTACCTATTATAATGGTCATCCAAAACTTGCAATTTTGTTCAAAAAGTATAAAATCTTTAAGCTTTTTGTCTATATATACAGAGAAAAAAGTAAGCTATATTCTTAAATCGCTTTCGAGTTTGGGAATATTCTTTTAGTAATTAAACATTTAGAGGAAGGTTATGGTAACCATTCGTTTATCTCGTGGCGGAGCTAAAAAACGCCCATTTTATCAAATCGTAGTAGCTGACAGCCGTTCACCACGTGACGGTCGTTTCATTGAGCGTGTAGGTTTCTTCAACCCAATCGCACAAGGTAACGCAGAACGTGTTCGTATCGACCTAGACCGTGTTAACCACTGGGTTGGTCAAGGTGCATCACTTTCTGATCGTGTTGCGAGCTTGGTAAAAGAAGCTCAAAAAGCAGCATAATTTTGCTTTTTGATTTAGTTCTTAAACTAAGATAGGTGAGAAATATGGAACAACAACGTATTGAAGTTGTGGGCAAATTAGGCTCAACCTACGGTATCCGTGGGTGGTTACGTATTTATTCATCAACAGAACAAGCTGAAAGCATTTTTGAGTATCAGCCTTGGTTTTTAAAAATCAAAGGTGAGTGGCAGCCAACAGAATTAGAAAACTGGCGTCATCATAACCACGAAATCATCGTGAAATTAAAAGGCGTTGATGATCGTGAAGTCGCACAAATTTTAGCAAATGTTGAAATTGGTGTGGATTTATCTGTTTTCCCAGAACTAGAAGAGGGTGATTATTACTGGCACGATTTAATTGGTTGCTCAGTCGTAAACCTAGAAGGTTATACAATGGGAACGGTAACAGAAATGATGGAAACCGGTTCTAATGACGTGTTAGTAGTTAAAGCCAATACGAAAGATGCTTTTGGAAAACAAGAGCGGTTAATTCCGTTTTTGTATGAACAAGTAGTTAAAAGAGTCGATCTCACCACGAAAACAATTGAAGTGGATTGGGACGCTGGTTTCTAATCTCAAGTATGCACAAACGTAATGTAGTAGGCTTTTTATGTGGATAGGGGTGATTTCATTATTCCCCGAAATGTTTAAAGCGATTACGGAATTTGGGGTTACAGCTAGAGCTGTAAAACATAATCTTCTGCAAGTGGAATGTTGGAATCCAAGAGATTTTACATTCGACAAGCATAAAACCGTGGATGATCGCCCTTATGGTGGTGGCCCGGGAATGCTGATGATGGTGCAACCTTTACGGGATGCGATTCATGCTGCGAAAGCAGCTGCAGGAGAAGGCGCAAAGGTGATTTACCTTTCGCCACAAGGACGTAAACTCGATCAAGGCGGCGTAACCGAGCTTGCTCAAAATCAGAAATTGATTTTGTTATGTGGACGTTACGAAGGTATTGATGAGCGATTGATTCAAACTGAAATCGATGAAGAATGGTCAATCGGCGATTACGTTCTGACCGGTGGGGAGTTGCCGGCAATGACATTAATTGATGCTGTTGCGCGTTTTATTCCCGGTGTACTAGGCAAGCAAGCCTCCGCAGAAGAAGATTCTTTTGCAGATGGTTTATTAGATTGCCCGCATTACACCAGACCGGAAGTGTTAGAAGGATTAACTGTACCACCCGTGCTGATGTCGGGACACCACGAAGAAATTCGGAAATGGCGATTAAAACAATCGCTAAAAAGAACGTGGCTCCGACGCCCTGAGCTCTTAGAGGGCCTAGCTCTGACTGACGAACAACGTAAACTGTTAAAAGAGGCGCAAGCCGAGCATAGCAGTTAGTTTCAGTTACATCTAGGATCAATAAAGGATCAAACAATGTCTAACATTATCAAACAACTTGAACAAGAACAATTAAAACAAAACGTACCTAGCTTCCGCCCTGGTGATACTTTAGAAGTTAAAGTATGGGTAGTTGAAGGTAGCAAACGTCGTTTGCAAGCATTCGAAGGCGTGGTTATTGCAATTCGTAACCGTGGCTTGCACTCAGCATTTACTTTACGTAAAGTATCTAACGGCGTAGGCGTTGAGCGTGTATTCCAAACTCACTCTCCAGCTGTAGATTCTATCGCTGTTAAACGTAAAGGTGCAGTACGTAAAGCTAAACTTTACTACTTACGTGAACGTTCAGGTAAATCTGCTCGTATTAAAGAGCGTTTGGGCGAATAATTTCGCAAAGAAAAAGGCTTGGAATTCCAAGCCTTTTTTGTTAGGTTATTTAATCCGTTCTTCGATAATCCCGCCGCCCAAACAAACCTCACCAAGGTAAAATACGGCAGATTGCCCTGGTGTGACGGCTGATTGAGGTTCATCGAAAATCACTCGAATAGTTTCATCATCAATCGGTTCAATCACACAAGAAATATCTTGTTGGCGATAACGTGTTTTCACCGTGCAACGTAATAACTCTCGAATTGGTTCACGATCAACCCAATGTAATTGGCTAGCAATCAAACCTTTTGAAAATAAACGAGGATGGTCATGCCCCTGAGCGACAATAAGTTCATTATTTTCCACATCCTTATCTACCACATACCAAGCCTCATCACCCGCATTTTTCAAACCACCAATGCCTAATCCTTTGCGCTGTCCCAACGTGTGATACATCAAACCATCATGGCGACCAATAATTTCACCATCAACAGTACGAATATCGCCAGGTTGAGCAGGTAAGTAACGAGCTAAGAAATCCTTAAATTTACGCTCACCAATAAAACAAATACCTGTAGAGTCTTTTTTCTTCGCTGTAATTAAACCAAGATCTTCAGCAATAGCGCGAACAATGGGCTTCTCGATTTCACCAACGGGGAATAAACTTTGCCCTACTTGTTTATGGCTTAAGGTATAAAGAAAATAACTTTGATCTTTATTGGCGTCTAGACCACGTAATAATTTTACATTTTCATCATCACCAGCTCTACGTACATAATGTCCTGTTGCAATGTAATGGGCACCAAGATCTTCAGCTGCATATTCTAAAAATGCTTTAAATTTAATTTCTTTATTACACAAAATATCTGGGTTCGGCGTGCGCCCTGCTTTATATTCAGTCAGAAAATGCTCAAAGACATTATCCCAATATTCTGCCGCAAAATTAATTTTATGTAGTTTAATACCCAACTTATCACATACAGCCTGAGCATCTGCAAGATCAGCTGCTGCAGTGCAGTAATCCGTATCATCATCTCCTTCCCAGTTTTTCATAAACAGGCCTTCCACCTGATAGCCTTGCTGTTGAAGAATAAAAGCTGACACAGAAGAATCCACTCCGCCAGACATACCACAAATCACTTTTTTTGTCGCATTTCTCGCAAGCTGCTCTTGCGTCAGTTGAGGAAAGTGTTGATTATAAGTATTTGAAATTAACATAGTTCTCCCGTAACTTCGGTTAAGGCGAAGCACATTGGTCATTGAATGAGAAAACGGCAAAATAATTTTGCCGTTAATTTTATTTTGCACATAAAGTGCGGTCATTTTTGAGCAAGTTATTTCACTTCATAAAATTGCGAATCATCATCTTTTTTCGCAAATTTTTGCTCATATTCAGCTTTCGCTTGTTCATCGCCCGCATCTAATTTTGATTGAAGCGTGTCACACGGTTTATCACAATCGCAAGCTTTGGCAATACCAAGGGCAGATAAACCACCGCAGCTGCCTTTTAAACTTTGTTTTTTGATAATAAATCCGATAGACATCAACAATATAATTGCGACAAAAGCGATTAAAGTAAAAAATAAAGTTTGCATAACTATTCTTTTGTTTCTGTTAATTTTTTGAAAGCAGAGGATGATTTTGTGATAAAACCATTATCTGTTTTAATGATTAAGTAAACGGCAATATTATTTTTCTCTGCCACTTCTAACGCCTTGTCTTCACCCAGCACAAATAAACCTGTTGATAAGCCATCTGCAGTCATTGAGGTTGGCGCAAGGACCGTAATTGAGGCTAAATGATGCTGAATTGGGTAACCTGTTTTCGGATCAATTTCATGAGCAAAGCGTTTACCATTTTCTTCAAAGTAAATACGATAATCGCCAGAACTTGCCATTCCCATGTTGTCTAATCCAATTACAGCTTCAACCGCTCTTTCACCTGTTGTAGTTGGTTTTTCGATTGCGATCTGCCAAGGTTTGCCTTCAATATTTTTTCCTTTCGCACGAATTTCACCACCGATTTCAACCATATAATTCTGAGTATTTAGTTGTTCTAACTTTTCAGCCACCTGATCAACGCCAAAGCCTTTAGCAATCGAGGACAAATCGACATAAACTTGAGGAAGTGCTTTGCTTAATGTCGGTTTTGCACCACTCATATCGAGGGCAATTTTATCAATACCAACCCAAGCTTGGCGTTCAGCTAATTGTTCTGGCGTAGGTTGTTTTTCTGGGCGTTTTTCAGGACCAAATCCCCATAAATTCACAACAGGACCAACAGTTACATCCAATGCACCTTCAGTCACTTTGTTTAAACGAATCGCTTCAGCTAATACTTTGGCAAAATCTGCTGAAATTTCAATCGGTGTATTCACTTGGGTATTTTGATTGAAACGGCTCAGTTCCGAATCTTTTTTGTAAGTGGACATTTTCGCGTTTACATCTTTTAAGATTGCTTCAATTTCTTCATGCGTCTTTTCAGATGTTGCTTTCATTGAGCCTTCATCAAGGTATTTAACATGATAAGTTGTTCCCATTGTTTTACCACTTAATGAGATAACTTTTGTTTCTTTTTGACAGGCTGCAAGACTTAATGCCATTGCTACCGCCATGATACCGCTTATTAATTTTTTCATCTGGATTTCCTACATCTGTGAATTACTGGCAAACTCAACAAAACTTACCTGTAATCATAGAAAATTTTCTAAAAACACCTTAAATTTTGACCGCACTTCATCACAAAGTGCGGTCAGTTTTTATGATGAATTGATTAACTAAAATCAGCCACCAAAGTCATCTAATAAAATGTTTTCATCTTCAACACCAAGATCTTTCAACATTTTAATTACAGCTGCATTCATCACCGGAGGTCCACACATATAGTATTCACAATCTTCTGGTGCTTCATGATTTTTCAAGTAGTTTTCATAAAGCACATTGTGAATAAAGCCTGTATAGCCGGTCCAATTATCTTCAGGCAATGCGTCCGATAATGCAACATGCCATACAAAGTTTGGATTTTCAGCTTGTAATTGGTCAAAGTCTTCTTGATAGAAGATTTCACGTTTAGAACGTGCACCATACCAGAACGACATTTTACGTTTAGAATGAAGACGTTTTAACTGGTCAAAAATATGAGAACGCATTGGAGCCATACCCGCACCACCACCGATAAATACCATTTCAGCATCAGTTTCTTTCGCAAAGAATTCACCAAATGGACCAGAAATAGTGACTTTATCACCCGCTTTTAATGACCAAATGTATGAAGACATTTGACCTGGAGGTGCATCAGGTTGACGCGGAGGAGGCGTTGCAATACGAACGTTAAGCATAATAATGCCTTTCTCTTCTGGGTATGAAGCCATTGAGTAAGCACGGATAATATGCTCGTCAACTTTAGAGACATAACGCCATAAATCATATTTATCCCAGTCTTCGTGGTATTCTTCAGGAATATCGAAATCTTTATAGTTCACCACGTGTGGATCAGCTTCGATTTGGATATATCCACCCGCGCGGAATGGCACTTCCTCGCCTTCAGGAATAGCCAATTTAAGCTCCTTGATAAAGGTTGCTTTGTTATCGTTAGAAATAACAGTACATTCCCATTTTTTCACGCCGAAGATTTCTTCTGGAAGTTCAACTTCCATATTACCTTTCACGTTAACTTGACAAGCTAGACGATAACCTTCTTTTGCTTCACGTTTGTTAATGTGAGAAAGTTCGGTTGGAAGAATTTCTCCGCCACCATTTTTCACTTTTACCACACATTGACCACAAGAGCCGCCGCCACCACAAGCAGAAGACACGAAAATACCTTTACTCGCTAGAGCACCTAATAATTTGCCACCTGCAGGTAATGTAATCGCTTTCTCTGGATCGTTATTGATACCAATAGTAATATCACCAGAATCGACTAGTTTTGACTTGGCAAACAAGATAATCGCAACGAGTACTAAAATAATAGCGGTAAATGCTGCAACACCTAATAATAAAATTGAAGATTCGCTCATTTATGCCTCCTTATAATTGAATACCAGAGAATGACATAAAGCCAAGCGCCATCAATCCAGCAGAAATAAAGGTTATTCCTAATCCTTTCAAGCCTGCTGGTACATCAGCATATTTCATTTTTTCAGTTAAACCTGCAAGCGCAACAATTGCTAACATCCACCCCAAGCCTGCACCAATACCGTACACGGCAGATTCTGCGAAGGTATATTCACGTTGAATCGCAAAGGATACGCCACCAAAGATCGCACAGTTTACGGCAATAAGCGGAAGGAAAATCCCCAATGCGTTATACAGTGCTGGGAAGAATTTATCGAGCGTCATTTCAAGAATTTGAACGATACCCGCGATAATACCGATAAACGTAATAAAGCTTAAGAAGGATAAATCTACCCCTTCAACTAAGGCGCCATCTTTTAACACATGTTCAAATACAAATTGGTTCGCTGGCACAGAAATGCCAAGCACAACTGTTACTGCAACCCCTAAGCCGAATGCGGTTGACACTTTTTTTGATACAGCAAGGAAAGTACACATCCCTAAGAAGAAAGAAAGCGCCATATTTTCAATGAAGATCGCCTTCACAAATAGGCTAATATAATGTTCCATTGATTATTTCTCCTGTTGCTCAGGTTTCCACGTTCTTAAACCCCAAATGATGAAGCCGATAATAAAGAACGCACTTGGTGCAAGAAGGAACAAGCCGTTTGGTTGATACCAACCACCGTCTTGAATGGTTTGGAATACTGGAAAGCCAAGTAAACGACCAGAACCGATTAACTCACGTAACGTTGCAACAATTAATAAAATTGCACCGTAACCTAAACCGTTACCGATACCATCAACAAAG
Source organism: Haemophilus sp. SZY H68 (assembly GCF_018829685.1). Lineage (NCBI taxonomy): Bacteria > Pseudomonadati > Pseudomonadota > Gammaproteobacteria > Pasteurellales > Pasteurellaceae > Haemophilus > Haemophilus sp. SZY H68. The sequence continues at coordinate 222,229 of NZ_JAHKKB010000002.1, forward strand.
CTCTCAAGTGGACGAGATTTCATCGCAAAAGCTTCTGCCCGGCCCATCACGATACAGTTAGTAATAATCAAGCCTACAAATACCGAGAGCTGCTTAGATAAACCATAAGCAAAAGCTTTCAATACTTGGTCAACTAAGATTACCAAAGAAGCGATAATTGCCAGTTGTACAATGATACGAATACTATTTGGAATGTAATGACGAATCATTGAAATAAACATACTGGAAAAACCAGTTACTAAACTTACCGCAATGGCCATAACGATCGCGGTTTGTAATTGAGTTGTGACCGCTAATGCAGAACAAATACCCAAAATTTGCAGCGCAATCGGGTTATTTTTTACGATCGGATCAAGCAAAAGTGCTTTTAAATTGCTTTTTGCATCAGCCATTATCTTGCCCCCGCTTTAAATTTTGCTAAGAATGGACCAAAACCGTTTTGACTAAACCAATAATCAAAGGAACCTTGCACACCATTTGAGGTTAAAGTTGCACCTGATAAAGCATCAACACCGTATTCTTTGTTAGAAGAAGCATTTTTAGCAATACGAATAGCCACACGTTGATCATCATCAAACAGTTTTTTATCTACGAAAAGTGCTTGCCAACGCGGATTGGCAATTTCACCACCAAGACCTGCTGTTTCACCTTGATCATAGTAAGTAATGCCTTTGATGGTATTGGCATCTGGGGCAACCGCAACAAAACCGTACATTGTTGACCATAAACCACGACCGTACATCGGCAATATGACTTGATTGACTTGACCTTGTTCATCTTTTACAAGATAAACTCGCGCTTGATTGGCACGCACTTTAATTCCGGCTTTATCTTGTTCCACCGGAATGGCTTGACTAAGTGCGGTCGATTTTACTGCTGTTTTTGGATCAAATTTTTCTACATCCTCTTTTGATGCTTGAACAAAATCACCACTTTGCAAATCCACTAAACGTGGTTCAATAAACTTGTTATAAGTGTCTTTAATGACGGAAGCATTATCTTCTTTCATTAAGCCAGCAACCGTTAAAATATTACGTTGAACGTCCAGTGCTTTTTGCTCATCTTGTTTCAATTTCAATGCCACCGCGGCACCGGAAACAATGATAGAACACACTAAACTTAGCAATACAACAACGGTAACTGTACCACCAACGCTGTCTTTATTAAACTTAGCCATTTGTTCTTGCTCTCCGACGTTTGATATTTGCTTGAACAACGATGTAGTCGAAAATCGGTGCAAATAAGTTTGCAAATAAAATCGCTAACATCATTCCTTCCGGATAAGCTGGGTTTACAGTACGAATTAATACAGCCATTACACCAATTAATGCACCGTACCACCACTTACCTGCATTGGTAAAGGATGCTGAAACAGGGTCTGTTGCCATAAATACCATACCTAATGCAAATCCACCTAAAACAAGGTGCCAATGCCAAGGCATTGAGAACATTGGGTTAGTATCAGAACCCACTAAATTGAATAGCGTTGAAGTTGCAATCATACCAATCATCACACCAGCAATAATGCGCCACGCTGCAATACGAGTGAACACAATCACTGCACCACCGATTAAAATTGCAAGCGTAGAAACTTCACCCATTGAACCAGGTAAGTTACCAACAAAAGCATCCATCCAAGTGATTGGAGCGCCAGTGGCTGTATGTTGTAATGCTCCCTGACCACCTTGTGACCATTGTGAAAGTGCGGTTGCACCAGAGAAACCATCAGCAGCAGTCCAAACAGTATCACCTGAAATTTGAGCTGGATAGGCGAAGAACAAGAAAGCTCGGCCTGCAAGTGCAGGGTTCATGAAGTTACGACCAACGCCACCAAAAATTTCTTTTGCAACAACGATACCAAAAGTAATACCTAATGCGGCTTGCCATAATGGCAATGTTGGCGGAACGATTAACGCAAATAAAATGGTTGAAACGAACATCCCTTCATTTACTTCATGACCACGCACCACTGAGAACAACAATTCCCAAATTGTACAAACGGTAAAAACCACTAAGTAAATTGGTAAGAAGAAGATCGCTCCCAGCGCCATTTTCGAGCCCCAAGTTGCATTGGCAGTTAAATCTAAACCTAATGAACTTGCAAGTGCATAGTGCCAATCGTTAGCAATTAGTTGATCTAAATTGCCTAATTGATTTAAGGCTGGAATCGCTTGGTTACCCACATTGTACATCCCGTAGAAAATCGCAGGGAACAACGCAAGGAAAACCGTAATCATCATACGTTTTGAGTCTAACGCATCACGAACGTGAGTATTTTTGTGCGTTACCGTACCTGGTGTATAAAGCAAGGTATAAATCGATTCAAAGATCGGATAAAGCTTGCTGTATTTACCACCTGGTAAAAACGCGGGTTCCATTTTTTCAAAAAGATTTTTTAAACCCATTTTTAACCTTCCTTCTCAATCTTATCTAATACTTGACGCAAGATTGAACCGTATTCATATTTGCCCGGGCAAACGAAAGAACATAATGCTAAGTCTTCCTCATCTAACTCAAGACAACCTAATGCTTGTGCACCATCCGTATCGCCCACGATTAAATCACGTAATAATAATGTCGGTAAAATATCCAACGGCATCACGCGCTCATAGCTACCAATTGGAACCATTGCACGCTCACCACCGTTTTCAGCCGTAGTGAAGTTGAATAACTTCTTACCGAAGTGACCTAACACTGTACGAGTAATTGAATATTTATTTGATTGAGGTGTAATCCAGCCAAGGAATTCTTTCTCATTACCTTCAGCGATTACCGATACCTGCAATGCATAGCGACTTAAATAGTCATGAGCACCTTTTGCGGTTTGTCCACAAAGCACTGAACCAGAAATTACGCGATTTTCACCCGCACTTAATTCATTTTGGGTTAATTGAGAGAGATTAGCGCCAATTACAGTGCGAATTAAACGAGGCTCTTTCACTTGCGGACCAGCAAGAGAAATTACACGTTCAACATAAAGCTCACCTGTTGTAAATAATTTACCCACTGCAATCACATCTTGATAATTGATGTGCCATACAGTTTTATTTACACCAACAGGATCAATAAAATGAATATGAGTACCAACAAGACCAGCTGGGTGGACGCCACCAAAATCATGAATCTGTAAATTTGCAAGATCAACAGTTGGGATATTGGTATCACCTGCTTTACACAAGTGTAACGGTTTTGAAGGGAATAAACGACTTAATACTGTTAAACCATTCGTGAAATCTTGCCAAAATTCTTTTAGCACGATTGCAGGATCTCCGGCTAATGGATTGGTATCCATTGCATTCACGAAAATTGAGGCTGGTTCACTATCAATCGCTGGTACTTTGCTAAATGGACGAGTACGTAATGCAGTCCATAAACCTGATTCAACAAGGTTTTGTTTTACTTGTTCAGAAGAAAGCGTATTCAATTGTTCCGCACTATATTTTGCGAAAGTGATTTGGTCATTTCCTTCCACATTAATTACGACAGATTGTAATACGCGCTTCTCACCACGATTGATTACAGTGATAGTACCACTTGCAGGGGCTGTAAAAATCACACCTGGATTTTTCTTGTCTTCAAAAAGCACTTGGCCTTTCTTTACAACATCGCCTTCGCGCACCTTCATCGAAGGACGCATCCCCACATACTCCTCACCTAGAATCGCAACTTGATTCACAACATTTCCGTTGTGGATTACTTGTGCTGGTTTTCCCGCAATTGGGAGATCCAAGCCTTTCTTAATTGTAATCATACTGTTTGCACTACTTTTCAAGGTTAAAAATACAATTGCAAATAAACAAGTTAAATGCAATCTCGTGTTTGAGCGTGACAAAACACCTTTAAAAAGATATTAATGTCACAAAAATAAAAAACTCAAATCGGTTAACTTCACGATAAACATGCTTATCGAGAAATTGAATTTGGATAAAATTAAACGCCTTATTTTAGCGAAAATCTGCTTTTTTCGCTACTTAAACGCCTACTTTTTTGTAAAAACCTTTTGCGATATATCAAAAAAATGTTACATCTTCATAACATAAAAATTAATGCCCAACGCCTGCGCATTTCGTTGAAGCGGGAATTTTCTCACTTAATTCGCGCCATTCTTCTACAGTAAACAAATGCAACGCTAACGCATGAACACCGCCATTAAGCTCATCTGCAAGCAATTGATAAACACGTTGATGACGCTGTACTTTACGCATTCCTTCAAAAACATTACTCACAATCACACATTTAAAATGAGATTCCTCGCCACGACCAGAACTATGTAAGTGGCTTTCATTTTCTACACTAAAAAAGTGCGGTTGAAATTCTAGTTGAATTTTTTGTTCGATAGTTTGTTGAACAGACATCATAAATCTCCACAAAATCACAATGAAACGCTATACATTAGCAATGAAGTTTGCAAGAATAACACAGTTTTAACTGGCTCATTGGGGAAATTATGACATTATCAAACAAAATCAAAACATTATCAGCAGTAAGTATTGCAGCCGCCACGCTGTTCCTTGCTGGCTGCCAAGCACAATCAAATACATTAACGTTCACACCACCAGCACCGAATGCCACAATGAACATTAATCAAAATGCGATTGTGTATGTAACAACGAAAGATAGCCGCACAACGCAAGATATCGCGAGCTATACCAAGCGTGGAGAACTCATTAAATTAAATTCATCACCGAGTGTTACACAATTATTCCAACAAGTGATGCAACAAAATCTTATTAGTAAAGGTTTCAGAATTGGGCAATCCAATGGATCAAATGCGTGGGTAACTGTGGATGTGCGTGAATTTGCTACGCAAGTAGAACAAGGTAATCTTCGTTATAAACTTAATACCAAAATTCAAGCAACTGTTTATGTTCAAGGCGCGAAAGGCTCATATAACAAAGCATTTAATGCTACTCGTTCACAAGAAGGCGCATTAAACGCGGATAATGACGAAATTCAAAAAGTTCTGTCTCAAACATTTAACGATATTGTGAATAACATTTATCAAGATCAAGAAGTATCCGCTGCGATTAATCAATATACAAACTAATTATAAGGGCAATTTTGCCCTTTTTTATTAAGATTAAAACTTGACGAACACCGCTTTCAAGCGTAACATTCGCCCGATTTTTTAACGAGAAGGACACACACTTTGGACAGTCATAGTCGATACCGAATATCGCTCTAGACGCCCGCCTTTTTTATTATCGGCGCGCGTTCGCCGGTAAATTTACCGTTGTTTCGGCATCTCTTAACGAAAACTTTGCGATTTTTCACCGCACTTTCGTTTCTTCTTTAATTTGTTCACTGTTAGCTGTTCATAATCCTATAAGGAGTATGAAATGATCAACGCGTTTGCTATCAATGATTCCCGCTTGGTTCGCATTGACGAAGACCAAACCGATCTCAATACTGCCATTTGGCTTGATTTACTTGAGCCGACAGGCGAAGAACGTGAAATGCTACAAGAAGGCTTAGGCCAAAGCTTAGCATCTTTTCTAGAATTGGAAGATATCGAAGCTTCCGCCCGTTTCTTTGAAGATGAAGATGGTTTACACCTTCACTCATTTTTTTATTGCGAAGATGAAGACAATTATGCTGATTTAGCGAGCGTCGCTTTTACTATTCGTGATGGTCGTTTATTTACGTTGCGCGATCGCGAACTACCCGCATTCCGTTTATATCGTATGCGTTCACGTAGCCAGCGTTTGTTAGAATGTAATTCCTATGAAGTTTTACTGGATTTATTTGAAACGAAAATTGAGCAATTAGCGGACGTGATTGAAAACGTTTATGCAGATTTAGAAGAGTTGAGTCGCGTTATTTTAAACGGGAAACAAGATGAAGCCTTTGATGAAGCATTAAATACGCTTACGGAACAGGAAGATACGAGCTCAAAAGTTCGTTTGTGCTTGATGGATACCCAACGAGCATTAGGTTTCTTGGTTCGCAAAACTCGCTTACCAACAAACCAGTTAGAACAAGCTCGAGAAATCTTACGAGATATCGAATCTTTGCAACCGCATAATGAATCCTTGTTCCAAAAAGTAAACTTTTTAATGCAAGCTGCAATGGGCTACATCAATATTGAACAGAACAAAATTATGAAATTCTTCTCAGTTGTTTCTGTGATGTTCCTTCCTGCAACATTGGTCGCGTCTACCTATGGTATGAATTTTGATTTTATGCCTGAATTACATTTTAAATATGGCTATCCAATGGCAATTGGATTAATGATCGCAGCCGCATTGACACCATATATTTATTTTAGAAGAAAAGGATGGTTATGATGGAATTATCCCAAACCGCATTATTTATCGGATCAATTATTAATCTTTATGCACTAGTCTTAATCTTACGAGCTTGGTTACAGTTTGCTCGAGTGGATTATTACAATCCTGTTTCAACATTTACAGTAAAAATGACTGATCCAGTATTAAAACCTCTGCGTAAAATTGCGCCTACAGTGAAAAATATCGATACTTCTGCTTTACTGCTAATATTTATTATCGGTATGTTGAAAGGTATTTTTTATTTTGGTTTATCAGTTAATTTTCTCTTAATATTGGGTGTATTAACTGTATTAAAAAGCATTGGTTTAGCAATTTTTTATGTGCTTTTTATTGGCGCTGTTCTAAGTTGGTTTAATCGTGGCAATAGCCCTGTGATTTATGCGTTTTATCAACTATCAGAACCACTTTTAAGACCTATCCGTCGATTCTTGCCAACATTAGGCATGATTGATTTTTCCCCTATGGTCGTCGTATTTATCTTATTGTTCTTAAATAACCTAATGCTTGATATGTTAGGTGGACTTTGGATGATCTCTGGTTAAACAATTACTCAAAAATTATTTATATTAATTAGGTTAAGCATTTTTATACTTAACCTAATTTCTCCTAAAGCAACCAAATTCAAAATTTAAGGTGATAATCTTTCACGGATCCAATTGCCATTTCCTTTCCTATAATAAATCCGATCATGTAAACGACTTGGACGACCTTGCCAAAACTCAACTATTTCTGGACGAATTAAATAGCCTCCCCAATGCATCGGCCGAGGTACATGAAATGGATATCTAGCGGCAATTAATGCTGCTTTGCTTAATAAAAATTTATAGCCCGAAATAACCGTACTTTGCTCACTTGCCCAAGCCCCTATCTGACTGGTATAAGGACGACTAGCAAAATACTCATCTGATTGTTCTGTAGGAATTTTTTCCGCTTTCCCTTCAATTCGAACTTGACGCTCTAACTCTGGCCAGAAAAAAGCAATTGCCACATTGGGATTATTGGCTATATCTTGTCCTTTATGACTATGATAATTCGTAAAAAAGACAAAACCCTCTGAATTAACTTCTTTCAACAAGACGACTCGACTACTAGGTCTCCCCTCTTTATCTACTGTCGAGATATTCATTGCTGTCGGTTCGCAAACCTGGCTATTAATAGCCTCATTCATCCACAATTCAAATTGCGAAATCGGATTATCTTGACAATTTTGTTGTGATAACACACGTTTTCTATATTCTTCACGAATATGATGTAAATCCATTTTCTCTCCGTCAAAATAAAAGCCTTAGTATAAAACTAAGGCTTTAAAATATTACTTACTTATTATCAACACTCACACCGTAGAATGAATCATAGCCAAATGGGCTTTGTACATAGCCCTTTACGCGTGGACTAAGTGGTGCAAAACCAACAGAATGCGCCACTGGAATCCAAGGTGCTTGATTATGAACGATAACTTGCGCTTGTTTATAAAGTGCGGTGCGTTCTTCCTTATTTGTTAATCCGATTGCTTTATCTAGTAATGCATCAAATTCTGGATTTTTAAAACGAGCCATATTGGAATTACCCGCATTTGAACTTGCCAATAATGGAGATAAGAAGTTATCAGGGTCACCATTATCACCAGACCAACCAAAGATACCAGCAGTTAATTCCCCTGCTTTCGCACGTTTTTGGTAATCAGCCCATTCATAGGTAACTGGGTTGGTTTTTACACCAACTTTTGCCCAGTCAGCCATGATAAGTTCAGCCATACGTTTGGGATTTGGGTTAGAAGATCGCACAACAGGTTGAATCCAAAAATCTGTTGTAAAACCATTTGGGTAACCTGCTTCTGCTAAAAGTTGTTTTGCTTTTTCTGGATCGTACGGATAATCTTGAACTTCATCGTTGTAACTCCAAATTGTTGGAGGAAGTGGATTTTTAGCTGGTGTACCTGCGCCTTGGTAAACCGCTTCAATAATCGCTTTTTTATCTACTGCGTAGTTCAGTGCTTGACGAACCTTGACATTATCAAACGGTGCTTTTTCGGTATTGAATGCGATATACGCCACGTTCAAACCTTTTTGTTCCAAAAGTTGTACTTTTGGATCTGTTTTCATTTTGGCTAAATCCGCTACATTCGGGAATAAAATTAAATCACAAGAGCCCGCCTGTAATTTTGCATAACGTGTTGTCGCATCTGGCACAATATTGATAACTAAACGATCCAATGGTGTTCTACCCTTCCAATAGTTTTCGTTTGCTACATATTGAGCAGCTTGATCCGTTTTGTAATCAACAAAAACAAATGGCCCCGTTCCCACTGGGCGATTATCAATTGTTTCAGGCTTACCTGCTTTCAACATTGCATCCGCATATTCTGCGGAATAAATAGAAATAAAATCCATACCTAAACTTGCCAAGAAAGTCGCATCTTTTTTGTTCAAGGTAATACGAATTGTGTTGTCATCTACTTTCTCCACTGATTTTAACAATTCAGGGAATTTCATTGCTTTGAAATATGGATAGGTCCCTTTAGATACATTGTGATATGGATGATTTGGATCTAACTGACGTTGGAATGAGAATAGAACATCATCCGCATTAAAATCACGTGTTGGGGTAAATTCTTTTGTTGTATGGAATTTAACACCTTTTCTTAAATGGAATATATAAGTTAAACCATCATCGCTAATTTCCCAGCTTTCAGCTAAGGCTGGTTCAATATCTGTTGAGCCTTTTTTAAATTCAACTAAGCGGTTATACACTTGTTGTGAGCTTGCATTATAAGATGTTCCCTCCATCACAAGTGCAGGGCTAAATCCTAAAGGTGCTTTTGCTGTACAGTAAACGAAAGTGTTGTTAGATGCTGATTTAGTTTCAGCTTGTGCGGTCGGTTTATTTGCTGAACCTGATTGATCACAGGCGGCTAATACAAGCGTTACAGCCGCAAGAGTTAGTGTAGCTTTTAGCTTCATGATAGTTCCTCACTTTGTTGGCAGAGATTTATTCGAGCCTTGTCATATAACCAAGATGCTAGATAAATCCTATCTAAAATAAATGTTTAATAAGATATAAGCAAATGTCGCTTTTTTTAAATAAAAAAATTCCATGGATTATAACAAATTAATCTAAGGATTCTTCCGTAAATGATCGCCATCATTTTTATGTAATTTCATAAGCGACCAAACTAAGGCGATTGCAAAAAGCGATGAGGTTAAAAACGTATAGCTAAAAGCCCGTTGTAAACCATCACTTTCGCTAAAGAAATGTCTATAGAGATTTAAAATTATCGATGAAATAGCAATACCAAATCCAATCCCAACTTGCTGCACAATACTTAATACTGTAGAACCTGTGCCAGCCTGTTGTTTTGAAAGATCCCCCACAGTCAGAGTATTGATTGAAGTAAAAATCATCGACATACAGGCACCGTACCACATAAGATTACAAATAATCCAAGTCAGAGAACTTTGTTTATCTAACCAAGCCATTGAAATCACAGAGCCAGCCATCAAAAGTGCGGATGAAATTAGCGTTGTTTTATAGCCCCAACGATTTAAAATTCGTCCGATTAATATTTTTAAAATCACAGAAATTAGCGCAATCGGTGCTAATAGCCAGCCTGACATTTCAGCACTGTAACCGAAAGATAATTGGAACATCAAAGGCAATAAAAAGGGAACACCAGATGCAGATAATCGGATAAAAATATTGGCAATAATGCCTAATCTAAATGTACGAGTTCGGAAAAGGGATAAAGGTAAAATGGCATCTTCATTGTTTTTAGCATAGCTACAATACGCCACAAGTAACAGAACACCAACAACTAACACGCTATAGGTTGTAATTGCACTATGCTGACTTTCGCCTAGTAAATCCAAACCAAGTGTGATGCCAACTAACCCTAATGCAAAGAGTAAAAAACCAGTCCAATCCAGTTTCTCTGACTCGCCTTTGATATTGTTCATCACGCTGCCTGATGCCAAAATTCCTAGTGCACCAATTGGAATATTAATTAAAAAAATCCAGTGCCAACTAGCGTGAATGACTAACCATCCACCTAAAATAGGCCCTAGAATTGGTCCGATCAAACCTGCAGTTGCCATTAAATTCCAAGCATTAACTAATTGTTGTTTGGGAACAGCTTGAATAATAGCTAAACGCGCCACTGGCATCATAAAGGCACCACCTATCCCCTGAATCACTCTGGCTAAGATTAAACTTTCTAAATTAGGAGCTACAGCACAAGCGATAGAACCTAAAATAAAAGTCAACACAGCTGCGCGAAAAACGGTCAATGTCCCAAATTTTGTTGCCGCCCAAGCGGTAAGAGGAATAAATAACGCAACGGCTAAAGAATAAGCAATAATCGCCATTTGCATTTCAAAGGCGGGTTTATGTAAATCGGAGGATATCGCCGGTAAGGCGGTATTAAGAATGGTGGCATCTAGGCTTTGCATAAAAAGCGCCATTGCAGCGACCCAAGCTAAACCGCGATAGGCATTGGATTCAGTCATCGTGCTCCGTGAAAATGGTGCAACCAATTTTCAATAAAATCGGCAATTTGCGGAATGCGGTTAATATCCAACAAAGTGCGGTCAATTTCAAGGGGATAATTAGTCGCAACCGCCACGACATATTCGTCAATTTCAGGCAAAGGTTTTGTCATTTCTTGACGGTGAAGCAAAATCTTTGGAATAGGCTCTTGTTTAAAGCCCTCCACCAACACTAAATCCGTTAAAGTTCGGTCAAATTGTTTTGCTAAATAATCCAATGAAACAGGTTTTGGTGTTTCCGTCATGATCGCCCAGCGTTCATCATTCGCTAAAATGACTTGAGAAGAACCCGCCTCTTTCATGCGCCAACTATCTTTTCCTTCTTTATCAACTTGCATATTATGATGGCTATGTTTAATCACCGAAACGCGAATGTGACGAGCGATAAGTTCTGGGATAAGTTTTTCTAATAATGTTGTTTTACCACTACCGCTATAACCGGTAATCCCTAACAAAGGTATTGCTCTATTCATCATGTAATCCTTAAATTCTAATTACTCGAGTTTTAACCAAGTGGAATAAACTCCAATATAAAAAGCCTTATTGTATTCAATAAGGCTTTTTACTATTCACTATAACTTTTCAAATTACTTAATTTTGCTAAACCAAGCTCACAGCTTTTCAATTGAGTAGCAAGTTCCATTTGTAGAATTTGTTGTTTACTCTGGTTAAGTTTACTTTTAATTTTATTTACCTGAATATGTGTACCAGGCTGTCTCTCGGCCTGATTTATTAAACTTTCTGTTTCTTTAAACAACTGTTCACATTGCTGTGGAACCGAGTTAGGCACAGCTAAAACAGTAGGTGATATGACAGAGAAAAATGCAGTCAAAATAAGGAATGTTTTTTTCATTTTTAGATCCTTTCTTCTCTTTATCCTAGAAAATTTCAAAACTGAAGATAGTAAGAAAATAACAAAATACAATCAATATGTCCAGACTTAAACGGATTTTACTATGCTAATTAATAATAGAATCTAAACTAGAGCTATATTTTTTTGAAAAAGTCACAAATTTGATATAGATCAATTTTATAAACTTTAACAAATAATAGGTATTTCATAACTTACATCAAAAATATGAACCAGATAACGTTTTTTAGTATTTTTTATCCTTACGTTTAGTAGTAAAATAGCCACCAATTTGGGTTATCTTTGTAGTGATTTTCTATTTTTCATCGTTGTGTAGTGATTATGTAGATAAACCAATTTAGGCTTAACTAATTAAGTTGAGTGATTAGGGGTTATTTAAGGCTCTGCCTTTTTAATCATTGTTGGAACTAATGTTGTTTATACAGAGGAGTTGAGAATGTTGGACGTTGTTGACCTTTCTCGCTTGCAGTTTGCTTTAACTGCGTTGTATCACTTCATTTTCGTGCCGCTGACATTAGGTTTGTCATTCGTCCTTGTGATTATGGAAACCATCTATGTGGCGACAGGCAAAGAAGTTTATAAAGATATGACAAGATTCTGGGGGAAGTTATTTGGTATTAACTTTGCCCTTGGGGTGACCACAGGTATCATTATGGAATTCCAATTCGGTACTAACTGGTCTTATTATTCTCATTATGTAGGTGATATTTTTGGTGCGCCATTAGCGATTGAAGCGTTACTAGCCTTTTTCTTAGAATCAACTTTTGTGGGGTTATTCTTCTTTGGTTGGGATCGTTTAACTAAAGGTAAACACTTACTTGCTACATATTGCGTAGCTTTCGGTTCGAACTTATCTGCAATGTGGATTTTAGTTGCTAATGGTTGGATGCAGTCTCCAGCTGGTTCAGAATTTAATTTTGAGACAGTACGTATGGAAATGACGAGCTTCTTAGACCTTTGGCTAAATCCAGTTGCCCAAAGTAAATTCTTGCACACGTTAACAGCAGGTTATTCGACTGGTGCTATGTTTGTATTAGGTATTAGTGCATTCTATTTATTAAAAGGTCGTGATATTGGTTTTGCCAAACGTTCATTCTCTGTTGCGGCAACCTTTGGTTTTATTGCGGCATCAGCTGTGTTAATTATGGGGGATGAATCAGGTTACGACATTGGTAAAGCACAACCTGTGAAATTGGCTGCAATGGAAGCCGAGTTTGAAACTCATCCTGCGCCAGCGCCATTTCATCCAGTTGCAATTCCAAATACTGCAGAAATGAAAAATGATTTTGCGATTGAGATCCCATATTTGGGTGGTTTAATTGCAACGCGTTCTTTAGATACTGAAATTGTTGGTTTAAAAGATATTCAAGCGAAAAATGAAGGTCGTGTTCGTAACGGTATGGTAGCTTACGATTTATTCACGCAATTAAAAGCAGAGAAAAAATCAGCAGGCCACGTAAATCCAGAAACTAAAGCAAAATTTGATGAAGTAAAAGGTGATTTAGGTTTTGGTTTATTATTAAAACGTTACACAGATAAAGTTGTAGATGCAACAGATGAACAAATTAAACAAGCTGCTCGCGATACTATTCCAAACGTAGGTCCTAACTTCTGGGCATTCCGTGGAATGTTAGCTGCAGGTGGTTTAATTATTTTACTGACCTTCGGCGCATTTGTTCAAAATTTACGTAACAAAGTCACTTCTTCTCGCTTATTGCTTAAAGCATTACTTTGGGGTATCCCATTGCCAATCTTAGCAATTGAATTTGGTTGGTTCTTAGCTGAGTCTGGTCGTCAACCGTGGGCGATTTATGAAGTATTACCTGTGGGCGTCTCTGCATCAAAATTAACAACTGGGGATTTATGGTTCTCTATTGGTTTAATTTGTGCGCTTTATCTTGCATTCATCATTGTTGAAATGTATTTAATGTTTAAATATGCACGCTTAGGTCCTAGTGCATTAAAAACCGGTAAATACTACTTTGAGCAATCATCTAAATAAACAGGAGATAAACAATGATTGATTATGAATTTCTACGTTTTATCTGGTGGGTGTTAGTTATTGTATTGTTGATCGGTTTTTCTGTTACCGACGGATTTGATATGGGAGTGACCGCACTTTTACCAGTAACAGGTAAAAAAGAAGTGGAACGCCGTATTATGATCAACTCTATTGCCCCACATTGGGATGGTAACCAAGTTTGGTTGTTAACTGCAGGCGGCGCAGTATTTGCGGCATGGCCAATTGTATATGCAGTTTCATTCTCAGGTTTCTACATCGCTTTAGTATTGGTTTTAGCAGCATTATTCTTACGTCCATTGGGTTTTGAATATCGTGCAAAAATTGATAACCCGACTTGGCGTTCTGTTTGGGATTGGGGACTATTTTCAGGTGGTTTTGTTCCATCATTAGTATTTGGGGTGGCTTTTGGTAATTTATTACAAGGCGTTCCATTCCATTTCAACGAATTGACTCAAGTAACTTATACCGGTTCATTCTTCGAATTATTAAATCCATTTGCATTATTGTGTGGTGTTATTAGCTTATCAATGCTCGTGACTCACGGTGCGAACTGGTTACAAATGAAAACAACCGAAGAATTGCGTGATCGTGCTCGCTCAGTGAGCCAAATCGGTGCTATTGTAACTTTAATTGCATTTGTATTAGCTGGAGCATGGTTATACTTTAAAGAGGGTTATGTAGTAACGAGTGTTGTGGATCATTATGCGCCATCATCTCCAATGAATAAAGAAGTTGCTGTTGAAACTGGTGCGTGGTTTAGAAATTTCAATGAAATGCCAATTCTTTGGATTTTCCCAGTATTAGCAGTAGTTGCTGCATTATTAAATGCGGCATTTTCTAAAGCTAATCGTTGTGGTTTCGCATTCTTTTTCTCTGCATTAACAATGGCTGGCGTGATTATTACTGCTGCAGTATCTATGTTCCCATTTGTGATGCCTTCAAGCTCAAATCCTGAACAAAGTTTGTTAATGTGGGATGCGACATCGAGTGAATTAACATTAACATTGATGTTCTTCTTAGCACTTATTTTTGTCACCATATCGTTGTGTTACACAATTTGGTCCTATACAAAAATGTTCGGTCGTTTAGACGCAAACTTCATTGACGAAAATAAACACTCATTATACTAAGGAGATTAATATGTTATATATAATTTGGGTAGTGGGTGTGTTATTAGCTATATTTGCTAGTGCAAAATTAACTATTGGCAAAGAAACAGCAGGAAAATTTGACGAGTAATATGATTCATTCACTCTATCAATTAATTAATAAGGGTTCGTTTCGAACCCTTTCATTTATTTTAGCGCTAGGATTAACAGCCGTATTTTTCTTTAATGTTGATAATTTTTCAACATTGTTACGAAATGATTC
Organism: Haemophilus sp. SZY H68; assembly: GCF_018829685.1. Taxonomy (NCBI): domain Bacteria; kingdom Pseudomonadati; phylum Pseudomonadota; class Gammaproteobacteria; order Pasteurellales; family Pasteurellaceae; genus Haemophilus; species Haemophilus sp. SZY H68. The sequence goes on from NZ_JAHKKB010000002.1 coordinate 237,325, forward strand.
TCCTTGGTGGATTTTGATGATCTTTTGGGGATTGATTACGGCTTGGATTCATGGAATCGGATTTGAAATTAAAAGCGTAATTTGGAAATTAATTTTCTTACCTTATATTGCTTATATCATTATATTGATTAGTGCTGTAGAGCATTTTTATTTACGAGGATGATTTTTTTCTTCGGCATATTGCTTATCTAAAAAACAGGTTCTAAAATATCCGACCTATTGCGGTGGGCAAAGCTTAATAATGTCAGAAAAAACCTTCTATCTTCCCGTTCGAGTGTATTATGAAGATACTGATGCTGGTGGCGTTGTGTATCATGCTCGTTATTTGCATTTTTTTGAGAGGGCTAGAACAGAATATTTGCGAGCGTTAAATTTTACGCAGCAAACTTTATTACAAGAACAACAACTCGCGTTTGTTGTCAAATCGCTCGCTATTGATTATTGCGTTGCGGCAAAACTGGATGATTTACTCACGGTAGAAACAGATGTCATAGAGATAAAAGGTGCAACAATCCTTTTTGAGCAACGACTTATGCGTGATACGGTGATGTTATCAAAGGCTACAGTCAAGGTAGCCAGTGTTCATCTTGGCAATATGAAACCTGTGGCGCTTCCTAAAGAAGTAAAAGCTGCGTTTAACAACCTAAAATAAACTTTTCGGAGTATGCAATGACTGCAGAATTGAATTTTTTAGATCTTTTTCTAAAAGCAAGTATTGTTGTTCAACTTGTAATTGTGATTTTGATTTCATTCTCAATTATTTCTTGGGCAATTATTATTCAACGTAGCCGAATTTTAACGGCAGCTTTAAAAGAAGCGAATACTTTTGAAGACCGTTTTTGGTCTGGTGAGGATTTGAATAAGCTATATGAAGGATTATCAAATCGTCGTGATATTTTAACGGGTAGTGAACAGATTTTCTTTGTTGGTTTCAAAGAGTTTTCTCGCTTGAAACAAGTGAATCCTGATGCGCCTGAGGCGATTATTAAAGGAACTACGCGAGCAATGAATCTTACAATGAATCGTGAAGTTGAAAGCCTTGAAAGTCGCGTACCATTTTTGGCTACAGTAGCTTCTGTTAGCCCTTATATTGGTTTATTCGGAACTGTTTGGGGTATCATGCACGCTTTTATGGCATTAAGTGGCGCTAAACAAGCAACTTTACAAATGGTTGCTCCTGGTATCGCTGAGGCTTTGATTGCTACTGCAATCGGTTTGTTTGCTGCGATTCCGGCTGTAATGGCTTATAACCGTTTAAGTTTACGCGTGAATGCTATCGAACAGAATTATGGTAACTTTATTGATGAATTTACGACGATTTTACATCGCCAAGCTTTCGGCAAAGCACCACACTAAAATATAGAAAAAATACACCGCACTCTTTCGTTAAGTGCGGTGAAAAATAAGAGAGATTTGAATTATGGCTCGTCGTCAGCGTAAAGATATTAAATCTGAAATTAATATTGTACCGTTTTTGGATGTATTATTAGTGCTTGTGTTGATCTTTATGGCAACCGCACCAATTATTAGCCAAAGCGTACAAGTGGAATTGCCGGATTCAGTGCAAAGTCAAAATGTATCTAATGAAGATAAAGTGCCGGTAATTCTTGAAGTTTCAGGGATTGGACAATATGCGATTTCTATTGGCGGAGAACGTCAAGAAGGGTTAACGGAAGAAATGGTGACACAGTTATCTCGACAAGAATTTGATAAAGATAATAACACACTATTTTTAGTGGGTGGAGCTAAGGAAGTTCCCTATGAAGAAGTGATTAAAGCACTTAATCTGCTCCACCTTGCTGGAATTAAATCTGTTGGTTTAATGACAAACCCAATTTAACTAAGTAGGTAACCGTGCAAAATAATCGACAAAAAAAAGGCGCAAATGCATTTGTTATTTCTATAGTGATGCACCTTGTTTTGTTTGGATTGTTGATTGTCAGCTCTTTCTACCATACAGTTGAAATTATGGGTGGTGGCGAAGGTGATGGTGATGCTATGGGGGCAGTAATGGTCGATACTGGCTCTGCAGCGCAAGAATGGGGTAGAATCCAACAACAGAAAAAAGGGCAAGCGGATAAACAGAAACGTCCAGAACCCGTTGTTGAAGAAAAACCGCCACAACCTAATCAAGAAGAGATTAAGCGTCAACAGGAAGTTCAACGACAAGAAGAGTTAAAACGTCAGCAAGAACAGCAACGTCAGCAAGAAATAAAAAAACAACAAGAGCAAGCTCGTCAAGAAGCGTTGGAAAAACAGAAGCAAGCTGAAGAGGCTAAGGCTAAACAAGCTGCTGAAGCTGCAAAATTAAAAGCAGATGCAGAGGCTAAACGTTTAGCTGCAGCAGCAAAACAAGCTGAAGAAGAGGCGAAAGCTAAAGCAGCAGAACTTGCAGCACAAAAAGCAAAGCAAGAGGCAGAAGCCAAGGCAAAAGCTGAAGCCGCTGCTAAAGCAAAAGCTGATGCTAAAGCGAAAGCAGAAGCAGATGCCAAAGCTAAAGCCGCTGCTGATGCTAAGGCAAAAGCTGAAGCCGATGCAAAAGCTAAAGCCGCAGCTGATGCTAAAGCAAAAGCTGATGCAGAGGCGAAAGCTAAGGCTGCTGCCGATGCAAAAGCTAAAGCAGATGCAGCAAAACGAAAAGCGGACCAAGCCAGTTTAGATGATTTCTTAAATGGCGGAGATATTGGTGGCGGTAGTGCATCTAAAGGCGGAAATGCGAATAAAGGTGGAACTCAAGGTAGCGGTGCTGCTCTTGGTTCTGGCGATGGTGGCAAAGTAGGAGATCAATACGCTGGAGTAATTAAGAAAGAGATTCAACGTCGTTTCTTAAAAGATCCAAGTTTTGCAGGAAAAGTTTGTCGTATTAAAATTCAATTGAGTCGAGATGGAACAATCTTGGGATATCAAAAAATTTCAGGTCCTGATGATATTTGTACAGCTGCATTAAGTGCGGTGGCTAGAACGAAAAAAGTTCCAGCAGCCCCATCGGATGCTATCTATGAGAAATATAAATCGCCAATTATTGATTTTGATATTCGATAATTCTTTAGAAAAATTTATTGTTAAATTTTAAAGGTAATAAAATGAAATTATTAAAACGTTTAGTGAGCGTATTAGCGATTGTACTTGCTGTTGCAAACAATGCATTCGCTGATGATGAAGTTCGCATTGTAATTGATGAAGGGGTTGATGGTGCACGTCCTATAGCTGTTGTGCCGTTTGCTGGATCTGCACCAGAAGATATTAGCAAAATTGTTGCTGATGATTTACGTAACAGCGGTAAATTTAATCCTATTGCAGTATCTCAGATGCCTCAACGTCCAACTTCAGCAGCAGAGGTAAATCCTGAAGCTTGGTCTAATATTGGAATTGACGCAATTGTGGTCGGACAAGTTGTTCCATCTGGTAATGGTTATAGTATTACTTATCAATTAATTGACACCGTTGGTGCATCAGGTACGCCTGGAGCGGTATTAATGCAAAATAGCTATACAGTGACAAATAAATGGTTACGCTATGGTGCTCATACTGTTAGTGATGAAGTTTTTGAAAAATTAACTGCGATCCGTGGTGCATTTAGAACTCGTATCGCTTATGTTGTGCAAAAAAATGGTGGTTCACAGCCCTATGAAGTTCGTGTTGCAGACTACGATGGCTATAATCAATTTATCGTAAATCGTAGCTCTCAACCAATTATGTCACCAGCTTGGTCTCCAGATGGTCAACGTTTAGCTTATGTGTCTTTTGAAAATAAAAAATCACAACTTGTTGTACAAGATTTAAATTCTGGTGCTCGTAAAGTGGTAGCATCTTTCCCTGGTCATAATGGTGCACCAGCATTTTCACCGGACGGTTCACGTTTAGCGTTTGCCTCTTCGCAAGATGGACTATTAAATATTTATGTGATGAATTCTCATGGTGGTACACCAACTCAATTAACTCGTGGGGCAGGTAATAATACTGAACCATCTTGGTCACCAGATGGTAGTTCAATTCTTTTTACCTCTGATAGAGGTGGTTCACCACAAGTTTATCGCATGAGTGCGAATGGTGGTAGTGCAACGCCTGTTGGTGGTCGTGGTAGTGCACAAATTAGCGCTGATGGTAAAACCCTTGTGATGATTAATGGAAATAATAATGTAGTTAAACAAGATCTCACATCTGGTGCATCAGAAGTACTTAGTACGTCTTTCTTAGGCGAAAGTCCAAGTCTTTCACCAAATGGAATTATGATTATTTATAGCTCTACACAAGGCCTAGGAAAGGTGTTACAATTGGTTTCTGCAGATGGTCGCTTTAAGGCGAGCCTTCCAGGAAGTAATGGCCAAGTAAAATTTCCAGCTTGGTCGCCATACTTAACTAAATAAAAAAACTCATTGAGGAGAAATCTAATGAACAAATTTGTTAAATCATTATTAGTTGCAGGTTCTGTAGCTGCATTAGCAGCTTGTAGCTCATCTAACAACGATGCTGCAGGCAACGGTGCTGGTCAAACTTTCGGTGGATACTCTGTTGCTGATCTTCAACAACGTTACAACACCGTGTATTTCGGTTTTGACAAATACAACATCGAAGGTGAATACGTTCAAATCTTAGACGCACACGCAGCATACTTAACAGCAACGCCATCAGCTAAAGTATTAGTTGAAGGTAACACCGACGAACGTGGTACTCCTGAGTACAATATTGCGTTAGGTCAACGTCGTGCTGATGCTGTTAAGGGTTACTTAGCAGGTAAAGGCGTAGAAGCAGGTAAATTAAGCACTGTATCTTACGGTGAAGAAAAACCAGCAGTTCAAGGTCACGATGAAGCTGCATACTCTAAAAACCGTCGTGCAGTGTTAGCATACTAATTTTTAGTATTCTTAATACTAATCAGGAACAGGGTCTATCAAATGATAGGTCCTGTTTTATTTTCTGATTATAATTTACTCACTCATAGAAAAAAGATAAATTTATTCTTGCATATAAAAATAAACTAGATATGATGGACACTCTTTATTTTTATGGGTCGTTAGCTCAGTCGGTAGAGCAGCGGACTTTTAATCCGTTGGTCGAAGGTTCGAATCCTTCACGACCCACCAAATAATTACTCATATTACATCTCTAAAATCTAAATCAATACTTCTTCCATGCGTCAGATTATTAGTGTCTATTTATCTTCTATAACTAAGAGTCTTATCATTAAATCCTTTCTAAAAAAAGATTATGAATTGATTATGTTTAGCGGCTTCTATTTAAAATTATTTATATTATTGTTCAAACATTCTCTCTTGCTCTACTCACCCCTCTTTTTTACTGTCCACAATAATCAACAATACTTTCAAAATCCTCTTCTCTATTAATATAAAGAATTCTGGCTCCCTGTATTACTAATTAATATCAGAGTAACTATTTTGAGACTTAAGCTTGCTCTCAATTTCAATGAATTTAAGACTTATAAATAAATTTAATTAAAAAATCCCAACCTAGGTTGGGATTTAAAAATGACTAAAGATTCTACCGCACTTTATGCTTTGCTTACTTCAAAACGTTCAAATGCCAATACTTTTTTCTCTAATTTACGTAGCAATAAAGTCGCAATACCCGTAATAATTAAATAGATGCCTCCCGCAATGCCGTAAATTGTCAGTGCATCATATTCTGTACCATAAAGTTGGCGAGCATAGCCCATAATGTCCATAATTGTAATAGTGGAGGCTAATGCCGTGCCTTTAAATACCAAAATAATTTCGTTACTGTAAGACGGCAAAGCACGTTTTAAGGCATAAGGAATTAAAATTTTTAAAGTTTGTATGCGGTTTAATCCTAATGCTGCACAACTTTCCCATTGTCCTTTTGGAATGGCTTTCACTGCACCATGAAATAATTGTGTGGAGTAGGCTGCACTGTTTAGCGCTAAAGCTAATGCTGCACAGAACCAGGCATTGGATAAGAGATACCATAATGGGCTGTCAATAATCCACTGAAATTGGCCCGGCCCCGCATAAATTAAAAAGAACTGAACTAACAGTGGCGTGCCAGTGAATAAAGTAAGGTATAAATTAATCGCTCTTTTTACCCATTTATTTTCCATTGAAAGTAAAAAAGTGAGAAATAATGCCAAACAGAAGGCAATCTGTAATGATACGACTGTAAGCAACAAACTCGTTGGAATCCCTTGTGCGATCACGCTTAAATATTCTTGAAACATTATTTCACGCCCCTTTCAAAACGAGTAAAACGTAGCTCTAATTTTCGAATACCAACTTGGCTAATTAATGTTACCGCTAAATAAATTAACGCAGCAATACCGTACCAAGTAAAGGGTTGATGTGTATTGGTATTAATCAGATCCGCTTGGCGCATCAAATCGTCCACACCAATCAATGAAACCAATGCTGTATCTTTTAGTAATACAAGCCATTGATTGCTTAAACCTGGTAAGGCATGACGCCATACTTGTGGCATGACAATGTGGATGAACGTATAACTTTTGCTTAAGCCTAACGCCGCACCAGACTCCCATTGACCTTTCGGAATAGCTTGAATTGCGCCGCGTAATGTTTGTGAAGCATAAGCTGCAAAAATGAGAGAAAGCGCAAATACACCGCAGCCAAATGCCCCAAATTCAATGTATTCTCCTGTTAGCATTTCTACTAATTCAGTGGAACCAAAATATACGAGTAATACAACGAGAATTTCAGGTAAGCCACGCAATAAGGCAATGAATACTGCCGTTGGTTTTCCAACAAAACGATTTGCTTCAAGTACGGCAAAAATTAGGCTTAAAAATAACCCTAGGATTAATGAACAGACCGCAAGCCCTAAAGTCATTAGGGCTGCGGTAAACATTAAAGAAAGAAAATCAGAACTCATAGATTATTTTGTCATCCATTTATCATAGATTTTTTGGTATTCACCATTTGCTTTAATTGCAGCTAAACCTTTGTTTAATTGCTCCGCTAATTCTTTATTTGATTTATGCATTGCAATGCCTAAACCATTACCAAAATATTTTTTATTTGCTACCTTTTCGCCTACAAATTGCATTTCTGGTTCTTTGCTAATCATATCTGCAAGTACTGCGGTATCACCAAAAATCATATCAATTCTACCGCTCTTTAAGTCTAAAATTGCGCTCTGTAAGCTAGCATAAGCCTTAGTTGTATATTGTTTGGTTTCTGCTACTGTGTATTGTTGGAATGTGGTTCCATTTTGAACGCCAACATTTTTTGCACTTTCTAACGTTGCTTTTCCTTTAAGGGTTACATAGCTTGCAGTGCTATCGTAATATGCATCAGAGAATAAAACCTGTTTTGCTCTTGCATCGGTAATATCAATAGCGGAAATGGATGCATCAAAGCGTTTTGCTTTTAAATTTGGAATTAATGCATCAAAAGCTTCGCCTTTGAATTTACAGGTTGCTTGGATTTCTTTACAAATTGCATTCGCCACATCGACATCAAAACCAATAATCTCGCCTTTTTCATTTGTGGTTTCAAATGGTGGATAGCTAGGTTCCATTGCAAAAGTAAGCTCTTGTGCGCTTGCTGTTACGGATGCGCCGAATAAAATTGCAGTTAATAATGTTTTTTTCATAATAAAATCCTTATTCTCTAGTGAGAAAGATATTGTTTAAATTGTTCAGTTTTCGGGTTTTCAAAACAATCTGCCGAGCCTATTTCGACAATTTTTCCCTGTTCCATATATACTACTTTCGTTGCTACTTTTTGTGCAACATTGACTTCGTGGGTCACAATCACCTGAGTAATGCCGGTTTCTTGTAATTCTTTAATAATATCTACAACTTGTGCCGTAATTTCAGGATCCAATGCAGCCGTTGGTTCATCAAATAGTAGAACTTGTGGCTTCATCATCAGTGCGCGGGCTATTGCAACACGTTGTTGCTGACCGCCTGATAAGTGTAATGGAAAGCGATCTGCAAATTGTTCTAAACGTAAACGTTTTAACAACTCCATTGCATCTGCTTTGGCTTCATTTTCACTTACGCCACGCACTTTCATTGGCGCTTCAATTAAGTTTTCAATAACAGTTAAGTGCGGCCAAAGGTGATATTGTTGAAATACCATTCCTACATCTTGGCGTAATTGTCGGATTGCTTTGGGATTTGCCATTGCATTGGATAAATTAAAATCATTATTTGCAATACTTAATTCGCCAGATTTTGGTACTTCTAATAAATTTAATGTGCGAATCAATGTGCTTTTACCTGCGCCACTTGGGCCAAGCAATACAACGGTATCACCCTCATTAGCTTCAAGATTAATATCAAATAATGCTTGAGATGAACCGTAAAAGAAATTTAGATTTTTAACACGAATAGTCATTTCAATTTTCTCGTCTTTTAAGATGAAAAAATATTACATTTTTATGAATAATTATGCAAGTGGTGTGAATAAAAAATCCCAAAAAAATTTGGGATTTTAGAAATTCGATTGAAATCAACCGCACTTTAAGCTTCTTTAGCCATTTCAAACTCAATTAACATCATTAAAATATGAATGACTTTGATATGGATTTCTTGAATACGATCTGCATAACGGAAATGTGGTACACGGATTTCAACATCTGCTAATCCAGCCATTTTTCCGCCGTCTTTACCTGTCATCGCAATAACTTTCATGCCTTTTGCTTTTGCAGCTTCAATGGCGTTTAAAATGTTTTTTGAATTGCCAGAGGTTGATAAACCGAATAACACATCACCTTTTTGACCCACCGCTTCAACATAGCGTGAAAAGACATATTCATAACCAAAATCATTACTTACACAGCTTAAATGACTTACATCTGAAATCGCAATAGCGGGGTAGCCAGGACGATTTTCACGATAACGACCCGTTAATTCTTCTGCAAAATGCATCGCATCACAGTGCGAACCGCCATTACCACAAGAAAGCACTTTGCCTCCTTGTTTGAAGCTATTTGAAATTAATAATGCGGCTTCTTGAATTAATTTAATGTTATTTTCATCAGAAATAAATTTGTTTAACACATCTTGTGCTTCCACAAGTTCTGCTTTGATTTGCTCTAAATACATTGATTGCTCCTTGTTGGGAATAAAATCGCGATGGCATTGTATAGCAGATAAACATTCTTCGCTAGCGTAAATAAAAATTCATCTTTTCCCGATGAAGTGATGATTTTTGCGATTTAGATCGTAATAGTGAATTTGCGTGCTTTTAGATTATTTCAGATACACTTATTCTGAGGAAAATGAACAGTACTAAAATTTACAAAAATATCATGAAATTTTACTGCACTTTATTACTTTTCTTCGTGAGTTCTTTTACTTTGTCTAGCCCAGATTTAATGCTTCTTCATACTTACGATAATCAATCAATAGAAGGTTGGGTCATGTCTGAAAAATTAGATGGTGTACGAGGTTATTGGGATGGAAAGCAATTATTAACCAGGCAGGGGCAACATTTATCTCCTCCAGCCTATTTCATTAAAGATTTTCCGCCTTTTGCGATTGATGGTGAACTATTTAGTGAGCAGAATCATTTTGAGGAAATTTCATCAATCACAAAATCCTTTAAAGGCGATGGTTGGGAAAAACTTAAATTATATGTTTTTGATGTCCCTGATGCAGAAGGCAATTTATTTGAGCGTTTAGCTAAATTGAAAACGTATTTACTTGAACATCCAACAACTTATATTGAAATTATTGAACAAATTCCAGTGAGAGATAAAGCGCATTTATATGAGTTTCTTAATCAAATAGAATCTTTGAAGGGGGAAGGCGTCGTTGTTCGAGATCCTAATGCACCTTACGAACGAAAACGTAGCAATCGGATTTTAAAATTAAAAACGACTCAAGATGAAGAATGTACGGTCATTGCACACCATAAAGGCAAAGGACAATTTGAAAATATGATGGGCGCTTTAACCTGTAAAAATCATCGGGGAGAATTTAAAATCGGTTCGGGTTTTAATTTAAGCGAACGAGAAAATCCCCCTCCGATAGGATCTGTGATTACTTATAAATATCGAGGTCTCACGAGTCGTGGAAAACCTCGATTTGCAACCTATTGGAGAGAGAAAAAATGAGCCTATTTATAAATCTGACAAAATGAATTTAATCAATATGGAAACAAGCGATTAATTTGCCATCAGTATATTGTTCCAAGTGCGGTTGATTTTCACGACATTTTTCTGTCGCTTTCCAACAACGAGGATTAAATGCACAGCCTTTAGGTGGATTAATCGGACTTGGCAATTCGCCCGTTAGCTTTATACGTTCACGGCGCAAGTTTGGTGACAAACGTGGCGTTGCTGAAAGTAACGCTTTGGTATAAGGATGTTGAGGATTAGAGAAAATTTGTTCTGTTGTTCCTTTTTCGACACAACGACCTAGATACATTACCATCACTTCATCAGCGATATGTTCTACCACAGAAAGATCGTGTGAAATGAACACGTAAGACAAGCCTAATTCATCTTGTAAATCCATCATTAAATTGAGTACTTGCGCACGCACGGAAACATCCAATGCAGAAACAGGTTCATCGGCAACAACAACATCGGGATCTAACATTAAACCACGAGCGATGGCGATACGCTGACGTTGTCCGCCAGAGAACATGTGAGGATAACGATCATAAAATTCAGCACGCAACCCTACTTTTTCCATCATTGATAAAACTGTTTCTCGACGTTCTTTGGCAGAAAGTTTTGTATTGATGATCAATGGTTCTTCCAAAATTGAACCAATTTTTTTACGTGGATTTAATGACGCATAAGGATTTTGGAAAACTATTTGAATTTTTTTACGACGTAGCGCCTTTGTTTCGGAATCATTTTCTAAAAAATTGTGCCCTTTGTAATACAATTCGCCTTCGGTTGGTTGTTCAATCATGGTTAGCAAACGCCCTAGCGTTGATTTTCCACAACCTGACTCCCCCACGATAGCTAAAGTTTTACCTCGTTTAAGCTGAAAAGAGACACCATCTAACGCTTTTACTTGCTGTGGTTTTGCAAACAAGCCTTTTCTTACAGGGTAATATTTTTTTAAGCCAATCGCATTTAATAATGGCGTATTTTCTTTTACTTCATTCGTCATTATTAAGCTCCTTGATATTCAACAGGATTGCCTTGCTCGTTCAGCGGAGTATGGCATTTTACTTTACGTGAACCGATCTGATGCAATAGAGGTTCGACTTGGCGGCAATATTCAGTGGCATAAGGACAGCGAGGATTTAATAAGCAGCCTGTTGGGCGATCGTATTTTCCAGGTACCACACCTTGTAACGACGCTAAGCGAGATTTTCCTTCTGCAAATTCAGGTAATGAGCGTAACAAGGCCTGAGTGTAAGGATGTTTTGGCTCGCGGAAAATATCTTTTGCGGTGCCTTCTTCAACGATTTGTCCCGCATACATCACGATAATTCGATCTGCAGCTTTAGCAACAAGCGCAAGATCATGGGTAATCAAAATCAGTGACATGCATTCTTTTTTCTGCAATTCGAGTAAGAGCTCCATAATTTGTGCTTGAATGGTTACGTCCAATGCAGTAGTTGGCTCGTCAGCAATCAATAATTTAGGTCTGCAAGCTATTGCCATCGCAATCATCACACGCTGACTCATTCCGCCAGAAAGCTGATGGGGATAAACATCAATCCGAGATTCAGGATCAGGAATACCGACCAATCTTAAAAGCTCTAAAGTGCGGTCTTTTCTTGCCTTTTTTGTACCGCCTTCATGAGTTTTTAACGCTTCCATAATTTGGAAACCCACAGTATAAGCTGGATTCAAGCTTGTCATTGGATCTTGGAAAATCATCGCAACATCAGCACCAATAAGCTGGCGTTTAGCTTTACTCTCTAAAGTGAGTAAATTTGTGTTTTCAAATTGCAAGTATTCTGCAGATACACGTCCTGGATGATCAATTAGCCCCATAATTGCGAGAGAACTCACAGATTTACCTGACCCCGATTCTCCCACAATGCCAAGCACTTCACCTTGTGCGACTTGATAGCTGATGCGATCCACTGCTTTAAATGGCGTATTTTTATCGCCAAAGTGAACAGAAAGTTCTTTTACGTCTAATAATGCCATTCTGTTTTCCTATTGTTTGAGTTTCGGATCAAGTGCATCACGCAAGCCATCACCCATTAAGTTAAAGGCGAGCACTAAAGATAAAATAACTAAGCCAGGAATTGTAACCAACCAGTTTGCTGCTTGCATAAAACCACGTGCTTCTGAAAGCATTGTGCCAAGCTCAGGTGTCGGTGGTTTTGCTCCAATGCCTAAGAAACCAAGTGTTGCGAGTTCTAAGATTGCATTAGAAATCCCCATCGTCATTTGCACAATCAAGGGTGCTAAACAGTTGGGTAAAATCACAATAAACATGAGGCGAAGAACACCTGCGCCAGCGACTTTAGAGGAGGTGACATAATCACGATTTTTTTCATTCATCACCGCTGCTCGAGTTAAACGCACATAGCTAGGAATTGATACAACGGCGATCGCTAAAGTGGCATTGGCGAGTGATGGCTCTAAAATAGAGACGACTACAATCGTCAAGAGTAAGTTTGGAATCGCGAGCATAATATCAATTAGGCGAATAATAATTGTATCTAGCACACCGCCATAATAGCCAGAAATCAAGCCAAGGCTAGTACCAAAGGCGCAGGATAGCAATACGATAACAAATCCCGCAAAGACAGAAATTCGCGTTCCGTAAATGATGCGAGAAAGGATATCTCGCCCAATATCATCTGTTCCGAGTAAATAGGCAGGATTGCCACCTTCATACCAAGCGGGAGGCAGTAAAAGTGCGGTACGATTTTGTTCTGTTGGATCAAAAGGCGCAATATAAGGTGCGAAAATGCTGATTAAGGCAACAATCACAATGAAGGTTAAACCGATTAGCGCGCCTCGGTTTTGTTTGAAGTAAAACCAAAATTCTTGTAAGGGCGTTTTCGGCGCGAAAGTTGAAGGCGTGTCAGACATAATCTCTCCCACAATTAATGACGGATACGCGGATTGACCACGCCGTAAAGTAAATCGACGGTTAAATTCACCACAATAATAATCGTCGCAATAATCAGTACAGAACCCTGTAATACTGGATAATCGCGCGCTTGAATCGCATCAATAATCCATTTTCCAATTCCCGGCCATGAAAAAATGGTTTCTGTGAGTACGGCACCGGAAAGCAATTGACCAACGATTAATCCTACCACAGTGACAACAGGAATTAACGCATTACGCAATGCATGAACAATGACGATTCGAGTATAACTTAGGCCTTTTGCCTTTGCCGTGCGAATGTAATCTTCGCCTAATACTTCCAACATCGCAGAGCGTGTCATACGAGTAATAATAGCGAGAGGAACTGTGCCTAGGACTATTGCAGGAAGAATTAAGGATTTAACCGCATTTTCGAAGGCTCCGGGCATACCAGAAAGCCAGCTGTCAATGAGCATAAATCCTGTTGGTGTATCGATCCAAAATTCATTATCTAAACGTCCGCCTTGCGGTAAACCGAGTTGTGGTGAAACATATAAAATTAAAATCAATCCCCACCAGAAAATTGGCATAGAATAACCTGTGAGCGATGCAGCAGTAACTGTGTGAGAAATCCAACTATCTTTTTTTACTGCTGCAATCGTCCCTAAAATCACCCCGCCTAATAACGACCAAAATAACGCAAAAAATGCCAATTCAGCTGTAGCAGGGAAAAGTGTAAAAAATTCAGTAAGAACAGGTTGTTGAGTGCGGAATGACGCCCCAAAATCACCTTGTAGCACTTTAGCAATATAATGAAAATATTGTTCATGCAAAGGAAGATCTAATCCTAATTGATGCATCATTTGTTGATGTATTTCAGGTGTTAAGCCACGTTCCCCCATCATTATTTCAACTGGATCGCCAGGAATAAAATGCACAAGGGCAAACGTGATAAAAGTAATGGCAATAAAAGTTGGAATTACCATTAAGATACGTTTGAAGAAAAATTTAAACATTCAATCACTCAAATACAAAAAAAGTGCAGTTAAAATTCACCGCACTTTTCAAAGAAATTAATCGGTAGAAGTAAAACTCTCTTGGATTCTACCGCACTTTTTCCAGTTTTGCCAAATGTGCAATGAGCCATTTAATGCCTTGCGCTTGGAAGGCAATTTGGAGGCGAGTATTGTTATCTGAGCCTTCAACATTAATGACTGTGCCAAAACCGAATTTTTCATGTTTGACTTTTTGACCCATTTTCCATTCATTTTCGATCGCACTGGTATTGGACAATGAACCAACTTTTGCTAGATTCATCGCGCGAGTAACTGTTCCTCGTAAACGAATTTCTTGGATACATTCTCTCGGTAATTCGGCGATAAAGCGTGATGGCAAATGGCGTTCTTCTTTTGCATATAACCGACGGCTTTCCGCATAAGAGATGGTTAGTTTTTTCTTCGCGCGAGTAATGCCGACATAAGCTAAACGACGTTCTTCTTCTAAACGCCCAGGTTCTTCAAAAGAGCGGAAACTTGGGAATAAACCTTCTTCTACGCCAACCATAAATACTCGAGGAAATTCTAAGCCTTTAGCGGAGTGTAATGTCATCATTTCTACACAAGATTGATGTGGAGAAGCTTGTTCTTCACCAGCTTCTAAAGAGGCATGAGTTAAAAAGGCGGTGAGTTCTGTCATCTCTTCTGCATCATCAGGTTTGATGAATTCACGGGTTGCCGTGACTAATTCTTCCAAGTTTTCAATACGCACTTCGCCTTTTTCACCTTTTTCTTGTTTATACATTTCATATAAACCCGAATGTTTAATCACAAAATCAGTTTGTGCGAAAAGCGGCATTTCTGCGGTATCACGTTGTAGTGAATTAATTAATTCTTGGAAACGCAATAATGCTGTTGAGGCTCGCCCTGCCAACATATTTTCTTGTGTCGCGATTTGTACTGCTTGCCATAAGGTAATTTGACGTTCGCGTGTTAAGTTGCGCAATATATCTAAAGTGCGGTCACCAATACCACGGGTTGGCGTATTAATTACACGCTCAAAAGCAGCATCATCTTGACGATTATTAATTAAACGAAGATAGGCTAAAGCATCTTTAATTTCTTGACGTTCGAAGAAACGCATACCGCCATAAATACGATATGGAATTTGACAACGAATTAAGGCTTCTTCAATAACGCGTGATTGGCTATTACTACGATAAAGTACAGCACAATCATCAAGTTTTCCACCATGTTCTACCCAATCCTGAATTTGTGAAGCAACGAATTTTGCTTCGTCTAATTCATTAAAGGCAGCATAGATGCCCACGGGATCGCCTTTTTCACCCTCTGTCCATAAATTTTTACCAAGACGATCACTATTGTTTGCAATTAATTCATTTGCGCTGTTTAGGATATTGGCGGTAGAACGATAGTTTTGTTCAAGGCGGATTGTTTCGGCTTTGAAATCTTTCAAGAATTTTTGAATATTTTCGATTTGTGCGCCACGCCAGCCATAAATAGATTGATCATCATCGCCCACGATCATGACTTTGCCAGTTTCTCCCGCAAGAATTTTGATCCATTTATATTGGATTTTATTGGTGTCTTGAAATTCATCCACCAAAATATGCTGAAAACGTTGTTGATAACGTTGCAAAATTAATGGTTTTTTCTCAAATAATTCATAGGCCCGAATTAATAATTCAGCAAAATCGACCAATCCTGCGCGATCGCAAGTGTCTTGATAGATCTTATAAATTTTAATCCATTCACGCTCTTGACGATCATTAAAATCTTCAATGTCATTTGGTCGCAAGCCTTCATCTTTTTTGTTATTGATGTACCAACAAACCTGTTTAGGCGGAAAGGCTTTTTCATCAAAATTATGTAATTTTAATAACCGTTTAACTAAACGAAGTTGATCATCTGAATCCAGAATTTGGAAATCTTGTGGCAATCCCACATCTAAATGATGGGCTCGCAATAAACGATGGGCAATGCTGTGGAAGGTGCCAATCCACATACCAAATAATTGATGTTGTGCGTGTTTGGCAAGTGTTGCTTGAATACGATGACGCATTTCTGCTGCTGCTTTATTGGTAAACGTTACTGCCATAATGCTGCCTTCAGAAATATTTTCTACTGCAATTAACCAAGCGATACGGTGTGTCAATACACGCGTTTTGCCAGAGCCTGCACCTGCTAGCACTAAGTGATTACCAAGAGGAGCAGCTACGGCTTCGCGTTGTTTATCGTTAAGTCCGTCAAGTAATTCAGAAATATCCATAACAATTAAACTGTTCAAATTTACAGTTATTATAATCCTATTTCTCTTTTGAAACAATAAGATTTGTAGGTATATCAAAAGTAGGGTAAAACATTTTCGAATAATATTAAGCAGGATTATTTATATCCTTAAACTCAACATCAAAACCATATGCTTTAGAAAGCCATTCTCCTAATATTTTTATACCATAGCGTTCTGTTGCGTGATGACCAGCGGCAAAAAAATGAATGCCCTGTTCACGTGCAGAATGAATAGTTTGCTCAGATACTTCACCTGTAACAAATGCATCACAGCCTTGCGCAGCAGCAAGATCAATATAACCTTGTCCTCCTCCTGTACAAATTCCTACTTTTCGAATCAGGCACGGACCATTTTCAATACAAATTAATGGCTTTCTATTCAAAACTTTTTCTATTTTCTCTGCAAATTCTTCTCCCGTTATAGGGGAGCGCAATTCCCCCCAAACAGGAATGCTCATCGGCGACTTTTCTAGTGGGTGTAACTGTTCAATACCAAGTAATTCTGCTAGCTGAGCGTTATTTCCTAATTCAGAATGAATATCTAATGGTAAATGATAGCTATATAAATTTATATCATTCACAAGCAAACTTTTTATTCGTTTACCTTTCATTCCTCGAATACAAGGATTTTCACTTTTCCAAAAATAGCCATGATGAACAATAATAGCATCAGCATCTTGCTCAATAGCATAATTAATCAATGCTTGACTTGCTGTAACTCCTGTAATGATTTTATGAACATTTGCTTTGCCTTCCACTTGCAAACCATTTGGCGCATAGTCAGTGATTTTTTCAGAATTAAGTTTTAGGTTAAGAAGTTGCTCAAGTTCAATGTTATTCATAATTAATACAAATAGGAAAAAGATGAGATATAGTACAAAATTCCAAAAAAAATGGCTAGCACAAAGGAGTGGGGGAAGTGTGCTAGCCAGGTTTGATTATGATTACTATCTAAAACAGGAATCATTATATATCAAATTATATATCGATCAATAAAAAAATAATATTTCTTTCTATTACTCAATACCAATCAATTTATGTGTTTGTAAACTTAGCTGCCATTTAGGTTTATTTGAGCGTTGATTCAACTGACCAAGTAAAGTGATAGTCTCAAGTAAATTCATTTTCCCCGCAATTTCACAAGGTGAAAGATAGTAATTCTCTGCTTTTATTTTTTTCTCAATCAATTCACAAAATGATGATACATTACCATCCATGACAATACGTACTTCATTTGCAAATGGAATACAGCGCTTTTCATACTTATGCGCATAAAGGCTCTTAGGACTCGTCGCAATATAATCTACTTGAGCAGGAACTGTCTTTAGACCATTAGTTTCAATTGCAAGAAAATAGCCATCTGCTTTAAATTGCTCAAGTAAGTATTCAATTTTTGGCACAATTGTTGGCTCACCACCAGTGATGATAATATTTCTTGATGGAAAGGACCGCACTTTTTCCAAAATCTGTGATGCAGACCAGCGTTTAAAATCATTATAAGGCGTATCACACCAAGGACAGTCCAAATTACATTTACCAAATCGTACAAAAATACTTGGCATTCCCGTATTGAACCCTTCTCCTTGTAGACTTTCAAAAATCTCAACTATATTAAAGTGCGGTTCAAAATTATGATATTTTTCCACCGACACTTACTCCTGATACTCACAAAACGAAGTTGGGGTTTCCCATAAACGAATGGCTGATATAGCCAGTTGTTCATCATGTTTTAAACGATTAAAAATAAAACGAGCCATTTCTTCTGCCGTCGTTCTAAAAGGAACACCAAACGTTTTTGAGTTTAACTTTTGCAATAGCGCGGCAATTTGGCTTTCTCGCTCACTGGTTTGATCATAAATGAATGCATGATCCATCGGATCTAAAATAGTTTTTTTCACAATAGACTTTAGATCTGAAAAATCAATGACCATTGCTTTTTTTGCACCAGACTCATATAAATCACCCGAAATTTCAACTTGTAATTTATATGTGTGCCCATGTAAATTTTGACATTTCCCGTCATGCCCATCTAATAAATGTGCCATATCAAAGCTAAATTCTTTGGAAATTTTAAACATTTTTTCCACCTTTCTGAGCCAAATATTCCTTCAGACCTTTATCGCGTAAAATACAACTTGGGCATTGACTACATCCTCCATCTACACCTTCATAACAAGTATGAGTATAGTTACGCACATAGTCTAACACTCCTAACTCATCAGCAAGTTGCCAAGTCTGTGCTTTGGTGAGATACATTAATGGCGTTTTGATGTTAAATTGATAATCCATTGCAAGATTTAATGTGACATTCATAGACTTTATAAACACGTCTCGACAATCGGGATAACCACTAAAATCCGTTTCACAAACACCGGTAATAATATCCTGAATACCCTGTCCTTTGGCATAAATTGCAGCATAAAGCAAAAACAATGCATTACGGCCATCAACAAAAGTATTGGGTAATTTATTGTCTTTTTGTTCAATATGTACGTTCTCATCCATTAAAGCATTGTGAGTGATGGCTTTAATAATAGAAGTATCAATAAATGTTTGTTTCACGCCTAAATCTTGTGCAATCCATTTTGCTTTTTCTAATTCAATTGAATGACGTTGTCCATACTGAAATGTCATAGTTTCAACATTTTCTTTGCCATATTCAGCAATAGCTTGAAACAAACAGGTGGTGGAGTCTTGCCCACCAGAAAAGATAACAATCGCTTTACGATTATAATTTGGATTGGAAATATTCATATTTTACCTAGTTTTTTTATGTAGGAGGTTTGCGAACTACGAATTGAGGACGAGCATTCTAGTGCTAAATAAGATCTTTTACAATAAAAATGGCTACCTAATTGAGTAGCCATTTAAATATTTACTTCCAAATACGGTAATCTAATACCCTCTTACTTAACTCTGGATAATTACTGATATTAAATTCAGGTGTTTTTCCAGATCTAAGTTGACGTTGATAGTCTTTCATTAATTTCCATACAATAGGAGAAAGCATTAAAATAGCCACTAAATTAATAATAGCCATCACCGCCATCACAGTATCCGCAAAACTCCAAACAACATTTCCTGATCGTACTGCACCAAAATAAACAAAAAAGAGTACCATTAATCGGAATAAAAAAATAAACCAAGGTTTATTCTTAATAAAACGAATATTACTCTCCGCATAGGCATAGTTCCCAATAATGGAAGAATAAGCAAATAACAATAAAATAAAAGCAAGAAAATGCACGCCAAATTCACCGACATGATATTGTAATGCCGTTTGCGTAAGAGAAATACTTTTAAGTGTTTCATTACCATAATTATTGGAAAGCAAAATAATAATTGCCGTACAAGTACAAACAATCATGGTATCAACAAACACTCCCAGCATTTGAACTAATCCTTGACTAACTGGGTGTTTTACATGGGCTGCGGCTGCAGCATTTGGTGCCGATCCCATTCCTGCTTCGTTCGAAAATAACCCACGTTTAATCCCCATCATCATAGCTTTTGACACTAATGCTCCAAACATGCCTCCTGCTGCAGCATCAAAATTAAATGCACTTTTAATAATATTACTTAAAACACTGGGAATCATTTCTGTATGCATTCCCAAAATGATCACTGCCATAATAAGATAAAAAAGTGCCATCATTGGGACTAAGCTACTTGAAATTACTGCAATACGCTTAATTCCACCAAAAATAATAAGCGCAGTTAAAATCACTAATGCAAGACCAACGTATTCACCTTGCCAATTCCAAGCATTTTGAGTTGCTTCAACAATAGAATTAGCCTGAACAGAATTAAATGCGAAACCAAAGGTAAAAATTAATGCCACAGCAAATGAAACTGCCATGCAACGTGATTGTAATCCTTGAATAATGTAGTATGCGGGGCCACCGCGAAATGAGCCATCTTTATCTTGAACTTTAAATAATTGTGCCAAGGTTGATTCAGCAAAAGCACTTGACATACCAATAAATGCAGTCACCCACATCCAGAATACTGCACCTTCTCCACCCAATGCAATAGCCGTTGCTACCCCACCAATATTGCCTACTCCTACACGGCTAGCTAATCCTGTAGCAAAGGCTTGAAATGGTGTAAGAGAATTCCCCTCGGTTGCTCTACCAAACCACATTTCTCGAATACTTGCTGGGAAAAGGCGAAACTGTACAAATCCAGTTGTTATAGTAAAAAACAATCCTGTACCTAATAAAATAATAATAGTGATATCCCATAAAGGAGCATCAATGTGTGAAACAATCCAACTTAATGCTTGTTCCAAAATTTTAGAAAATTCAAACTCCATAAAACACCCTCAAAAAGTAAAAATCTAATTATATGAATTCAAGGTATAATTTCGATAATTTTTAAGCGACTCAACAAAAAAAACAGCAATAACAAAGAAAAAATCTAATAAATAAGAAATATTTTAGATATTTTCAAAAATCAAAATTGAAGTTAACGTTTATAATTTAAAAATTGAATTAAACTATCCACCTCATCTTTCCAGTTCTTATTCATTAATTCAATCCATTTCTCAATAATAATCTTATTAGAAACCTGAGCTGCCTTTTCTAAATCTTCAGCCAACTTATGTAATTGAATGAGTCCTACCGATGCTGCAGCTCCTTTAATTTTATGAGCAAAGGATTCCGTTTCTTTTAAATTATTAACTGATAGTTTAGACAAATAGGTGGGCATTACTTGTTTAAAAATATCTAAATTAGCCAAAACTTGTGCTTTACCTAAAGTTTCAATGAGATCCAAATCAAATACTTCTGTATTATCATTTTCTTGTATTTTTAAAATAGGATGAGATTCATCTGAGAAAAAGTATTGCAGACAATGCTGTAAGTCTTTAATTAAAATAGGTTTACGCAATACACCATCCATCCCCATTTCAAGATAGTCTTTCTCACTATGCATCACATTAGCCGTGAATGCGATCATCGGTGGTAAAAAATCATAAATCCCTTCTTCATAATTTTTTCGTAAATATTGCGCAATATCAAATCCCGTCATATCTGGCAATTTAATATCAAGCAATAGTAAATCATAGGAGTTTTTTTCAAATAGTGCGATAGCTTGCTGACCATTTATCGCCACATCTACCCGATGCCCTAACTTCTCTAAAATTGTTTTTGCAACAATAACATTGAGTTCAACATCTTCAACTAAAAGAATATGTAAATGAGGAATAACTTGATGATTAATTGTGTTAATTTGCGTTTCTTCCGCCTGAATAGATAAATAGAATGTTGATCCCTTTCCTAATTCACTTTCAACTCTCAAATCCCCCCGCATTAATCTAGCAAGATTTTTAGATATTGCTAACCCAATACCACTGCCCGCACTTTGCTGACGACTCTCTTTTACTTGGTAATAAAGTTCAAAAATACGAGACTGCTCTTTTGGTGCAATCCCCATTCCTGTATCAATCACATTAAAATAATAATAATCTTTCTCCCGACTTACTTTTAATGTAATTTCCCCATGATCAGTAAATTTCACTGCATTACTAATTAAATTCCATAAAATTTGGCTTAAACGAACACGATCTAAGGTTAAATAATTAGGTAAACCCGGCTCTGTAATCAAATGAAAGGTAAGATGTTTTTGCTTTGCTAAAAAGCTAGCGAAATTATAAATATCATTCAATAATGCAGGAAAATCTGTTGGTTGTAGATTTAACTCTATCCGGCTTGCATCAATTTTCTCTAAATCAATAATATCACTAAAAATATACCCTAAGCTTACCGCACTTATATTGATCGTTTTCAAATAATTGCGTTGTTTATCATCTAATTTATCATCAAGTAAAATTTGGCTTAAACCCACAATACCATTTAATGGTGTACGCAACTCATGACTAATAGTAGCAAGTAAAGTGCTTTTATCTCTATTATGTTTTTCTAATTTTTCTAGCGCATCGGAAAGTTTTTGCTGAGCAATGATTCGCTCATTCACTTCCTTTTCTAATCGATTAACAGAACAAGATAGCTCTAAACGTGAACGTTCCAATCTTTCAACAAGCAACGTAAAAAAATAAATCACAAAAGGTGCAGTGAGCAATCCAAATGTAACTGATCGAATAATATCGCCCCAAGAGATAGTATGCACAATAAAAAAACTAAATAAAATTTGGGTACATAGTGCAAAAATAGCCAAAATCGTCACGCCTAATAAAGAAAAACGAATTCGTCCTAAACGAATGACCCAATCAACGTAACGCTGTGCAAAATGCTTTATATTTTTCATTATTAGCCCTCTTTAAAATCATCCGAACTATAAGAATTTAAATCATCTAGAGTATTAAAATTTTCAAAGTTGCCTTCTTCTTTCGTAAATTTCACTGAAATCCCACCATTTTCGTTCATAAACTGTAAAAGACGTCGTTCACCCGATGCTAAGTAGTGTCGCAATTTTTCTTTTAGCTGAACGGACATCAAACAAAAAACGGGATGTTCACGTTCCTTATCGCAAGCATACGCAATTAAAGTGCGGTCATTTTTAACCGCACTTTTGAGTTTATCTAAAAAATTCGTAGGGAAAAAAGGCGTATCACAAGGTGTAAAAAGGATGAAGTCACTTTTTGACTTTTCTAAGGCTGTTAGCATGCCACTTAATGGCCCTTGAAAATCGGGCAGTTCATCGGAAAAAACAGGAAAGCCAAATTTTGCATATTCTGTTTGATTTTGGTTAGCATTAATCGAAATATCATGAATTTGTGGTTGCAAGCGATTAATAACATGTTGAATTAAAGATTGTTTACCTAAAATCTGTAATCCTTTATCTTGTCCGCCCATTCTCCGAGCTTTGCCACCAGCCAAAATTACCGCGCTTATTGTAATTGTCATATTTTAATCTATCGTTATTTCAAGTATCATTTGCCTATTTTTTACGATTAAAAAGGAAATAGCAATGAAATGTAAGCGTTTAAATGAAGTTTTGGAACTTTTACAGCCTTATTGGTCTAAAGACCCAGACTTGAGCTTAATGGAAATTTTGCAAAAAATTGCCAATGAATCAGGTTTCCAAAAGCCATTAAATGAATTAACTGATGAGGTGATTATTTATCAGTTAAAAATGGATGGTACAGATAAACATGAGCCAATTCCTGGTCTCAAAAAAGATTACGAAGAAGATTTTAAAACTGCATTGCTTCGTGCTCGCGGTATCATTAAATAAGAAGGAAAGCAAATGAAAAAAGTATTACTTGCGTTAGGTTTAGGTATCAGCGCGCTTATGTCTGTAAATAGTTTTGCTGCAGATTTACAAGAAGGCAAACAATATGTTCAAGTGAGTCAACAGGCTTCACAGCAAAAAGAAGTTATTGAGTTTTTCTCATTCTACTGCCCGCATTGCTACGCCTTTGAAATGGAATACAAAATTCCACAACAAGTCGCAGATGCTTTACCAAAAGACGTGAAATTTAAACAATATCATGTGAATTTCTTAGGTCGCCAGTCTGAAAACTTAACGCGTGCTTGGGCGTTAGCAATGGCATTAGGTGCTGAAAGCAAAGTAAAGGCACCATTATTTGAAGCGGCTCAAAAGGATGCCTTGAAATCAATGGATGATATTCGAGCTATTTTCTTATCAAATGGTGTAACTGCCGAGCAATTTGATGGTGGCATTAATAGTTTTGCAGTAAATGGTTTAGTTAATAAACAAGTAAATGCAGCAGAACAATTTAAAGTGCATGGCGTACCTGATTTTTATGTCAATGGTAAATTCCGCGTAAACCCTGAAGGTTTAAATTACGATGATTTCGTGAAAGATTATGTGCAAACCGTAAAAGGTTTATTGCAAAAATAACGAAAAATTGGTTTAATGCCTGCCCTATTTTGTAAATATTAATGAAAGAAGAGAGAATATTATGGCTGCAAGTTTTAGCGTAACGCGTCGTTTCTTTGACGACAAAAACTACCCACGTGGTTTTTCCCGTCACGGTGATTACACAATCAAAGAATCACAGGTGCTTGAGCAATATGGCCAAGCGTTCAAAGCATTAGACTTAGGGGAACGTGAGCCAGCGACTAAAGAAGAAAAAGATTTCGTCGCTTTTTGCCGTGGTGAGCGCGCAGCGGAGACTTTCTTTGAAAAAACTTGGAATAAATATCGTACTCGTATTAACACTAAAAAACGTGTTTACACCTTATCTGGTGATGTGAGTGAAGCTGCCTCTGGCGGTGAAGATTATTCCGGCGAATAAGATACGTTAAATAAGGCAGGCGGAAGTCTGCCTTTTGTTTTTGAATAGCTTGTGAAATCTCGCATAATTCACGGCTGATAACTTTATTCTCCTATCTTTGTATGAACGATTCGTCTTCATACACCCTATAAATACTAATTTCTATGCAATTACCGATTTCTCAATATAACGAGCTGCTACAAAAAAAACTTGAAAAATTAACCGCACTTTTGCGCCCTTTTAATGCGCCGGATATTCAAGTTTTTGACTCTCCAACAAGCCATTATCGTATGCGTGCGGAGTTTCGTATTTGGCATGAGCAAGATGATTTTTACCATATTATGTTTGATCAAGCGACGCTACAGCGTTATCGCGTGGATGAGTTTCCAATCGCCAGCACTCTGATTAATCGAATGATGCAAACCTTATTACCTTTGTTAAAACAACAAGAGGTGTTACACAAAAAATTATTCCAAATTGATTACCTTAGCACCTTGAGTAATAAGATTATTGTGAGCTTGCTTTATCATAAAACACTCACTGAAGAATGGGAAAATGCGGCTAAAAATCTGAAAGATTTACTCGAAAAGCAAGGTTTTGATGTGCAAATAATCGGGCGTGCAAGTAAACAAAAAATCTGTTTTGAGCAAGATTATGTGGATGAAGTTTTACCTGTGAATGGCAGAAATTGTGTCTATCGCCAAGTTGAGAATAGTTTTACCCAGCCAAATGCAACGGTAAACTGCAAAATGATTGAATGGGCAATTGAGTGTACCCAAAATAGCGAAGGTGATTTATTAGAACTTTACTGCGGAAACGGTAATTTTTCTATCGCGCTTGCACAAAATTTCCGTAAGGTCTTAGCAACAGAAATCGCCAAACCTTCCGTAGCCGCCGCACAATTTAATATTGCTGAAAATAAAGTCGATAATTTACAAATTATCCGTATGTCGGCAGAAGAATTTACGCAGGCTATGAATGGGGTTCGAGCCTTTAACCGCTTGAAAGGGATTAATTTGAAAGCTTACGAATGCAATACCATTTTTGTTGATCCACCTCGCGCTGGGCTTGATCCTGATACAGTGAAACTTGTACAAAATTACGATCGCATTTTGTATATTTCCTGCAATCCACATACGCTGTGCGATAATCTTGTTGAACTTTCAAAAACGCACTGCATTGAAAAAGTGGCGTTATTTGACCAATTCCCTTACACTGACCACATGGAAAGCGGCGTATGGCTCATTCGCAAGTAGGTATTCAACTAATTTCTGAATCTCCAGAAAAAACATTAGCAGAATTGACCGCACTTTGTGCTGAACATAACATTATTCATGATGAACAAAGCCCACTTGCGCTTGTTCAAACCGATGAACGTTTAGAACTTCGTAAACTAGACGAACCTAAACTCGGAGCAGTTTATGTTGATTTTGTAGGCGGCACAATGGCTCACCGTCGTAAGTTCGGTGGTGGACGTGGAGAAGCCGTAGCGAAAGCAGTAGGGATTAAAGGTTCGGAATTGCCAACAGTTATTGATGCCACAGCAGGTCTAGGACGAGATGCCTTTGTGCTGGCGTCGATTGGCTGCCAAGTTCGTTTAGTAGAGCGTCATCCTGTTGTTTTTTTACTTCTGCAAGATGGTTTAAATCGTGCTTATCAAGATGAGGAAATCGGCGAGATGTTGCAACAAAATTTGCGCTTGCTGAATGTTCAGCATATTAATGAACTTGATCCTAATAGCGATTATGCCGATGTGGTTTATCTCGACCCAATGTATCCGCATAAACAAAAATCTGCGTTAGTAAAAAAAGAAATGCGTGTATTTCAGCATTTAGTCGGGGCTGATTTAGATGCCGATGAATTACTTTTACCTGCACTACGATTAGCTAAAAAACGTGTGGTCGTTAAGCGTCCTGACTATGCAGAATTTCTTGGTGGAAAACAACCGCACTTTAGCCGTGAAACGAAAAATCATCGCTTTGATATTTATATGGGAGCATCCCAATGCTAAGAGAAAGTGCCGTTGTTATTAGCTATGAAAATGGCATTGCCAAAGTGAAATGCCAATCCCAAAGTGCCTGTGGCCAATGCGCAGCTAAAAACAGTTGTGGAACATCAAGCCTTTCAGAATTAAACGGTAAACGTGGCGAGCATATTTTTAATGTGGAAACATTAATGCCATTACGCGAAGGTCAAATTGTTGAAATTGGATTAGAAGAAAAATCAATGCTACTTTCTGCCTTGTTAATGTATATTGTGCCACTTTTAACACTGGTATTAAGTACATTAATTTCTGATTATATTAGCCACAATGAAATTCTTCGTACAATATTAATATTTTTTTCCACCGCTATTTCATTTATCTTTGTGAAAATATATAGTAGAAATTTAGCACAAAAAACGGAGTTTCATCCAACTTTATTACGCGTTCTCTCATAAATAATATTTAATCTGTTAACTTCTGCAAACCAAAATGTCGATAAGTCTGTGATGTAGCAATTCGCCCACGTGGGGTACGTTGTAAAAAACCTTGCTGAATCAAATAAGGTTCCAAAACATCTTCAATGGTATCGCGTTCTTCACCAATTGCGGCAGCAAGATTATCCAGCCCTACTGGCCCGCCGTCAAAACGCTCAATAACTGCAGACAATAATTTTCTATCTAAATAATCAAATCCGGCATCGTCTACATCTAGCATTGAAAGTGCTTGTTTTGCCACATCTACAGAAATTACTCCCCCATTACGCACATCTGCATAATCACGCACGCGTCGTAATAAACGGTTTGCAATTCGAGGCGTGCCTCGTGAACGACGAGCCACCTCAAAAGCAGCTTGCTGTTCTAATTCAAGATTCAAAAACCCCGCACTTCTTGCAACGATAGATGTTAAATCTTCTACAGAGTAGAATTCCAAACGTTGCACAATACCAAAACGATCACGCAATGGTGAAGTCAAAGAACCCGCCCTAGTCGTCGCGCCAACCAAAGTAAAAGGTGGCAAATCTAATTTAATAGAACGAGCAGCAGGCCCCTCACCAATCATAATATCCAATTGATAGTCTTCCATTGCCGGATAAAGGACTTCTTCAATAGCAGGGGAAAGTCGATGAATTTCATCAATAAATAACACATCATGCGGTTCAAGATTAGTAAGCATTGCGGCTAAATCCCCCGCTTTTTCCAATACAGGTCCTGATGTCGTACGAATATTCACGCCCATTTCATTTGCCACAATATTAGCAAGCGTTGTTTTTCCCAAACCTGGAGGGCCAAAAATCAATAAATGATCTAAGGCATCTTGACGTAATTTGGCTGCCTTGATGAAAATATCCATTTGCTCGCGTACTTGCGGCTGCCCAACATAATCCGCTAATAATTTAGGACGAATAGCGCGGTCAATAACATCTTCATCAATCTTAGCTTGCCCGCTAATAATTCTATCTGCTTCAATCATGTCTCACCTACAGTGCGGCTTTTAAAGCTTCGCGAATAACTTGCTCGCTTGTTAAATCAGGTTTAGCTACTCGTTTCACCATTTTTTCTGCTTCTGAAGGTTTATAACCTAGAGCAATCAAGGCTGAAATAGCTTCATCAGATGAATTTTCTGCACGTGATTCAATAGATGGCGCTGATGGAATATGAGTACTTTCGACAAAGAAATCGCTTTGTTTTACGCCTTTGAATTTACCTTTGAGTTCAACTAACAAACGTTCGGCTGTTTTTTTGCCAACACCAGGAATTTTGGTGAGTTTAGAAAGCTCTTCTCTCTCTATCGCATAAGCAAATTGTTCGACCGACATGGCTGATAAAATCGCTAAGGCTAATTTAGGCCCCACCCCATTTGTTTTAATTAATTCACGAAATAAAGTACGGTCTGTTTTCTGGGCAAATCCAAAGAGTAAGTGAGCATCTTCCCGAACAACAAGATGGGTGAATAAAGTAGTTTCTTGACCAATTTCTGGTAAATCATAGAAACTCGTCATAGGCAAAAGCAATTCATAGCCTACGCCTTGCACATTAAGT
Source organism: Haemophilus sp. SZY H68 (assembly GCF_018829685.1). Lineage (NCBI taxonomy): Bacteria > Pseudomonadati > Pseudomonadota > Gammaproteobacteria > Pasteurellales > Pasteurellaceae > Haemophilus > Haemophilus sp. SZY H68. The sequence goes on from NZ_JAHKKB010000002.1 coordinate 265,813, forward strand.
AAAATTTCTGGAGGTTGTTTTTCTAAAAGAATGCCTTGTAAGCGACCGATCATAATTCTTCCGAATGATAAAAAACTTAACGCATAGAATAAAATAAAACTGGACGAACATCCAGTTAAATTTTTAATCTAAAGCGTCCTCGGCTATATCTGGTCTTTAAAAGTGCGGTCATTTTTTCTTGCGTTTCTGTCATTTTCACAGAATTAGCAATATGTAAAGAATGTTGAATAGAATGAGCATGTGTAATTGCGATAGCCAACGCATCCGCGGCATCGGCTTGAGGTTTATCTGACAATTTCAAAATACGAGTCACCATTTCTTGCACTTGTATTTTATCTGCGGAACCAATACCCACCACTGTTTGTTTTACTAAACGTGCGGCATATTCAAAAACAGGTAAATCATGATTTACCGCTGCAACAATCGCCGTGCCGCGAGCCTGCCCGAGTTTCAAAGCTGAATCCGCATTCTTCGCCATAAACACTTGCTCAATTGCAAACATATCAGGTTGAAATTGCGTGATAATTTCAGTTACTCCAGCATAAATGCGTTTCAAACGGGTTGGTAAATCTTCAACTTGAGTACGAATTGCGCCACTACCGAGATATTCCAAATGTCTTCCTATTTGACGAATCACACCATAACCAGTTACGCGAGAGCCGGGATCAATGCCTAAAATAATACTCATAAGAATAAAAATAAACGGCTAACCTATTAACATTAGCCGTTTTATTTTTTTATTATTTGTTTGCTTTTGCTGTAGCTTTTACATTAACATCGCAATTCTTTACTAGAATTTTGTCTGATTTTTCACCTTTTTCTAAAAGATTTACAGGCACTACAGAATCAAATTTATTTAACGTTAAACCACTATCTACGTTCCAAACATATTTGCCTGAAGTAAATGAAGTAAAATCTTTTTGCGCTGTATCACGAGAAAAATCTTTCGCGATAACTTTGTTACCAACCATCACCATTGCAGCTGTGGCTTCCTGATTCTCAAATTGATAAACTGCCGTAACCGTTTTTTTATTACAAGAATAAACAACTGTTTTATCTGTTACGGTTGGCATTGCAGCTTGGGCTGGTTTTGATTCCATTTTTGCTGTTTCACTTGCACAAGCGGATAATACAACAAACGCAGCCATTACAGGCAATACTTTTACTAATTTCATTATTATCTCCTTAAAATTACAGTTGAGCTGCAATTTCATCACTAATTTCACCGTTATGATATACGTTTTGTACATCATCACAGTCTTCTAACATATCAATTAAACGCAATAATTTAGGCGCAGTTTCAAGATCAAGATCGACGGTAGTTGATGGAATCATTGTCACTTCAGCTTCTTGAACTTTAAAGCCAGCTGCTTCAATACCATCACGCACCGAACCTAAATCTTCCCAAGCAGTGTAGATTTCAAATGAACCATCATCTTGGGGTTGAATATCATCAGCACCTGCTTCAATTGCTGCCTCAGTTAACGCATCTTCGTCTGCTTCAGTAATTAGAATTAAACCTTTTTTACTAAACAAATAACCAACCGATCCCTCAGTCCCTAAATTACCACCACATTTAGTGAAACTTGGGCGAACTTGTGAGATCGTTCGGTTTGCGTTGTCGCTTAGACACTCAACCATCACAGCAGTTCCACCTGGACCATAACCTTCATAAATTTTGGTTTCCATATTAGTGTCATCGCCACCACCTACACCACGATCAATAGCGCGGTTGATAGTATCACGCGTCATATTATTGCTAAGCGCTTTATCAACTGCTGCACGTAAACGCGGATTAGCACTCACATCGCCACCACCAATTTTAGCTGCAGTAACAAGTTCACGAATTAATTTAGTAAAAATTTTACCGCGTTGTGCATCTTGTGCTGCTTTGCGGTGTTTAATATTAGCCCACTTACTATGGCCTGCCATGTTGTTTTCCTTCTATTTAACTTTAAGAATATATTTTCTAATTGCTTCCGCATTATTGGAAGATTTCGTCATTTGGATCGCTTGTTCAGGTGAAACCCATTGATACGCCAAATGCTCACTTAATATCGGTTCAAATTCCTGCTCAACTGCCAATAAAAACCAATGTTCATGACATTGAGTCACATTCGGTGCGTATTTATATCGGAAATGTGGAAAAATTTCAAATTCTATGCTCTCTTTGCAATCAAAAAGTGCGGTGGAATTTTCTTCTATTTTTAATCCAACTTCTTCCCAAACTTCTCGAATCGCAGTTGCTCTTGGTGTTTCATTCGCTTCCAATGTACCTGTGACAGATTGCCAAAAAGTGGAATCATCTTGACGTTGAAGCATAAGAACACGATTCGAGCTTTTCGCATAAATTACCACGAGAACCGATTGATTATTTTTATATTTCAAACTTATCATTTACATGATTGAGAATGGGCGCATCATACCTTTTCTATTAAAAACTTTCAAAAAAATTACCGCACTTTAAAACTAAAGGGCGGTAATGATCTCAATTATTTAGTTTAACCAGCCAACTTGTTGGACAATAAATAATCCTGCAAAGGCGGTTAAGTAGAATAAACCGATAAGAGATAACCATAACAATCCGCCTTTTACACTGTGTTTCGCATGCTTAGTCAGAGATAAATTTAACCAAGCAAAAATTGGTGCTGAAACAAATGAGGCAATCATTGCGAATTTCAACATCGGCCCAACGGCATTATTAAAGTAAAAAATAATCGCTAAACCAGACAATGCTGCCAAAATCATACCGATATTAAGAATTCTCACTGAGCTTTCTTGTTTACCAAATAAAATACGTAAAGATTCAACATTAGTACGCGAATAACCATCAATTACTGTGATTGTTGTACCAAACATACACATGAATGCGATTACTGCAATTAATAAACGTGCCCATTCACCAATAGTACTTGCATACATATTGATAAGTTGCGCAATATATTTTCCGCCCACCATCTCTACGGTTTCAGGAGAACCATATTGTACCAATGCGCCAAGGGCTAAGAAAACAACGGCTAAAATGGCAGTACCGATGTAACCCACGTTGAAGTCAAATAAACCATCTTGATAAGACACTTTGGTTAAACGACGTTTTGCCACCACCCACATGGAATTAATTGCAGAGATTTCAATTGGTGCAGGCATCCAGCCCATTAACGCAACTAAAAAAGCTAATTTGCTTAATTCCCATGGAGAAGGCGCGACAAAATCAGGTGCGGCCACACCATTAATCCCGTTACGCATAAAGGCAATCACCACTGCGCTCACGGTTGTCACCGTTAAAGCAATCATGATGATTTTCGACAAACTATCTAATAAACGGTATTTACCCAATAATAAAATGCCGGTTGTCACAAGAATCACTAATGAGCTTAATACTGGCATTGGGAGTGGAATTGGCGTAATAAAGGTTAAAATTGCTGCCGTTAATAATCCGACTGCAGCAGTATTAATCACTGTCGCAAAAATATTTAAAGCAAGGAATAACCAAAGATAGAATTTCCCTTTTTGACGGTAACCTTCTAACAAGGTATTACCCGTATCTAGGGTATATTGAACACCGAAACGGAAGAAAGGATATTTAAATAAGTTAGCAAGAATAACAATGCTCACTAATTCCCAACCATAGATCGCCCCCGCTTGGGTAGATGCAATAATATGTGAACCGCCAACAGCTGCTGATGCCATCACGATTCCAGGGCCTAAGGCAGAGAATTTACTCGCCCACGTTGATTTTTCTACTGGAGTTGAAACTTCACTCATAAAACTTTCTCTTATAAATTGACCATAAACCGAAAAGGTCTTATTTATAATAGAATTTTATTCTTGGGTAAAGTAGGCAAAACCCAACAAAAAGGACCAATAAAAGAACGAAAATCTAATTATGGATATTTTTCAGAATATTATTTTAAAATAAATAACATTAAAGCACATTCATACCAGAAAAGTAATATATTTAAGTGAATAAAATTTTTTCACAAAAATGCGGTCAAAATTGACCGCACTTCATTCCTGATATTTCAAACTTATTCTGCTTTAACGACAGAAATTGCCAACTCTTCCAACGCCTGCGGATTCGCAAAGCTAGGTGCTTCTGTCATCAAGCACGCTGCTGCTGTAGTTTTAGGGAAAGCAATCACATCGCGGATATTTTCCGTTCCAGTTAAAAGCATAGTTAAACGGTCTAAACCAAATGCTAAACCTGCATGTGGAGGTGTACCAAATTTTAACGCATCTAATAAGAAACCGAATTTTTCGCGTTGCTGTTCTTCATCAATACCAAGAATGTGGAATACCGTTTGTTGCATTTTCGGATCGAAAATACGTACAGAACCACCACCTACTTCATAGCCGTTGATCACCATATCGTAAGCATTTGCTACCGCATCGGTTGGATTCGCTTCTAATTGTTCTGGCGTAAAATCTTTTGGTGAAGTGAATGGGTGGTGCATTGCTGCAAGATTCCCCTCTTCATCACGTTCAAACATTGGGAAATCAATCACCCAAAGAGGTTGCCACTCATCTAAACGCGTTAACCCTAAATCGCGGCCAAGTTTCAAACGCAATGCACCCATTGCATCAGTGGTGGTTTGCCATTTATCTGCACCAAAGAATAAGATATCGCCAGTTTGAGCTTTCACACGTTCGGCTAATGCTTTCCATACCTCTTCATTTAAGAATTTCGCAATCGGGCTTTGTACGCCTTCAAGACCAGCATTGATGTCGTTTATTTTTGCCCAAGCTAAACCTTTCGCACCATAAATACCAACAAATTGTGTATATTCATCAATTTGTTTACGAGTAATTTCTGCACCATTTGGTACACGAATCACTGCAACACGACCATTTGGATTGTTTGCAGGCTCATTAAATACTTTAAAATCAACATTTTTGACGATATCAGCTACATCTACCATTTCTAATGGGTTACGCAAATCCGGTTTATCAGAACCGAAACGACGCATCGCTTCTTGCCAAGTCATCACTGGGAACTTACCTAAATCTACACCAATGGTATCAAGCCATAAGCTGTGCACCATACGTTCCATAATTTCACGTACTTCTGGCGCAGTTAAGAAAGAGGTTTCCACATCGATTTGAGTAAACTCAGGCTGACGGTCTGCACGTAAGTCTTCATCACGGAAACATTTCACAATTTGATAATAACGGTCAAAACCAGACATCATCAAAAGCTGTTTGAAAAGCTGTGGTGATTGAGGCAATGCATAGAATTTGCCTTTATGTACACGGCTTGGCACTAAATAGTCACGCGCACCTTCTGGCGTTGCTTTGGTAAGCATTGGGGTTTCAATATCAAGGAAACCGTTGTCATCCATAAAACGACGTACAAAACTGGTGATTTTCGCGCGGGTTTTCAAACGTTGCGCCATTTCAGGGCGACGTAAATCTAAATAACGATATTTTAAACGTTGTTCTTCAGTATTGTTTTGGTTAAAGTCGAGAGGTAACACATCAGAAGCATTGTAAACACGTAATTCTTTTGCTAAAACTTCCACTTCGCCTGTTGCCATATTTTTATTGATTTGGTTTTCAGGACGCGCAATCACTTCACCTTTAATTTGGATACAGAATTCGTTACGTAAACCTGCAGCCGCTGTCAATGCATCTTGATATTTCGGATCGAAACATACTTGCACGATGCCATCACGATCGCGCATATCAATAAAAATTAAGCCACCTAAATCACGACGGCGATGAACCCAACCGCTTAATGTGACGTCTTGTCCGATATTGTTACGGTTTAATGCTCCGCAATAATGTGTACGCATCATATTCAATTCCTTAACTCTCTATAAAAATGGAAAAATACCGCAGAATTATACGGAAAAAGGCACGTCTTTTGAATCTTAAACGGAAATTTATTTGACCCTTTGAAAACTTTCCTTAAAATGACCGCACTTTTTAAATATTTTCTAATCCGTAGGGTGTGGAAAGTTAAAAAACACATCCCGCACACAATGTAAATCATGAAAGATACTATTTTTTCCGCGCCTATTGAAAAACTCGGCGATTTTACCTTTGATGAAAACGTTGCTGAAGTCTTTCCAGACATGATTCAACGCTCCGTACCGGGCTATTCCAACATTATTACGGCAATCGGTATGCTGGCAGAACGTTTCGTTACTGCTGATAGTCATGTTTATGATCTTGGTTGCTCACGAGGTGCGGCCACACTTTCGGCACGTCGAAATATTCATCAACCAAACGTAAAAATTATTGGCATCGATAATTCTCAACCTATGGTTGAACGTTGTCGTCAACATATTGCGGCATATCATAGTGAAGTACCTGTAGAAATTCTCTGTGACGATATTCGCCACATTGAGATTAAAAATGCCTCAATGGTCATTCTCAACTTTACCTTGCAATTTTTACCGCCAGAAGATCGCATAGCATTGCTTACTAAAATCTATGAAGGTTTAAATCCAAACGGCGTGCTTGTGTTATCAGAAAAATTCCGTTTTGAAGATGAAAAGGTAAATGAGCTACTGATTGATCTCCACCACCAATTCAAACGCGCTAATGGTTATAGCGAACTTGAAGTGAGTCAGAAACGCACCGCACTTGAAAATGTGATGCGTACAGATTCTATCGAGACACACAAAGTGCGGTTAAAAAATGTAGGATTTTCACAAGTAGAACTTTGGTTCCAATGCTTTAATTTTGGCTCGATGATTGCGGTTAAATAATTCATAACAAATTTATTTAATTCAACTTTTTTATGGCATAATGCCCGCACTTTTTATCACAAAAGGATTAAACCAATGCGAATTTTACACACTATGTTACGCGTGGGCGATTTAGATCGTTCGATCAAATTCTATCAGGATGTTTTAGGTATGCGCTTATTACGCACCAGTGAAAACCCAGAATACAAATATACGCTGGCTTTTTTAGGTTACGAAGATGGTGAAAGTGCGGCAGAAATTGAATTAACATACAACTGGGGCGTAGATAAATATGAACACGGCACAGCATATGGACATATCGCTATCGGTGTAGATGATATTTATGCGACTTGTGAAGCCGTTCGCGCAAGCGGTGGTAACGTTACTCGCGAAGCAGGGCCAGTTAAAGGTGGCTCAACCGTCATTGCTTTTGTTGAAGATCCTGATGGTTATAAAATTGAATTTATCGAAAACAAAAGTACTAAATCTGGTTTAGGCAACTAAAGTGCGGTCAATTTTTATTGTATTTTTAATAACGTAGGGATTCCTACGTTATTTTATTTTTAAGAGATAGATTATGTCCGATTCTCAAGAAATCCCTTATCACAACCAATTAAAAAATCGCTTTCGTGGCTATTTCCCCGTCATTATTGATGTTGAAACTGCAGGTTTTGATGCAAAAAAAGATGCGTTACTCGAACTAGCCGCAATCACATTAAAAATGGATGAAAACGGTTATTTGCATCCTGATCAAAAATGCCATTTTCATATCGAGCCTTTTGAAGGGGCAAATATTAATCCAGAATCCTTGAAATTTAATGGCATTGATATTCACAATCCATTACGTGGCGCAGTGTCTGAACTCGATGCAATCACAGGGTTATTTCAAATGGTACGCAGAGGACAAAAAGATGCAGATTGCCAACGTTCTATCATTGTGGCGCACAATGCTGCTTTCGACCAAAGTTTTGTAATGGCTGCAGCTGAACGTACTGGCGTAAAGCGTAATCCCTTCCACCCTTTTGGAATGTTTGATACGGCAAGTTTAGCGGGATTAATGTTTGGTCAGACTGTTCTCGTTAAGGCCTGTCTTGCCGCTAAAATCCCGTTTGACGGTAAACAAGCCCATTCAGCGCTATATGATACCGAACGCACGGCGGAATTATTCTGTTATATGGTCAATCATTTAAAAGATTTAGGTGGTTATCCCCATATCATTCCAGACTGCAAAGTAAATGACAAATAAGAATAAATTCAAGAGACAAACTCCACTTAGTCTGCCGAAAGAGAAAAATATGACAGAACAAAACGAAAAAATCATTAATTCATCAGTAAAAATGCTGACAATTGGTGAAGATGAAAGCGGTCAACGTATCGATAATTATTTATTGGCAAAACTCAAAGGTGTGCCCAAAAGTTTAATTTATCGTATTGTGCGAAAAGGTGAAGTGCGGGTAAATAAAGGCCGGATTAAGCCAGAATATAAACTTCAAACAGGTGATATCGTTCGCGTTCCGCCGGTGCGTGTGGCTGAAAAAAACGACGCATCAATTTCAAAAAATCTCAATAAAGTCGCTGCACTTGAAAACCAAATTTTATTTGAAGATGATTGTTTAATTGTTTTAAATAAACCTTCAGGAATCGCTGTGCATGGAGGGAGTGGTTTAAATTTTGGTGTGATTGAAGCCTTACGAGCACTGCGTCCAGAGGCGCGTTTTTTAGAACTAGTTCATCGTTTGGATCGCGATACATCAGGTATTTTATTAATTGCTAAAAAACGTTCAGCATTACGTAATTTGCATGAACAACTTCGTGTCAAAACCATTCAAAAAGATTATTTAGCGTTAGTCCGTGGACAATGGCAATCCCATGTAAAAGTTGTTCAAGCACCGCTTTTGAAAAATGAATTATCTAGCGGAGAGCGCATTGTGCGTGTCAGCGAGCAAGGTAAACCATCTGAAACCCGATTTAGCATTGAAGAACGCTATACAAATGCTACGCTCGTGAAGGCTTCACCAGTAACCGGGCGTACACATCAAATTCGCGTACATACACAATATGCTGGACATCCTATTGCATTAGATGATAAATACGGTGATAAAGATTTTGATAAACAAATAAGCGAGTTGGGATTGAATCGTTTGTTCTTACATGCCTTTTCAATTCGGTTTGATCACCCTAAAAATGGCGAAACACTACGTTTCAATGCGCCACTAGATCATAAAATGAAAGCAATTTTGCAAAAGTTACGGGAAAGCAAATAGACAACATTTGTGTTTATTGCTACACTTGCGTGCGGAGACAACTCGTTTCTATCACCAAATTTCATAATAACGACAACAAAGGATAGCAAAATGGCAAAAGGACAATCTTTACAAGATCCTTACTTAAATGCGCTTCGTCGCGAACGCATTCCTGTATCAATCTACCTTGTAAACGGAATCAAACTTCAAGGTCAAATTGAATCATTCGATCAATTCGTGATTTTATTAAAAAACACTGTGAACCAAATGGTATATAAACACGCAATTTCAACCGTTGTGCCTGCTCGCTCTGTTTCTCATCACAATAGCAGCCATCATGTAGCAACACCTGAAGCCGTTGAAAGTGTGGAAACTCAAGCAGAATAATCACAGCTCCATCAATGGATAATCAATATTTATTAAGTGCGGTTGAAAATTCTCAGGAAATTTCAACCGCACTTTCTTCATCTCAACAATCTGAAAATACTCGTGACACCGCCATCGTGGTTCACGTTTTCTTTGCACAAGATAAAAACACTGACGATCTACAAGAGTTTTTGCTACTCGCTGATTCAGCCAATGTAGATGTCCTGGATACTATCACCACCAGTCGTAGCACTCCTCAAGCTAAATATTTTGTAGGTGAGGGAAAAGCTCAAGAAATTGCAGATGCGGTGCAATCACATAATGCTGATGTTGTGCTTTTTAACCATCAATTAACCCCAGCACAAACACGTAACTTAGAAAGTTTATGTCATTGTCGAGTGGTCGATCGCACTGGCGTCATTTTAGATATTTTCGCCCAACGAGCACGTTCTCATGAGGGAAAATTACAGGTTGAACTCGCTCAACTAAAACACTTATCCACTCGATTAGTTCGTCGCAAAACAGGCTTAGATCAACAAAAAGGGGCGGTAGGATTACGTGGGCCGGGTGAAACTCAGTTAGAAACGGATCGTCGCTTGATTAAAGTGCGCATTTCTCAATTACAAAATCGATTGGCAAAAGTGGAGAAACAGCGCAATCAAAATCGCCAAACACGTCAAAAAGCAGACATTCCAACAATTTCACTTGTTGGCTATACCAATGCAGGGAAATCAACCTTATTTAATCGTTTAACCAATGCAGAGGTTTATGCGGCTGATCAACTGTTTGCAACATTAGATCCCACTTTACGAAAATTACAGATTCAAGATATAGGTACGGCAATTTTAGCGGATACGGTAGGATTTGTTCGACAGCTTCCGCATGATCTGGTTTCAGCCTTTAAATCGACTTTACAAGAAACGGTTGAAGCCAGTTTATTACTCCATGTGATTGATGCGGCTGACTCGCGAAAACAAGAAAATATTGATGCCGTCAATGATGTGCTAGAAGAAATTGGTGCAGGAGCAGTGCCTGTTCTATTGGTATATAACAAAATTGATTTGTTGGAAAATGTTGTACCGCATATCGAATACAATGATGAAAACCAGCCTGTTGCAGTCTATCTCTCTGCACAAGATGAACTGGGTATTCATTTATTGTTTGAAGCTATTAAAGTGCGGTTAAAAAACGAGATACTTTCTCTTTCTTTAACTTTACAACCACACGAAGGCAAACTTCGCCATGCTTTTTATCAACTTGATTGTGTACGCCATGAACAAATTTCTGAACAAGGAGAATTCTTGTTAGATATACAGATTGATAAAATTATGTGGTTAAAGTTATGTAAGCAATTTTCTAGATTAGCAGATATTAAAATACAATCTGACAATGCCTAATTTATAGAAAATTATTTTCCAATTCCATATTGTTTCAATTTATTCGCAATCGCAGTATGGGAAACGCCTAAACGTTGAGCTAATTTTCTCGTGCTTGGATATTCCGCATAAAATAATTTTAGAACTTGTGCCTCATAAGAACCGATGATTTCATCTAAGGTTTTATTTTCAAATTCATCCAAAAAAATCACCCCACTTTGTGCCGGAGCAAGATTTAAACTTTCGATAGTTAAATGATTATCTTGTACCAGAGAGCAGGCACGATAAAGGGTGTTATAAAGCTCACGAACATTCCCTTTCCAATCATATTTCTGCAAATAAAGAAGGAAATCTTTATCAAAGGTTGGTTTTGCAATTTTTAGTTCTTCACTGATTTCCTGTAAAAAACCTTGTGCCAGTGGCTCAATATCTGTAATACGATCACGTAATGGAGGCACATTAATAGTGAGAACATTTAAGCGATGAAATAAATCAGCACGAACTTTACCTTGCTCAACAAGCAAATGAAGTGGAACCTGTGATGTGCAAATCACTCGTACGTTTGCATGATGTTCCTTCTCTTCACCCACTCGCCGGAAAGAGCCATCTGTTAAAAAACGCAATAATTTAGCCTGCAAACCCAATGAAAGTTCAGCAATGCCATCTAGTAATACAGTTCCCTCATTCGCGTATTCAAAAAAACCTATGGTTTCACTGTCTCCGACTTTTCTACCAAACATTTCACTTTCCGCATCTTCATCAGGCAACCCTGCACAATTTACTGCGATAAATTTTTTATCACGACGCAAACTTTGATAATGGCAGGCTTTCGCCAACAAATCTTTTCCACTCCCAGTTTCACCTTGAATTAACAAAGGTGCATCAAACATAGCAAAACGTTTCGCGTTTTCTACCGCACTTTTCATGGATTCACTTTGCACAATAAAACAATCGAAAGGTTGTTGAGGAGCAAATTTGAAGGTTGTCATATATCGGAAATATGAGAGAAATAATATGTGGTTATGATAGTTTTTTTACAGAAAAGTGTAAATATTATTTTACACATCGGAAAATAAAAATGCGGCCAATCTTGACCGCATTTTATATGGCTATAATTTTAACATTCGCTCTGCTTCACGTGCACGAACAAGGAATTGTTTCCGTTCAGCAGTGCCCATTCCACTACTTGTGCCAGGCAATTTAACCGTCAACGGATTAACTGCTCGCCCATTAATGTGAAATTCATAATGCAAATGTGGACCTGTTGAAATACCAGTGTTACCTGAAAGTGCTATTCTTTCCCCTTTTTTGATTTCTTGTCCTGCACGCACAAGTGGCTTGCTTAAGTGCATGTAAACCGTTTGATATTCTCGACCATGTCGAACGACAACATAACGACCAGCACCACCAGCTTGATAAGCTACTTTTTCGACAATACCATCAGCGGGAGCAATAATAGGTGTGCCTTGTGGAACAGAGAAATCCACACCTTTATGTGGTCGTATACGTCCAGTTACCGGATGACGACGATTCGGATTAAATGGTGAAGAAACCCGTGCTTGACGTTGTAATGGATAACGAGCAAAACCTTTACCTAGAGTCTCCCCTTGTTGACTATAATAACGACCATTTGTTGCTTGCACAGCATAATAACTCTTACCTTCAAATGAAAGGTGCAACGCTTCAACGTTACCTTGTCCAGTTAATTTATCATCTAAATATTCACGAGAAACTAAAATTGCAAATTTAGTTCCTTTTTTCAATTTCTGAATACTCACTTGCCATTGAAGTGCAGTTGTTAATTGATTAATCTGACGATTATCCAATCCTTGAGCTTTCAAACTTGCGGCAAAAGTACCATTAATCTCACCTTTTAATACTTCTTTCCGCCAAACACTTTTCTTCTCAATAACTTGACGTTTAAACGTTCCATTTTCTAAACGCTCATAAACTCGCTCTTCTTTTTCTGAAACAAGCCAATTTAAGTATTCTAAATTATCATTTTTATCTAAAATCCAATAAATTTGTTGGCCTGCATTTAAATGGGCCAATTGAGAATCCGTGTCAATTAAACGCTTTGCTGTATCATCTTCCAAACCAGAAAGTTCAAGTACATCTTTTAAAGTATCACCACTTGTAACGGTATGGCTAAATTGATCGGTAATTCGAATAGCCTGATCAGCTGCATCTAATAAACCACTTAGTGCATCTTGAGCATTTTGTGGAAGATCATCCAAATCATCTAAGAATGGTTTTACTTCTTCAACCTCATCATCATGAGCCTGTAATTCATCATCATAAGAGGTTGCTTCATCATGAGAAACTGGATGCGTTGTAATCGTCTCATCCTTAGGTGATGAGTTCAAAGATTGATATGCCACACCATCAACAACAGTCGGCATCATTTGACTGGATTCAGAATGGTTTTCAACATTATCTTTAAGCGTAAGTAAAATCCCAGTAAAAATCAGCAAAATAGCAATAAAAAAAACGCCCGCTTTAATGCGAGAACGCTTTTTCCGTCTATCTCGAGCTAATTTTACGTGTTGCACAGGATTTCCTAAAATTAAAAAGTTTTCAGCACTCAGACTGCAAATTAAAAAGAAAATTCATTTTACCTGAAAAAGTCTCAATCAAACGCCTAAATATTCATCATAAAGCATAAGTTCTTGAGGAATCGATCAAAATGCGCTATTTTGACTAGCTAATCTCAAAAGCACGGCGATTTTATGAATATAACAGCTATTCACAGTCAACCTGATTTCCCCCCATTAATTCAGCTAAAAAACATTAGTGTCGTTTTTTCACAAAAAACAGCATTACAAAATATCAATTTAAATATCTATCCAAATTCTATTATCACTATTGTTGGGCCAAATGGTGGTGGTAAATCAACGTTATTAAAAACTTTGTTAAAACTACAAACACCCACTTCCGGTGAAGTGATTTATAGTAAAAATGTTTGCATTGGCTATGTGCCACAAAAAATCCATTTGGATCATAGTTTGCCTATTACGGTTGAGCGATTTCTTTCACTAAAAAAAGGTCTCAAAACACAAGAAATATCTACCGCACTTGAGCAACTTTCGATTTCACATTTACGCAAAAGTAATATGCAAAAACTTTCTGGCGGTGAAATGCAACGCGTATTATTAGCACGTGCAATTTTAAATAAACCGAATTTACTTGTACTAGACGAACCCACCCAAGGTGTAGACATTACGGGTCAAGCAGAGCTTTATCAGCTCATTCATCAGACCCAACAAAAATTAAATTGTGCCGTATTGATGGTATCACACGATTTACACATTGTGATGGCGGATAGTAAAGAAGTATTGTGTATTAACCAACATATTTGCTGTGCAGGTACACCCGATGTTCTCTCAAATGATCCAACATTTATGCGTTTATGGGGAAATCAGCTCACACAAAATGTCGGCTTTTATACCCATCATCACAATCATCACCACACCTTACACGGGGATGTGTGCGGTTGTAATTCATCAGCTGTGCATTGTCAAAATAAGGATAAATAATGTTTGAAATTTTATTTCCCGCTTTTCTAACAGGCATTTTACTTTCACTTATTACTGCCCCACTCGGTGTTTTCGTGGTATGGCGGAAAATGGCTTACTTTGGTGATACGCTATCTCACTCCGCATTATTTGGCGTGGCCTTAGGTATTTTCTTTCAAGTAAATCCCTATATCGCAATCATTATACTTACCCTCATTCTCGCCATTGCAATGGTATGGTTAGAAAGCAACACACAATTTTCTATTGATACATTACTTGGAATTATTGCTCACAGCTGTTTATCTCTTGGGGTAGTAACGGTAGGATTATTAAAAAATGTTCGTGTTGATTTAATGAGTTATTTATTTGGTGATTTACTAGCAATTAACTATACCGATCTTATTTATATTGGTATAGGTGTTATCATTGTACTGGTGGCCTTAGTATATTTTTGGCATGACTTACTTTCTACAACCGTATCGCCTGAACTTGCCCAAGTAGAAGGTATCAATATAAAAAAAATGCGCTTTGTTTTAATGATTTTAACCGCTCTTACAATCGCACTTAGTATGAAATTTGTTGGCGCATTAATCATTACATCACTCTTGATCATCCCTGCCGCTACTGCACGTCGTTTTGCACGAACCCCTGAATCAATGGTGTGTTATGCCACCATAATCAGCATGCTTTCCATTATTGGTGGTTTAATACTCTCAGTATTTTACGATACTGCGGCAGGTCCTTCTGTTGTAATATGCTCTGCATTTTTATTTGTATTATCCTTGATTAAAAAAGAACGCTTATAAAACATAATAAAAAAGACAGACACCAAATTCGGTGTCTGTCCTAAAATTATGAAAGAAAATTGCTAACTATGCTATTTGTACAAAAAAATCTTTTAAACCAATTAACACATTATTCACGGCAACTGTCGCTAAAATTAATCCCATCACACGACTAATAATTGCAGCCCCGGCATTACCAATAAAATGTTGAATGCGATTTGCACCAAGTAATAATAAATAAGTGATTAATAATACTGCTAACATAATTCCCGCCGTAATAAATTGTTCGGTAAGATTAAAACGATGATTATCAGTTAAAAGTACGATTGCCATCATTGCACCCGGCGAGGCAATAGACGGAACCGCAAGAGGATAAACCGCAATTTCCGTAATATTCACCTTCATCTTTATTTCTTGTTCTGGCTTACTTTCACCAAAAATCATACTTAAAGCAAATAAAAAAAGCACTAAACCACCCACAATTTGGAATGCAGGTAAAGGCACCTTCATCGCTTCAAAAAGAATTTGCCCACCAATCAAAAAGAAAAGCAAAATACCGGCTGAAATAATCACCGCATTACGCGCAATTTTCCTACGTTCATCTAATGAAAAACCAATCGTTTTCGAAAGATAAACAGGAATGGAACCGATAGGATCAATCACAGCCCATAACACGACAAACTGAACAACAAGAGAATCAAACATTTACGTTCCTTATTTATCACTAAAAACCATAGTTTCTGATTCTATCAAAGAAATGACATGAAGTGCGGTTGGTTTTCTATCATTTTTCATTTGATTTAAAAACACAGAAAAAACCTACCGCACTTTTTAATTCATCACCATAAAAAATAAGTGGAATTCGATTTCTCTGCCAAGGGGGAATATCAAGTGATTGCCAGATTTTTTTTATATCTTCTCTTGGGCGTTTCGGATGATGTTTAACTTTACCTGAATAGCCAAAGCGGATAGAAATAGGTAAGTCCGTTTTGTCTAGCATAACAGAGTAATTCTGCCAGTAGAAAATCAGATTACGTTCATTTTCTTGAACAGTGAGATTGCCTAAATCATCGGGTAAACTTAGCGTGTTTTGTTCTAATTTTAGGATGCATTTGGTTAGATCAGAAAACGGCTTAGTTAAATATAAACTGTCCTTATAATGTCGAATGACTTTATTTACAAGCTGAAACTGAGGATTCGCATCTTCCCTTGCTAAAATAACATCATTAATAAGTTGTGTAAGCTGGCGTTTACTTGGCATTTCAAGTTGGTTTCCTGCAAGCCACATACGCAAAAGTGCGGTCTGTTTTGCTGGTGAATATTGGCGAAATTGGAGCAGTTTAAATTGGTTTTTAATTTGACAATGTTCTGCAAAAACTTCTCTCAATAAATCATTAATTAGCTGTTGTTGTTCAAAACAATGTTGAGCAGAACGTTGTACGGCTAAATCAAAATGAGCCCAGCGCTCACGTAATTCTGGCAAAATTTCATTGCGCAAGAAATTACGATCGTATCGATTATCCTCATTACTTTCATCTGTAATCCAGTTGAGTTTTTCTTTTTTCGCATAATCTTCTAACTGTGGGCGAGTAAAGCCTAACAAAGGGCGTAAAATTGGCATGCCGAATAATACACTTTGTTGTTGCATGGCGCCTAAGCCTTGTAGCCCACTGCCACGTTTTAGCGCTAAGAAAAACGTTTCTGTTTGATCGTTTAGATGATGCGCAGTAACCAGCATTTCTTGCGTTTGAAGATGTTTTTTTATGGATTGATAGCGTGCTTCACGCGCCCCAGCCTCAATACCATTGTTTTTATCTACTTGTACTCGCTCGACAATCAACGGAATTTGAAATTGATCGCATAAGTTTTGGCAGTGCTTAGCCCAATTATCGGCGTTTGGGCTTAATCCGTGATGAATGTGGATTACTCGTATAGATAAAGGTTGTAAGTGCGGTCGTTTTTGACGAAGTTTTGCAAATAAAGAAAGAAGTACAGTGGAATCCAAACCACCGCTCAAGGCGATAAGAAATCCTTGAGCAGAGGTTTGTTTGAGTTGGTTTTCAATGTCTGAAAGTAAGTCCATTAGGCAACTTTTTCAGCTTTATAATTGCTGCTTGGATTGAGAATTTCAAAACGTGCGGCAATGGTTTGTAATTCGTAAGAATCTTGTTCAAAGGTGGTTTTCATTACGCCTGCTACTTCATTATTCATGGCTTCAAAGGCTTCAACATCAGATTTTCCATTGAGTAAATTTGCTAAGAATGTACCCGCGATTAAATCGCCCACGCCCACTGGTTCAAAGTTGAATTGATAAAGTGGACGACTTAAATGCCAAACACCCTCTGGGGTTGCCATAATAATTTCAAATGTATCAGGATCGTTAATTTTACCCGCACTTCCTAAATGTTTAACAAGAACTTTCTTCACGCCTTTTGCAATCAATGCATTCACTGCTTTTAATACATCGTCAAAGGTATTAATTGGGAATTCAGTGAGCTGACGCAATTCGTGTAAGTTTGGTGTCATAATATCTGCCACTGGAATCGCTTTTTCAATAAGAGCCTCGCGAACACCATTGGCAACAACGCAGATTTTTTTTGGATGTGGCATTACGGGGTCGCATAAATAAAGTGCATTGGGATTATGCAGTTTGATTTGTTCTAAGGCAAAAAGAATTTGATCGACTTGTTCCGCAGAACCTAAGTAACCAGATAACAAGGCATCACATTCTTGTAGTTTTTCAATGTTATCGAGTCCAGTCACAATTTCTCGGATTTGTTCTTGTGGAATGACCATACCTGTCCATTTTCCGTATTGCGTGTGATTAGAAAATTGAACGGTATTTAATGCCCATACATCTACGCCTAACAACTGCATTGGAAAAGTCGCGGATTTGTTACCTGCAAAACCATAGACCACGTGGGATTGGATCGAAAGTACGTTTTTCATTATGTTTGCTCCTTTGTTGTATATTTAGATCAAAAAAGAGCGGCAAAAATCACCGCTCTTTTAGAATGTTAGTTAGCAATAACCGTAAGACATTAAACGTTCATAGCGTCTATTTAATAATTCTTCTTTGTTTAGCCCATCGAGTTCTGCTAAATCTTCTTTTAAACGAAGTTTTAAATTTTCAGCCATTTTCGCATAATTGCGATGTGCGCCGCCCAAAGGTTCTTGCACAATGCTATCGATGAGATTTAATTCTTTTAAACGGCTTGCGGTTAATCCCATTACTTCAGCTGCGGTTGATGCTTTTTCTGCACTTTTCCAAAGAATAGAAGCACAGCCTTCTGGAGAAATAACAGAATAGGTCGAATACTGTAACATATTAACTTTATCGCCCACGCCAATAGCTAATGCGCCACCAGAACCGCCTTCACCGATAACGGTACAAATAACAGGAACGGTAAGCTGTGCCATTTCGCGTAAGTTACGGGCGATAGCTTCCGCTTGACCGCGTTCTTCTGCGCCAATACCTGGATAAGCTCCCGGGGTATCAATAAATGTGATAATTGGCAATTTAAAGCGTTCAGCCATTTCCATTAAACGTAACGCTTTACGATAGCCTTCAGGTGCTGGCATACCAAAATTGCGTTGTACTTTCTCTTTTACGGAACGACCTTTTTGATGACCAATCACCATAACTGGGCGACCATCTAAACGTGCAAGACCACCAACGATCGCTTTATCATTAGCAAATGCGCGATCGCCTGCAAGTTCTTCAAATTCAGTAAAAATATGTTCGATATAATCTAATGTATAAGGGCGGTTTGGATGACGCGCCATACGTGAAACTTGCCAAGCATCGAGGTTAGCAAAGGTTTTTTTAGTGAGTTCGTTACTTTTCTTTTGTAAGCGTTTGATTTCATCAGT
The DNA here is from genome assembly GCF_018829685.1 of Haemophilus sp. SZY H68. Lineage (NCBI taxonomy): Bacteria > Pseudomonadati > Pseudomonadota > Gammaproteobacteria > Pasteurellales > Pasteurellaceae > Haemophilus > Haemophilus sp. SZY H68. Next base: position 284,663 of record NZ_JAHKKB010000002.1, read on the forward strand.
TAAATCAACTTTATCATCCGATGCTGCACGTAATGCTTCAATTTTTGCTTCTAATTCAGCAATCGGCAATTCAAAATCTAAATATTCTTGGCTCATTTTCTTATCCTAAAAAGACCGTAAAAATCGACCGCACTTTATCAAGAATTAAACTGTGGCGCAAATGGTTTTCACTGGTTGGGGGAGATAAGTAGCGGAGAAAATAATAGGAAAAAAACAGATCTATAACCACACATTAAAAAGCAAAAATGGTATTGCTTATACGCATATACCATTTTTATATGAAGCTATATTCTATCTTTTTAAATGATTAAGAAATGTTTGTTCCTTCCTCTGTTCCCATTACAACACGGCGTAATGCACCAGGTTTTCCCATATTGAACACTCGAATCGGCATATGATGATCTCGTGCAAGTGTAAATGCGGCTAAATCCATCACTTGTAATTCTTTATCAATAACCTCTGCATAACTTAGTTGCTTATAAAGTTTTGCATCAGCATTTTTTGCTGGATCACAATCATAAACCCCATCGACTTTTGTCGCTTTTAATACCACGTCTGCTTCAATTTCAATACCACGTAAACAAGCTGCAGAATCGGTTGTAAAGAATGGGCTTCCAGTCCCCGCTGAGAAAATCACAACTCGTTTCTCACGTAACATTTTGATCGCCTCAGACCAATTGTAAGTGTCGCAAATTCCATTTAACTGAAATGCAGACATTAATTTCGCATTTACATCCGCACGAAATAACGAATCACGCATTGCTAAACCATTCATTACGGTAGCAAGCATTCCCATATGATCGCCTACAACGCGATTCATTCCGGCTTTTGCTAATTTCGCGCCACGGAATAAATTTCCGCCACCAAGGACAACACCGACTTCAACCCCCATTTCTACAAGCTCTTTAATCTCTAATGCCATACGATCAAGAATTGATGGATCAATGCCAAAACCTTCTTCCCCTTGTAATGCTTCACCACTTAATTTTAATAAAATACGTTTGTAAATTGGTTGGCTCATTATTTTTTCCTTTTGGCTTTAAAAATCGGCTTATTTTATAAAATAACCTAGCAAGAGTGAAGAAGTTTAAGATGGAATTTATGTGTAAAAGGTGGATAATATTGAGCGCATAAGTCTAATCTAAAATATTTACGATAGGGCTATTTCAAGCAACCAATACAAATAGTTTTGATATACCAACAAACCCTACACTTTTCTTTTAACAGAAGGTAATTATGAACACTAAAAAAACATGGCTAGTTTTTCCCGCACTTTTTATACTCATTTGTGCATTACTTGCGGGCTATTTTATTTTGATTGGTTCTGGCATGTTTAACCAACCAAATTTGACGCTCATTTTACTAACGGCAGCGGTCATTATTTTACTTAGTAGCAGTAAAAAAACATTCTATTTTATTTTACTTCCTCTTTCATTACTTCATGCAATTTACACGCCTACGGGGTTAAATTTTGGTGCACCAAGTTATCAATATATCGCCTCTCTTTTTGCCACAGATATGTTAGAAACTAAAGAATTTCTCTTACAGATTCCTATAAGTAGCTATTTAATTGCTTTTTCTATTCCTATTCTTATCTTTGTGCAATATAAAAGTGCGGTCAAATTTGACATAAAATTTTATCAAAATAAAACCTTTATTGTTTTTACTACCTTACTCTTTGCTTATCATTTACCTATTTCAGCCCCATTAAAAGCAACCGTTGATTCCACTGTCAAAATTCTCGATGAGGTGCAAAAACTCAAAAAAATGTCTCAATCAGATGATTGGGGAAAATCTACTTTGGAAAATTCTCCTTATGATGATTACGTCATTGTATTGGGTGAAAGTGCCCGTAAAGATTATCATCATGCTTATGGGTATCCAATTGAAAATACCCCTTTTATGTCAAATTCAAAAGGGATATTAATTGATGGTTTTCGTTCTGCCGGAACCAATACCGTATCATCACTTCGTCTCATGCTAACCTTACCAAACAAAGAAAAATGGGAACCAAATTATAATTTAAGTCTTATTGATTTAGTAAAATCAGCAGGAATTAAAACATACTGGCTTTCAAATCAAGGTATGTTAGGAGAATTCGATACCCCCGTTTCATCACTGGCCTCAAAAGCAGATGAAACGATATTTTTAAAAAAAGGAGGAAGCTTTAATTCAACCAACTTCAGCGATTTTGATTTATTACCAAAATTTGCCAAAGTGTTAGAAAACCCTATTCAGGGAAAACGTTTTATCGTACTCCATATCTATGGGTCACACCCATTAGCATGCGATCGTGTAGAGGATTACCCAAAAATCTTTGATGATAATAAGATTGCGCCTAAATATGGCTACTTAAATTGTTATATCTCCTCAATTAAAAAAACTGATGAATTTTTAAAACGCGTATATGAGCAACTGAAAGAAAACAATCTAAAAAATCACCGCAGCTTCTCTATGATTTATTTCTCTGATCATGGTTTATGCCACCAACAAGATGAAAAACAAAATATTTTGTTGTTTAACCAAAATTGTTTCAGCCGTGAACATCACAATATTCCATTGTTTAAAGTATCTTCTGACGATACTGAACGTAAAGAATACAAGGTTTTTAAATCTGGACTAAATTTCCTCGAAGGCATTGCACATTGGGTAGGAATTAAAAATCCAAAATTGAATCATGAGGAAGACTTATTTTCTAATGAAAGCGATAAGGATGATTTTGGTTTACAAAAACGAATTAACGAGAAATATCGGAAAGATGATGACCCAGCAATAGATATTCGCCCAAACATTAACGCTCAGTAATATCAATACCATACATAATTTCGATGATATTTATACATAAAATATCTATATACTTAAATCCTTTTGACTGGATAGACATAAAAACTTTCCTCTCAAGAGGATTTTTCTTTACTAAAAATACAAAACTCGCTTGTGAGAACAAATAAGAATAACTTTTATAACCTTTTTCTCTATATAAAAAAAGCGGACATAATGTCCGCTTTTTCAACATGAAATATGAAAATAAATTATGCGTTACCGCCAGTGATTTTCGCTACTTCAGCAGCAAAGTCTTCTTCTTTTTTCTCGATACCTTCACCAACTTCTAAACGGATGAAGTTAGAAACAGAAGTATTTACTGATTTTAAGAAGTCGCCTACAGATACAGAAGGATCCATTACAAATGCTTGACCTGTTAATGAAACTTCACCAGTGAATTTCTTCATACGACCTTCAACCATTTTCTCTGCGATTTCTTTTGGTTTGCCAGAGTTAATTGCGATGTCGATTTGGATTTGGCGTTCGTGTTCAACTACTTCTGCTGATACATCTTCTGGATTTACGAATTCTGGTTTAGATGCTGCTACGTGCATTGCTACTTTTTTAAGTTCGTCAGCTGAACCTTCACCCGCAACTAATACACCGATTTTTGCACCGTGTAAGTATTGAGCAATAACTTGACCATCTAAGTAAGCAACACGACGAATATTCATGTTTTCACCGATTTTAGCGACTAATGCAGCACGTTTTTCTTCGAATTGTGCTTGTAATGCTTCGATAGTGGTACCTTTGTTTGCTGCTGCGAAATCAGCTACTTCGTTTGCTAAACCTAAGAAACCAGCATCTTTTGCTACGAAGTCAGTTTCACAGTTCATTTCAACTAATACACCGAAACCATTTTCTACACGAGCAAGGATAACACCTTCAGCTGCAACACGGCCTGCTTTTTTAGCTGCTTTAGCTTGACCAGATTTACGCATATTGTCGATTGCTAACTCGATATCACCGTTTGCTTCAACTAATGCTTTTTTACATTCCATCATACCTGCACCGGTACGTTCACGAAGTTCTTTTACTAATGATGCTGTGATTTCAGCCATTTTTAAAATCCTCTGTCGAAAGTACGATTTATTTTGACCGCACTTTTAGATAAAAATATAGGGGCTAAATTTAGCCCCTATGCCAATTAATCGTTTGATTATTAAGGGCTTCGCCTTATTGCAAAACTTAAATTATTCTGCGTCAGCTGCTAATTCTTCAGCAACTTGAGCTTCGTTACCACGACCTTCTTTAACCGCTGCTGCAGCTGCAGAAACGTAAAGTAGGATAGCACGAGTCGCATCATCGTTACCTGGGATAACGAAATCTACGCCAGCTGGAGTTGAGTTAGTATCAACGATAGCAAATACAGGAATACCTAGGTTGTTTGCTTCTTTAACTGCGATATGTTCGTGATCAGCACCGATAACGAATAACGCATCAGGTAAGCCACCCATATCTTTGATACCGCCAAGGCTTAATTCAAGTTTTTCCATCTCACGGGTACGCATTAACGCTTCTTTTTTGGTTAATTTGTCAAAAGTACCGTCTTGAGATTGAGTTTCTAAATCTTTTAAACGTTTAATTGATTGACGAACGGTTTTCCAGTTAGTCAACATACCACCTAACCAACGGTGGTTTACGTAATATTGCTGACAATCTAATGCTGCTGCTTGAACTGCTTCAGACGCTGCACGTTTTGTACCAACAAATAATACTTTACCGTTGTTGCTAGCAATGCGAGTTAATTCCGCTAAAGCTTCGTTGAATAAAGGTAAAGTTTTTTCAAGATTGATGATGTGAACACCGTTACGAGCACCAAAAATGAAAGGTTTCATTTGTGGGTTCCAGTAACGAGTTTGGTGTCCGAAGTGTACGCCCGCGTTGATCATGTCGCGCATTGAAACTTGTGCCATAATATTTTCCTTTTGTTGGGGTTGAGCCTCCACATATCAGCTAATCGACCGTTTGGCACCCCGATTAAGCCTTGTTGATATGTGTGTGTTGTTAGTAATTAAAAAGCTGCTTTTGAAAGGCAAAAACAGCGGTGCGATTTATATCATAAAGCACAATAGAATGCTAGTTAATTTTGGCATTTAGGCGACTTTAGCAAGCCTAATGATTTAATAAAAAATCGTTTAAAATACCCGCTGTGAATGCTTTTCTTAAATAAAATCCTAAAGGTAAAGTTTCTATCACTTCACCATTTCGCCCAATTCCTTTCGTTATCGACCGACTATTTGCCCCCTTCGGGCGAAGTTGCATCACTTCACCAATTCGAGCCGTTATTTGATCCAATTTGCCAAGTACAATTAAATCCATCAATTCTTCCCAATCTTGTTTTAATTGACGTTCTTGCTCAGCGGTTGGCTTCCATAAAATTGGTGCACCGATATGGCGTTCACGTAATGGAATATGACGGCTGCCTTCAATAGGCATCCAAAGTACACAAGAAAGTTTATGACGAACGTGGGAGTTTTCCCATTTAACTCCTGAATTTTGTACCAATGGGGCAAGGCTCACAAAGGTCGTTTCAAGAGGATAACCCTCCGCATTAATCGGTAACGTTTTAAGTTCAACACCTAAATGAGAAAAATCCTGTTCAGCTTTACTCCCTGCCGTTGCGCCTAAAGCACGCTCTAATAACGTTCCTACCCAGCCTTTATCACGTTTTAAATCAGGCGGGATAGGAATATTCAGTTCATCAGCTAACTCTCCAAAAGTTAAGCCAGCAATTGATTGCGCTTGGGAAAGCAATTGTTCAAGGGTCTGTGGAATCATTCGTGATATTTCTTAAAAAAGCGAGGCTTCGTGTTTTCAGTGCCTTTATCAATATAGGGAATTTTCTCTAACTGTAATAAAAAACGTTTTGCCTCTAAGCCACCACCAAAACCAGTTAAAGTACGATCTTTGCCTAAAATGCGGTGACAAGGAATAATAATACTAATCGGATTACTCCCTATCGCGCCTCCCACGGCACGAACAGCCTTCGGGTTATTAATCCGTAACGCCAGCTCTCCATAAGTTGAAAGTTCGCCATAATCAATTTCGCGCAAGGCTTGCCAAATGGCTTGTTGAAACGCTGTGCCTTCTGGTTTTAAGGGAATGTCTGCAAACCGCTCAACTTCCCCATTAAAATATCGTTCAAGAGCTAACCGCACTTTTTGAAAAACAGGCAATTCATCTTGCTTGTGCCATTTCGGATTAGGCTCATATTGCTCTTTTTCAAAATCAATATGTGTAATACTTTCACCATCAGATAAAATCAAAAGCCGCCCGACGGGTGAAGGATAATAAGTGTAATAAAGTGCGGTCATTTTTCGCCTTATTTTATAAAAGAAAAGCACACTTCGTGTGGAAGTGTGCTTTATTATGCTAAATTTTTTAACGGATTAGAAACTATAATTTAAGTTTAAACCGTAAAGGTTAGCACTTGCTTTAGAGCTGTAATTGCCTGTAACAACCACCGCACCATTACTAATACGTTGCTCTTCTTTGAAATGAACTTTTTTACCTTTCAAATAAGCATAGCCTAAATCAACTGAAAGATTTGGAGTAAATTTATATGTAGCACCTACGCTATACCAAGTACGATCTGTATCAGGAATTGCCGCACTAGCATGTTCAGTTGCTGCAGCTTGATCATAAGCAATACCTGCGCGTAAAGTTAATTTGTCATCTACATTATAAGTTCCACCTAATGCTACACGCGAACTATTTCTGTAGTACATTTTCTTATGAAATGCCTCTACACCATCAGCATGATAAGTTGCATATAAGTTTTTCAAACGGCTCCAATGAGAATATTTATAACTATAGTGCATCGCAAATTTTTCAGTTAATTGGTGGAATCCTGAAAACTCTAAGTAATCAGGCAAATTAAGCTTTAAACCACCTTCTTGCCCAATACGATGAGCTTGTAAACTAGTTGCTGTATGATCTGTAAAATCAATATCTACTTTAGAATGGTAAGCTAAACCAATTCGATGATTTTCATTAAATTGATACATTACACCGGCATTCCAAGCAAAAGCCCAAGCTGCTTTGTCTTGTAATTGAGTTAGAATAGTATCTTTTTGAACGCGACTTAATGAAGCCAATAATGGACCAGCTGTAGGAGGTAATTGTATAGCTCCTGCGCGTACAGCATTACCAACATATTGAGCCGCATCAGCCAGAGCACCAGCTCTACGCTCAATTTTTGCTTGAGCATAAATCGCATTCAAGCCTAAACCAGCACTAAATCCTTCAGTAATACGATAAGAACCGCTTAGGTTTAAATTTAACGCCGTTAAATCTGTTGTGCCGCCAAACACACCGCCGTTATATTTGTTATCATACTCACTTTTCAAACCAAAATTCACATTCATGCCTGCACCAATCGCTACTTTGTCATTAACCGGTGCAACAAAATACATATTTGGTACAAGAGAACCTGGAACTACATTTTTTTGATGAAGATTAGTTGAAGTACTTGGTAAACGAGCACCCACATTTTTACCTAACGCAGTAATATCGGTATTACCACTCATATTAATCTTAGAATCAACATAAACACCACCCACAGAAAATTGATTCGTTTTAAATAAACTCATCAACGCTGGGTTAGTTGCCACGACAGAGGCATTGTCTGCAATCGCCGCTTCACCCGCATAGGCACGACCTAAACCAGAAGTCGATACTTCAGATAATTGGAACGCTGCCGCACTTGCCCCACCAGCAGCGAATAACATTGCGGTTGCTAAGACAGATTGATTAAATTTTTTCATTTGGAAACCTTTGTTATGAATAAAAATCTGGGCGATTCTAAAACCCGAATCTATTGAGTGCAAATCCATTTCCTTGTTTTCATTAGAGTTCCGACCAGTTATCGGGAACTTTTTGCATTTAATGGGCTATTTTGTTCAATTTTTGTCATTCATAAGAAAAATGATAAAATGTACAAAAATTCATATAAGGAAAAGAAAATGACCGTAAAATGTAAAGCAGAAGAATCCTTAACCTGTAGCTGCGTTGATGTGGGCACAATTATTGATGGTTCTGACTGCACTGTAGAAGTACATCAATTTTATAGTACTGAAGCTGATGCCAATGCAGCTCTTGAACGATTAACAAAGAAAGCTCGCGATACAGAAAGTGATCCTTGCGAAATTAAAAGCGAAATCGTGGCAGCTAAAAACGGCGTTCAATTAAATGCCTCTTTCACTTTTAGTTGCCAAGCTGAGGCAATGATTTTTGAACTGGCGAATCGTTAGTATTTAATAACACACTAAATACTCAAAAAATTAACCGCACTTTTTAAAGTGCGGTTAATTTCTTCTTCCTATTTTGATTGTAAATCTTCCATCATTTGTTTTATTGCATCCTCAATTGAATCCCCATGATTTTTATGAGAAATCCATCGAAATATCACAGGATAACCCTGCTGTACTAATTTCTCTGCCAATTTTGGCGCATTAAATGGTCGCATTTTCTTACGCTGTTCAATACGTTGAAGTTGTTCTGATGTAAGCTTTGGATCTCGCTCAGGATATTCTTCATATTCACCTAAAGTGATCAATATATGCTTAGGACTTGACTTAATCCAAGGCATTGTTTGCGGTAAAAATGAACCATTCCCCCACCAAAGTGATGGACTTGCTAATGTGTAATATTGAAATAAATTAGGTTGGTGAAATAATACATATAAACCGAATAGGCCACCAAATGAATGCCCGAAGAAAAACTGTTTCTCAGGATTAATATGGTATTGCTGTTCAATTTCTGGTTTAACTTGGGTTTGGATAAAACGCAAAAAATCTGAAGCCCCTCCACCATTTTTAAAATCCTCCCCATTCACAGGAAAAGTATAATCCCGTTGACGTTCCGCTATGGCATAGGCATTCTCTGACACATAACCAATTCCGACAATAAGCGGTAACTCTTGAGTAGGATCCACCGTATTAACCGCAATGGGAAATTGTGCATTACCATCAAGCATATAAAGCACTGATAATGGTTTATTGTTAACCTTAGGTTCCGCAATAAATAAACGATATGGCTTACTTTCAAAAAGAAGGTCTTTTTGATGAATCTTATAAAGTGTATTCATATTTTCGTTAATTTTAGGAATGATAAAATCAGGAGTCGCAAGAATCATGGGCGTATAAAAAACACTCAAAAACGCACCAATACATGTCAAAAGAGTTAAGAAGATTCGTTTCATGATTAAAATATCGACCGTACTACTACGGCCGATGATATAGTCGAAATTATTTTATGGCTTTCTCAAGTTCTGCGGCAATCACTTCCATTGATTCTAGTCCACCAAACGCCAAATACCAATTCGCCGCATCTAAATATATGATGTGCTTATTTTTATAAGCATTAGTCTGTTGAACAATAGCATTATCTAATACCTTTTGTGCATTATTGACTTTATCTGTCACCGCCGCCGTACGATCTACCACAAGCAAATAATCTGGATTTTTTTCTAAAAGATACTCAAATCCAACACTCATACCATGTGTCGATGACTTAATATTGGGATCAGCAGGTTTAAAACCAAATTTCTGGAAGACCATACTATAACGTGAATTATCACCAAAGGTACTAATTTTACTTTCATTCACTAACACAAGTAAGGCAGTCTTTCCTTTCGTCTCATTCGCGACTTGTGACACTTTAGCATCTAATGCATCTAATTTTGCTTTTGCTAGTGCTTCTTTATTAAAGATTTTACCTAATGCAGTAACATTTTCTTGGAAGCTTGGATAATAATTCGAGTAATCATTTTCCACATAGAACACGGGCGCAATTTCTTTCAATTTATCCAATAATTTTTGTTGGCGCGGTGCAGCAATAATCAGATCAGGATTCAGTTCATTAATCGACTCAAATGCTGGCTCAGGTAATGAACCAACATCTTTAAATTTATCTTGTTTAAACTCATCTAAATAAGTTGGAATATGTCCTACTTTAGGGAAGCCCACTATTTTATCAGTTTCTCCTAATGCTCGTAGGGTATCAGCTACACCAAAATCTAACACAACTACTTTTTGTGGATTTTGCGGCACGGTTTGCTCTCCTGCTGCATTTTTAACAATAATATCCTGCGCATTTGCCATCGTAGAAGCAAACAAAACAAAGCTAAGTGCGGTTAATTTTTTTAATGTTTTCATAAAGGATCTCCTATTTAAAATACACGGCAATTTTTTGTTGGTTAATTTCTTGAATTGGAATTTCCATATCATAAATATTCAGCAACACCTCTGACTGCATTATCTCATCTACTGAACCTTGAGCGACCAGTTTTCCTCGCTTCATCGCAACCATATAATCAGAATAGCAAGAGGCGAAATTAATATCATGAATCACAATGACTACTGTTTTGTTCAGTTCCGTCACAAGCTTTCTCAATACTTGCATAATTTGTACTGAATGTTTCATATCTAAATTATTCAGTGGTTCATCAAGCAAAATATAATCAGTATCTTGTGCTAGTGTCATGGCAATATAAGCCCGTTGTCGTTGTCCCCCACTCAGGTTTTCAATATATTGCTCACGAATATCATCTAAGTTCATATATTTAATGGCATTATCAATAAAAGTGCGGTCAATTTCTGTTAGGTTTCCTTTCGAGTAAGGAAAACGACCAAATGCCACTAATTCTTCCACCGTAATTCGTAGATTAACGTGATTCGATTGTTTTAATATCGCCATTTTGCGCGCAATATCAGTGTTTTTTTGTTCTTTTAATGGCAAATGATTCAAATAGACTTCGCCACTATCAGCTGTTAATAAGCGGCTGATAATACCCAGTACGGTACTTTTCCCCGCCCCATTTGGCCCAATAAATGAAGTGATTTTTCCTGTTGGGATCACGAGTGAAACATCATCCACCACTTTTTTTTCGCCATAAGATTTACAAATATGCTTAATTTCTACTGCCATTTTTTATTTGCTCTTAATAACAAAGAAAGAAAATATAATCCGCCTACAAAATTAATGATAACGCTCAGCGGCGTGCTGAATGTAAAGACTTGTGTCAATAAAAATTGCCCACAAACTAATGTAAATACAGCAAGTAACATCGCAGCAGGAATCAAGAGTTTATGGCGATAATCCTGCATGAATTCAAAGGTGATATTCATCACAAGAAGCCCTAAAAAAACTAAGGGGCCGACAAGGGCGGTCGAGACAGATGTTAAAATAGCTACAATAATCAACAATTTTTTAACCATATGTTGATAATCCACACCCAGATTCAGTGCCTGTTCTCGCCCTAGTGCCAACACATCAAGATACTTCCAGTAACGTAGGCTATATAAAATCACCGCCACTAACATCGCTAACGCCAGCCAAAGAATCTTAGTATTAATCCGATTAAAACTCGCAAAACCAAAATCTTGCGAAATTTGAAACTCATTTGGATCAATCAACACCTCCATAAAGGTGGTTAAGCTACCGAAAAAACTGCCAAAAACAATACCAACGAGCAATAAAAAGAAAATATTTTGTGATTCTCTTTTAAATAAGAAATGATAAAGCACAAGCATAAAACCAATCATTACACCTGTACTCATAAGAAATAGAACAAAAGGATTGATAGACAACAATGTCTTTGAACCAAATAAAAATAAAATCCCAGTTTGAATCAGTAAATACAATGAATCTAGCCCTAAAATACTTGGTGTGAGAATACGATTATTCACCACTGTTTGAAATAGCATCGTTGCAAGGGCAATAGCAATGCCGGTTATCACAATAGCGGATATCGTTAATGCCCGATTATTTAAAGCATATTGCCAACGATTTGGTAAATGATACCCAAGAAATAATACAATACTGACAAGTGCTAATATGCCTAAAATCGCAATACGAAGTAAGGATGATTTACGCATGACGGTACCTTTTCAATAAAAAATACAAGAAAATACCGCTCCCCATCACACCAACCACTGCATTAATAGAAATTTCATAAGGGTAAATCAAACAACGCCCCAAAATATCGCAAAACAATACAAAAACAGCACCTAAAAGTGTGGTGTGAGAAAGAATTTTTTTGAGATTATCGCCCAAATATAGTGTGACTAAATTTGGAATGATAAGACCCAGAAAAGGAATTACCCCTACAGAAACAATAATAATCGATGAAACTGTCGATACAATAAGCAAACCTATATAAAGCACTTGGTTATAATTTAACCCAAGATTAGTAGCGAAATCTTTTCCCATTCCTACAATCGAAAAACGCTGTGCAAATAAATAAGAAATAATCAGCATCGGCAGGCTAAAATAAAGCAATTCATAGCGCCCACTCATCACTAGTGAAAAGTCCCCTTGAAGCCAACCAGAGAGGTTTTGCAATAAATCTTGTTGATATGCAATAAATGCGGTGATTGAACTGATCACATTGCCAAACATCATTCCCACCAATGGCACAAAAATAGTATCTTTAAACTTTAAATGGGAAAGAATGCTCATAAATAATAGCGAACCAATAAAAGAAACAAGCACAGCAATAGCTGTTTTTAAAAGCATTGATGCACCTGGAAAAAAGAGAATGGCCAATAAAATGCCAAGACGCGCACTATCCATTGTGCCTGCAGTTGTGGGAGAAACAAAACGGTTTCTGCTTAATTGCTGCATCACCAACCCACAAATACTTAAAGAAGCACCAGCAATCAAAATACTCACTAAACGAGGCACTCGACTATCTAGAAATATTTGCCATTGACTATCTTCCAAATTGAATAAGCCCCTCATAGTGACGGAACTTACCCCAAGAAAAAGTGAAATAACCGAAAGCAAAATAAGCAGAAAAATCCAATATCGCCGTTTAAACATCATTATAATGAGAATAATTATTGATTATAAGAGGATAGCATATTGAATGATTAAAAGAAATTTAAATTAAATACGTGTCTAGTTTATCTTTTCAGAGCAGGAAAATAATACATCACTTTACTCAATAAAAGTGCGGTAGTTTTTTCCGCTATTTTTCCATTCGATTATTTGCTCAATTAACGAAATTAATTTATCTCTTTCAACACTATTTAGTTGATTAAATAATCGATCCAACTGGTAAACCTGCTCTGTCGGTTGTAGCTGACGAATCATCACCTCACATAGCTATTCTATAAAAATATAAAAACTTGTTGCATTCTCCTTATTTTTCCAGTAACTTGGCGGCTAGTATCTATTTGGAGATTTAATATGTTTATTATCCGTCGTCACTATCATCACCATTTTAACTGAATAATCTTTCAGGTTTTTGGTGTGCTTGGAAGATTTCTTCCGAGCTGACAGGATAATCTAAATGTTACCCCTCGGAAGGCAACTTTCGAGGGGTTTTATTTTATGACGATAAAAGGAGATTATACTATGCAACATCATTATTTATTCAACACATCAAATTTTTACAGTACAGTATTCACTATTTAATTTATAAGGAAAAACAAAATGTTATCAAATCCTGTTGTTATTTCGATCATTGTTTTGCTCACTCTTAGCTTACTGCGTATTAATGTAATTATTGCTCTTGTGATTGCCTCTCTCACAGCTGGGCTTTGCGGTGATCTAAGTTTAAGTAAAACTATTGAAACCTTCACTGGTGGCTTAGGTGGCGGTGCTGAGGTGGCGATGAATTATGCGATGCTTGGTGCGTTTGCTATTGCGATTTCTAAATCAGGTATCACTGATTTAATTGCTTATAAAATTATTACCAAAATGAATAAAAAGCCTACTTCTAGCAACTTAGTATGGTTTAAATATTTTATTTTTGGGGTGCTCGCCTTATTTGCCATTTCATCACAAAATCTTCTTCCCGTACATATTGCCTTTATTCCTATTGTTGTGCCGCCACTACTTTCTATTTTTAATCGTTTAAAAATCGATCGCCGAGCTATCGCTTGTGTACTCACCTTTGGTTTAACCGCTACTTATATGTTGCTTCCCGTTGGTTTCGGTAAAATTTTTATTGAAAGTATTTTGGTAAAAAATATTAATCAAGCGGGTGAAGCTCTTGGATTACATACTGATGTTACACAAGTTTCTCTTGCGATGCTCTTGCCTGTAAGCGGTATGATTTTAGGCCTGTTTATTGCTGTATTTATTAGTTATCGCAAGCCACGTGAATATGATGTTACTATTGAAGAACCCACGACAAAAGAAATTGAAGCTCACATTGCAAACATTAAATCAAAACAAATTATTGCCAGTGTCATTGCGATTATAGCCACATTTACCACGCAATTAATGACAAGTTCAACTATTATTGGTGGGCTAGTCGGGTTAATTATTTTTGCTGTATTTGGTATTTTTAAACTTAAAGAAAGTAATGATATTTTTCAAAAAGGGTTACATTTAATGGCGATGATCGGCTTTGTGATGATTGCCGCATCTGGTTTTGCGAATGTCATTAATGCAACAACAGGCGTCACGGATTTGGTTCAAGGTTTAAGTAATGGTGCGGTACAGAGCAAAGGGTTAGCGGCGTTTCTAATGTTACTAGTCGGGTTATTAATTACCATGGGAATTGGGTCGTCATTCTCTACAGTGCCGATTATTACTTCTATTTATGTGCCACTTTGTTTATCTTTCGGTTTTTCTCCATTAGCCACTGTAGCCATTGTAGGTGTTGCTGCCGCCTTAGGAGATGCAGGCTCCCCCGCCTCTGATTCAACATTGGGTCCAACATCAGGATTAAATATGGATGGCAAACACGATCATATTTGGGATTCCGTTGTTCCAACCTTTATTCACTATAATATTCCATTATTAGTGTTTGGCTGGATTGCAGCCATGTATCTTTAGCGATTATAATCCCCCGTTGGGGGATTTTTATGTCGATTCAATTACTTATTCAACGTCTGGAACAAAAAGTTCAACATCTTTATCAGGATTATTTACCTCAACGTGAAGAAAAAATCTTTGCTAAATTTGACCGCTCTTTATTTAGTGAGTACGGGCAAACTGTCGGTTTTTATCTAACTGAGCTAAAACAAACGCTTGATAAGATTAAAATGTTAGAATCAGACATTCCCACTCACTATGCCTATCTAGCAGAACGTTTAGTGGTTCAGTGTACGGTGCTTTCAGAAGCATTAGCACGCAAAAAAAATACGTTAAATACTCAATCCTCATCAGCTACATTCGCGCCCGTTAAAAGTCCACAACATAACATTCACAGGTTACCGCCAAGAGAACGTCTAGAAAAATATTATGAAGCATTAGAAAAACTAAATAAACTTTACCAGGAACAATGTGATTTAGCACGAACATCTCCCCTTCACGATGATGTGATTCGCCATACACAGCTCGCAGAACGTTATAAGCAACGCCATCAAAAATGCCAAGATGCGATAGATTTATTAGAAGAATATTTGGCATTCAAAGAAGAACAAGAAAATCACTCTTTATAATGGGGATTATCATATTAAATCTGCCAATCAATGGGATTTATCCCATTTTCTTCTAAATATTTATTCGTTTTGGAAAAATGATGACAGCCAAAGAAACCTCGATGTGCTGACAACGGGGAAGGATGCGGAGCCGTTAAAACAAGGTGACGAGTGCGGTCAATAATTTGCCCTTTTTTTTGTGCGTGACTACCCCAAAGTAAAAATACGAGTTTTTCACGATGTTCATTAAGCGCAGCAATAACACGATCGGTGAATGTCTCCCAACCGAAATTAGCATGTGAATGAGCCATACCACGCTCCACGGTAAGCACAGTGTTGAGCAACAATACTCCTTGTTCTGCCCATTTGACTAAATAACCATGTGATGGCATTTGAAATCCAGAAATATCTTGTGTGAGTTCTTTATACATATTTAATAGGGAAGGGGGAATGACTACCTCTGGTTTTACAGAAAAAGCCAATCCATGAGCTTGGTTTGGACCATGATAAGGATCCTGACCTAGAATCACCACTTTCACATCTTCAAAAGCGGTATATTTGAATGCATTAAATACATCTTCTTGTGGGGGATAAATCGTTTTCCCGCTTGCTCTTGCAAGATGAACCTGTTGTAGTGCATGTTGAAAGTAAGGTTGTTCTTTTTCTTTTCCGATAACATCTGTCCAGGTTTTCATTATTGTGATCCTATTAATAAGTTTGTTCTTATGTTCTTATGTTCTTATTATAAACAAAAAAATTAAGGTAATAAAAAGCTTAAAAGTTAAATTAATGTTAAACAATTTTAAATAAACCTCTATAGAAATGACCAAAACTTAATTTAGATCAAGTTTTTAAAATTATCCTAAAAAGATAACCTGTTCTTTATCAAAAAAATCTAAAATAATTTGAAACCTTCAAATTATTTGATAAAATTTATACAGTTTTTATGATTATTCAATGCCAATTAGGAGGCTATTATGATTAAAGGTATTCAAATTACTCAAGCGGCAAATGACAATTTGCTTAATTCATTCTGGTTGTTAGACAGCGAAAAAAATGAAGCTCGTTGCTTATGTGCAAAAGGCGAATTCGCTGAAGACCAAGTTGTTGCAGTGAGCGAATTAGGTCAAATCGAATACCGTGAATTACCAGTAAACGTAGCACCAACTGTTAAAGTTGAAGGTGGCCAACATTTAAACGTAAACGTATTACGTCGTGAAACTTTAGAAGATGCGGTAAATAACCCAGATAAATATCCACAATTAACTATCCGTGTTTCTGGTTACGCAGTACGTTTCAACTCTTTAACTCCGGAACAACAACGCGACGTTATCACTCGTACTTTCACTGAAAGCCTATAATTTCAGCTTGAATGAAAAAAGAAACCCCGAATTAATTCGGGGTTTTGTTTTATCTAAAATTTGACCGCACTTTTCCCTTTCATCCCTAGCGATTTCCATGCTTTTCAGGTACAATCCGCCAGTTAAATTTATTGATTTTTTTGAGAAAAACTATCTTTTATGAAGAATATTCGCAACTTTTCTATTATTGCCCATATTGACCACGGTAAATCGACGCTTTCTGACCGTTTGATTCAAACTTGTGGTGGCCTTTCGGATCGCGAAATGGAAGCGCAAGTGCTAGATTCTATGGATCTTGAGCGTGAGCGTGGAATTACCATCAAAGCACAAAGTGTTACTTTAAATTATAAAGCCAAAGATGGCGAAACTTATCAATTAAACTTTATCGATACACCGGGACACGTGGACTTTTCCTATGAAGTGTCTCGCTCTCTTGCTGCTTGTGAAGGGGCGTTGTTGGTAGTCGATGCAGGTCAAGGAGTAGAAGCTCAAACCTTAGCAAACTGTTATACCGCAATCGAAATGGATTTAGAAGTGGTACCGATTTTAAACAAAATCGACTTGCCTGCCGCAGATCCTGAACGCGTAGCGGAAGAAATTGAAGATATCGTGGGAATTGATGCGATGGAAGCGGTTCGATGCTCAGCTAAAACGGGTGTCGGTATCGAAGATGTATTAGAAGAAATCGTTGCAAAAATTCCTGCACCAGAAGGTGATCCTAATGCGCCATTACAAGCATTGATTATTGATTCTTGGTTCGATAACTATTTGGGCGTGGTATCTTTAGTTCGCATTAAAAACGGGGTATTACGTAAAGGCGATAAAATTAAAGTGATGTCTACCGGACAAACTTACAATGTAGACCGTTTAGGGATTTTCACGCCAAAACAAGAAGATACTACTATTTTAGAATGTGGTGAAGTTGGTTGGGTAGTTTGTGCGATTAAAGATATTTTAGGTGCGCCAGTTGGGGATACTTTAACGCTTCAACATAATCCTGCAACTGAAGTTTTACCAGGCTTTAAAAAAGTAAAACCGCAAGTTTATGCTGGACTTTTCCCTGTAAGTTCTGATGATTATGAAGCGTTTCGCGATGCTCTCGGCAAATTAAGTTTAAATGATGCCTCACTTTTCTATGAGCCAGAAAATTCTACCGCACTTGGTTTTGGTTTCCGTTGTGGTTTCCTTGGCCTTTTACATATGGAAATCATTCAAGAGCGTCTAGAACGTGAGTATGATTTAGATCTTATCACTACTGCACCAACAGTAATTTACGAAGTGCAGTTAACGAATGGTGATGTTGTTTACGTCGATAGTCCATCAAAATTGCCTCCGCTTAATAATATTGCTGAAATCCGCGAGCCGATTGCAGAATGTAATATGTTAGTGCCGCAAGAATATTTAGGTAACGTCATTACTCTTTGTGTGGAAAAACGTGGCGTGCAAACTAATATGGTATATCACGGTAATCAGATTGCGCTGACTTATGAAATTCCAATGGGCGAAGTTGTTCTAGACTTCTTTGACCGATTAAAATCAACATCGCGTGGTTATGCTTCGTTAGATTACGGTTTTAAACGTTTCCAAGCTGCAGATATGGTTCGCGTGGATATTATGATTAACAGTGAACGAGTAGATGCTTTGGCTTTAATCGTTCATAAAGATAATTCACAATATCGTGGGCGTGAATTGGTTGAAAAAATGCGTGAGTTAATTCCTCGTCAGCAATTTGATATTGCTATTCAAGCGGCAATTGGAAACCACATTATTGCTCGTTCTACGGTAAAACAATTACGTAAGAACGTATTAGCAAAATGTTATGGTGGAGACGTGAGCCGTAAGAAAAAACTCTTACAGAAACAGAAAGAAGGTAAAAAACGTATGAAATCTTTAGGTAATGTAGAAGTACCACAAGAAGCGTTTTTAGCAATTTTACATGTAGGAAAAGATAAATAAGGGAAATTATGTCAAATTTATTTTTTGTAATTTTACTAGCTGTTGGTTTTGGAGTATGGAAATTATTGGATTATTTCCAATTACCAAACACATTCAGTATTGTACTGCTAATTTTGACCGCACTTTCAGGGGTCTTATGGTGCTACCATTATTTTGTGGTAACGCCAAAACGGAATCGTAAAATCGCACGTGCTGAACAGCGTTCAGGTCAGGCATTAACAGATGAAGAAAAAGCAAAAATTGAACCGGTTTCTGAGGCTTCTGAATTTTTATCATCTCTTTTTCCAGTACTTTCTGTCGTATTCTTAGTGCGTTCTTTTTTATTCGAACCATTTCAAATTCCTTCTGGCTCAATGGAGTCAACCCTACGAGTGGGCGATTTTTTAATCGTAAACAAATATACTTATGGCATCAAAGATCCTATTTTCCAAAATACAATTATTGCTGGAAATAAACCTCAACGTGGAGATGTCATTGTATTCAAGGCACCTGAACAAGCTTTAATTCGCACGGGCCTAGGTGCAACTCGAGCTGCTTTTGCAGAAAATCTTGCGTTAAGTTCAAAAGATAATATGTCTGGTGTCGATTATATTAAACGTATTGTTGGAAAAGGCGGAGACCGCGTCATTTTTGATGCGGAACAAAAAACGTTAAAAGTGGTATATGGAAAAGAAGGTAAACCTTGTGAAATTGATTGTGAAACCAAAGCGTTTGAATATACACAAAATCCAACAAATCCAGCCTTTCCGAATGAATTAGAATTGACTGAAAAAGGTGATGTGACACACAATGTATTAATTAGTGAATATCGTCGTTATTCAGGTCCTGAGTTTTTCCCACAAGAAGGTATGCAAACTGCAGAATGGCTTGTGCCAGAAGGGCAGTATTTTGTGATGGGGGATCACCGTGATCACAGCGATGATAGCCGTTTCTGGGGCTTTGTGCCTGAAAAAAATATTGTGGGTAAAGCCACTTATATTTGGATGAGCTTAGAAAAAGAAGCGAATGAATGGCCAACCGGTTTCCGCTTTGATCGTTTCTTTACAGCAATAAAATAAGATGAATCATTTAGATCGACTTGAGCGTAAAATCGGTTATCGTTTTAATGATATTGCGCTTTTAAAGCAGGCACTTACGCATCGAAGTGCGGCGACTCAACATAATGAACGCCTAGAATTTCTAGGCGATTCTATTCTTAATTTTACTATCGCTGAGGCGCTTTATCATCAGTTTCCACGTTGTAATGAAGGTGAACTGAGCCGTATGCGAGCTACTTTGGTGAGAGAGCCCACTTTAGCGATTTTAGCGCGTCAATTTGAATTGGGCGATTATATGTCGCTTGGTTCTGGTGAGCTAAAGAGCGGTGGTTTTCGCCGAGAATCTATTCTTGCCGATTGTGTAGAAGCGATTATTGGCGCAATGTCTTTGGATCAAGGATTGGCTGTGACGACCCAAGTGATTCGAAATTGGTATCAACAATTATTGGCTGAAATTAAACCTGGTGATAACCAAAAAGATGCGAAAACTCGTTTACAAGAATATTTACAGGGTAAACATCTACCATTGCCAACTTATGAAGTGGTCAATATTCAAGGGGAAGCCCATTGTCAAATTTTCACTGTTGAATGCAAAGTGAAAAGTGCGGATAAAATTGACCGCACTTTTGTGGCAAAAGGATCTAGCCGTCGTAAAGCTGAACAAGCGGCAGCAGAACAAATTTTAAAAGAACTGGACATCAAATGACCGAAAAATTCGACAAAACCTATTGCGGCTTTATTGCTATCGTAGGTCGCCCAAATGTGGGTAAATCAACGCTCTTAAATAAAATTTTAGGACAAAAAATTTCAATTACATCGCGTAAAGCTCAAACTACACGTCACCGTATTGTTGGGATTAAAACTGAAGGGGCGTATCAAGAAATCTATGTGGATACTCCAGGACTTCATATTGAAGAGAAGCGTGCGATTAACCGTTTAATGAACCGCGCAGCAAGTAGTGCTATCGGCGATGTTGATTTAATTATTTTTGTCGTAGATGGCACACACTGGAATGCAGATGATGAGATGGTGCTAAACAAATTACGCAATGCAAAAGCACCAGTTGTGTTAGCTATTAACAAAGTAGATAACATCAAAAATAAAGATGATTTGTTACCGTTTATTACGGAACTTAGCAGTAAATTTAATTTTGCTCACATTGTGCCAATTTCTGCACAGCGTGGTAATAATGTTCATGAATTAGAGAAAATTGTACGCCAATCTTTACGCGAAGGTGTCCATCATTTTCCAGAAGATTATGTCACAGACCGTTCGCAACGTTTCATGGCATCGGAAATAATCCGTGAAAAATTAATGCGTTTTACCGGTGAAGAATTACCTTATTCTGTTACTGTTGAAATCGAACAGTTCAAAGTGAATGAACGTGGCACTTATGAAATAAATGGACTAATTCTCGTTGAACGTGAAGGCCAGAAAAAAATGGTAATTGGTGCGGGCGGTCAAAAAATTAAAACTATTGGTATGGAAGCACGCGCTGATATGGAACGTTTATTTGATAACAAAGTCCATCTTGAACTTTGGGTGAAAGTGAAGTCAGGTTGGGCAGATGATGAACGTGCACTGCGTAGTTTAGGATATATGGATGAATAAAGTGCGGTAATATTTCTGATATTCTTAAAATCGCATTATGCTAGGCATAATGCGATTTTTCTATTTATAACAGTTATAAATTTTCCATAAAAAATATCCTTTTATTTTTCCTATTGATTCAATTTAGCAACTACTTTTTCAATCTTTTATCTACTATATAGGGATCAAAATTGCGGAGGAATCCAACTAACAAGCTTTGATTATAAAATGTGGTAAATAAACATCCTATATTTAAATTATTTGGCATAAATAGTACAAATTAAGTATAAATTTGGACAATAAATAACACGATTGCCGATATACACATAAAAGGTGCAAAGGGTAAGAATCGGGATTTTCGTCGATAAACCAATGTAAAAACGATTCCTAATAAGCACGCTATGAGTAAAAAGTGTGGTAAATGTGACAATGGAGTAAAACTACCTAACCCTAATGACAACCACCAATCACCTTTACCAAAAACTTCCTTACCATAATAAACTTTTGCCCCTCCATAAATGAGCCCAAAAACAAAGAAGAAACCAGCTGAGCTTTGCAAGCTTTCGATTAACGATAAAGGGGAAAAATAGAAATAAGCCCCTAATACGCCTAAAGCAAATAATGCTAAGCAAAGCGTTGGAGAAATAAGTTGATAATGCCAATCAAGGTAACTCATTGTCCAAAGCATAAGAAGTACTACTCCAGCCCATAATAAGAGAGATTCATTTTTTAATATCAAATGCAAAAAGAGAAATAAAAAACCGACACTAAAAAAGTAAACTAAAATATGACCGCACTTTTTCTGTTGAATTGTAGAAGCATCAGGTTGAAAAAATGGGGCATTTTCTGGGAACAATTCAATATAAGCATCATAAATATCTTTCTGTAAACAAGTAATAAACTCCGATACATAGCACCATAAAACTACGCCACTAATCCCACCGAATAAAAATGAGGCTAAGTAAATCATTAAATCACTGCGCCCATATTAAAGATAGGTAAATACATTCCCATCATAATAATCCCAATCAGACTGCCGATGATCACCATCATTAATGGTTCTAACATTTGTGAGAGTAAGTCAATTTGATGGTTAAGTTTTTCTTGGTAATTATCCGCAATATGCTCTAGCATCAAAGCGAGTTTTCCGCTTTGCTCACCAATTTGGAGCATTTGTTGTGCTTCCATTGGGAAAAGCTCGCTACTTACGCTATTAGAAAACGCATAGCCTTGAGAAACCCATTGTAAAATTGACCGCACTTCTTTATCTAATACGATGTCATTTACAAGCGTTTTCTTGGTTTGCCACGTTTGTGTGCGAGGGAGAAAACTGTCTAGTGCTTGATTAAGCGGTACGCCGGCCTGCAACATAATTTGTAAACTTTGACTAAAGTTCACTAAACGTGAACGCTTTTGAATTGTGCCAAAAATAGGCGTAATAGAGAGGAGTTGATTTTTCTTTTGATGAAACCAAGTCTGGCGTTTTAGATAGAAGTAATAAAATAGAAAAAAACTAAAAGCGAAAAATAGCAAAATCCCAATATTTTGCTTAAGAAAATTAGATATAGAGAGCAATATTGCGGTTATTGTTGGTAACTCAGCATTATTACCACTGTACATTTCAGCAAATTGAGGCACGATAAAAAGCAGTAATGCGAGCGTCAATAATAGAGAAATTCCTAACACCATTGAGGGGTACAGCATAATTTTCTGTAATTTGCGTTGTAATGCTAAAGATTGGCTACGATGTGTGGCTATTTTTTTACAAACAACGGAAAGTTTTCCCGTCATTTCTCCCACTTGAATCAGTTGAATTTCTTGTTGAGTGAGATATTTCCCTTGTTGTTCAATGGCTTGTGAGAATGCTAAACCAGATTCAATAGATTGAAGCAGTCGCTCAAGCCATTCGTTGAGCATAATTTGAGTACAATTTTGTTGCAAAATTTGCAGGCTGTTTTTTAACGGAATTGCGGACTGTAGCAATGTCGCTAATTGATTGAGTAATTCGCTAATTTCTGAATTTTTGGGCTTTGCCCCAAATTGCCAGTTTTGTTGTAATTTGATGTGAGTAAGCCCGCGGCTTATTAATTGAAAGTATGCTTGTTGTTTCGTATCCGCAATAATTGAGCCTTTTTGTTTCTGATTTAATGCGTTACTACCTTGATAATAAAAGAGTTTTTTAGTCATGAGTTTTTACCTAACACACGTTCAATTTCTTTCTCATCTGTTATACCTTGGCTCACTTTTTCTAAACCACTCATATGTAAATTTTTAAAATCCGTTTGATAACCATTCTGCTGCCAATGTAGAAATTGATACACGCCGATTCGACCTCGATAACCTTGATGGCAATCACAAGAATTTATTAAATTTCCACCGCACTTTGGACAGATTTTTCGTACAAGACGTTGCGCAATGACGAGCAGTAAACTGTTTTCAATTTCATGTTGTTGAATACCGAGTTGTTGTAAGCGAGAAATGGCAGATATTGCATCATTGGTATGTAAAGTTGAAAGCACCAAATGCCCCGTTTGAGCGGCACGTAGTGCAATCATTGCACTTTCTTCATCTCGAATTTCACCTAGCATAATGATATCGGGATCTTGACGTAAAAAAGTGCGCAATAGACGGCTAAAATCTAATCCAATCTGTGGATTAATTTGGCTTTGAATAATGCCATCAAGCTCAATTTCAATGGGATCCTCAGCGGTCATAATATGTTTATCTGGTGTATTCAGCCACTGAAGTGCGGTGTAAAGTGAGATACTTTTCCCACTTCCTGTTGGGCCAGTTACTAAAATTAATCCTTGTGGTTGGCTAAGTGCGCATTGAAATGCTTGCTGTTGATTTTCAGTCATGCCTAGTTCAGAAAAGCTGAGTTCTACTGGTTTATTTTGCTGTGCTCTCAGGACAACTTTCTCTCCCCAATGAGTTGGTAACGTTGAAAGACGGAAATCAAGAATATCAGAAAACGTAGTTTTAAATTGAAATCGTCCATCTTGTGGAAGGCGGGTTTCACTAATATCTAATTTAGCGAGCAGTTTTAGGCGAGAAATAATTCGATTCGCTAAATTTTTGCTAAGTGGAGGCTGAGCTTGTAAAACACCGTCAATTCTAAACCGCACTTGGAAATGATCCGATAAAGTCTCCAAATGAATATCTGAGGCATTGTTTTGTAAAGCGGATTCAAAAATTTGATTAAGTAATCGAATGACGGGCTCGTCATCTTGTTGTTCAAGATGAGACTGTTCTTGATGTTGGTAGTATTTAACTTGCTCTTCCACTTGAAGTTGATTAGGGGCAAGTTGTTGTAATAGTTCTTTAAGTTGAGTGCTTTCTAATAAAACAGGCTCAACAAGTTTACCGGTTATAAACGCAATAGTTTCACAGGCAGAAAGATTAGAAAGGGAATCGACACCTAACCAAAGACGATTATTTTCTTCTTTGAGTGGTAACGCAAAATAACGTAAGAGTAGCGACTGTTGTTGCTGATTACGCCCCCATAATTCTGGCGAGATCGTAAATATCTCGCCATTTTGTGCTTTTACACGAGGTTTTGCACTAGTTAAGTCGATCATTTTGAACAGAATCCAGCAGGGAAAATATCGGCATTCGTTGTACCACAGGTAGTTTTCCATGTAACGCCGTTTGCACTATTGCCTTCAGCAGTAAGTGTGTAACTCATTCCGTCTAATGTACCATTACCCGCTACTGTTATTGCACCGTTGCTTGTTGTCACTGATTTTACATAGCCTTTTGCTGTTGTAATATCAGCCGCAATTCCATTGCTTCCTCCCGAGCAACTGGAAGGTTTACCTGTGCTATAAACGCATAATTCCACATCTGACTTATAAGGTGCAGATGCTTGCAGTAATTCGGATACCGCGGCTTTTTTGGTATAATTTTGATAAGAAGGAATAGCGATAGTAGCTAAAATCGCGATGATGGCGATGACTATCATCAATTCAATTAATGTAAAGCCTTTTTTCAAGGTAGTTTGTGTAGTTAGTTTCATTTATTTTCCTTTCGTTAAGCCTTTATTGGCTGAAATATTGTGAAAAGGGAAAATGGTTTTGTAAAACAAACCGCACTTTTTCTGCGATCCTGATCGCAAAAATAGGAAAAATGTATGCGAAAAATAAAAGATATTGAGAAAGGATTTCTGACTGATTGTCGACAAATTCCATCTCCGCATTTTGATGAACGTCCAGATTTACAGGATATTTCACTTCTTGTGATCCATTACATTAGCTTACCGCCAGAACAATTTGGTGGCGGATATGTGGATGATTTTTTTCAAGGGAAATTAGATCCTAAGATTCACCCTTATTTTAAAGAAATTCATCAAATGCGTGTGTCAGCCCATTGTTTGATTGAACGAGATGGGCGAATCACGCAATATGTTAATTTTAACCAAAGGGCTTGGCATGCTGGATTATCTAGCTTTCAAGGGCGAGAAAAATGTAATGATTTTGCCATTGGAATTGAGTTGGAAGG
Source organism: Haemophilus sp. SZY H68 (assembly GCF_018829685.1). NCBI lineage: Bacteria > Pseudomonadati > Pseudomonadota > Gammaproteobacteria > Pasteurellales > Pasteurellaceae > Haemophilus > Haemophilus sp. SZY H68. Next base: position 310,310 of record NZ_JAHKKB010000002.1, read on the forward strand.
TAGTAATGAACAACCTTTTACTAATGAGCAGTATTTGGCATTGCAAGAATTAACTAACCTAATCATGAAAAGTTATCCTAAGATTACGAAAGATCGAATTGTTGGGCATTGTGATATTTCGCCAGGACGTAAGATCGATCCAGGTCAATATTTTGATTGGGAGCGTTATTTTGCTAGACTAAAATAATTTGTTCAAAAATTAGACATTAAAATTTAGAGACTTTTGTGTATTACAAACATTGTCATATTTTGCTGCTAAATACTTGAATTTAAATGGATAAATTTTACCTTGGAATTATCTTGGAAAGGTTTGTTTGAGTTATACAACATTATGGATTTTCTCAACCACAATTTTATCCACAGAAATATTGAATAACTCAAAGAGATGACCAAAAGATCTTTGATGAATGGAATCGCTTTAAAAATTGTATTTTTTTACCGCACTTTCTTGCATTTTTGTGTGTAAAAAGTGCGGTTTATTTTTGTTTTAGATCTTTTGATTGGAAATAACTCAATTTATTTTCAAGTTCTATGTGATAAGGATCCTTTCCTGTTTTTACTTAATCAATTCACAATCAGAAATCCATTATTCACAATGTTATCCACAATCTGTGTATTTTATTGTGTAATCAGCCCTTTGGTTGATAAAAACACTGATTTATGAAACAATCTGCAGACTATTTTTATATGAAAAATTTAAGGTAAAACGATAGTGATCGATTTTGATGGCTACCGTCCAAATGTGGGTATTGTGATTTGTAATCGCAACGGGCAAGTGCTTTGGGCGAAGCGCTGTGGGCAAAATTCGTGGCAGTTTCCACAAGGTGGCATTAATGATAATGAAAGTGCCGAGCAAGCGATGTATCGTGAACTGTACGAAGAAGTTGGTCTACAGCCTAAAGATGTGCGCATTTTATATGTATCTAAGCATTGGTTGCGTTATAAATTACCAAAACGTTTGTTGCGTTATGACAGCAAACCGATGTGTATAGGGCAAAAACAACGCTGGTTTTTGTTACAGCTTGTCGGCGATGAAAAAAATATCAATATGCAAACAACCAAATCGCCAGAATTTGATGGATGGCGTTGGGTGAGTTTTTGGTATCCTGTTCGCCAAGTTGTATCCTTTAAAAAGGATGTATATCGTAAGGCAATGAAGGAATTTTCTAACATATTGTTCTCAGATAATCCTCCTATTCATACGACTATATATGATACAGAACAAAAGCATTATTCATATAATAAAAAGCGCAATACATCGAAATATTCTAAACGTCCGTTTTATAAAACAAGGAATGATTCATGCTAACTTTTCTCATACTTTGCTTGTTAGTTGGCGCTGTTGTAGGCTTTTTAGCGGGTCTTTTTGGTATTGGTGGTGGATTAGTCATTGTTCCTACGTTAGTCTATCTGCTACCCATTATGGGAGTACCTGAACCGCTTCTCATGTCTACTGCACTTGGTACTTCTTTTGCCACTATTGTTATCACTGGATTTTCATCAGCTCAACGTCACCATAAATTAGGTAATGTTGTCTGGAAAGCAGTGAAGATTCTTGCACCTTCCATCATGCTAACTGTCTTTATTTTCGGTTTTTTTATCGGAAAACTGGATCGTGATATTTCATCAAAATTATTTGCCTGCCTAGTTATCTATCTTGCCATAAAAATGGTGTTATCTATTAAACCTAAATCACACAAGAAAATAAAACCTTTAACTACCTTATCTTCCATTATTGGTGGCATTTTAATTGGTATCGCATCCAGTGCCGCGGGTATCGGCGGAGGCGGCTTTATCGTACCATTTTTAACTTCACGTGGTATTGATATGAAAAAGGCTATTGGTTCTTCGGCATTTTGTGGCATGCTACTCGGCACATCTGGGATGTTTAGTTTTATGCTAGGAGGCTTAGGTAATCCTAGTATGCCTGAATATTCTTTAGGCTATATTTACTTACCTGCTGTTGCAGGTATTACTACGACATCATTTTTCACTTCAAAACTTGGTGCAAATGCCACTGCAAAACTGCCTGTAACTACATTGAAAAAAGGTTTTGCAGTATTACTAATCGCTATTGCTATTAATATGTTTCTAAAATAAGGGAAATTATGAATCAATACCTAACACTTCCACATTTTGATCCAACCATTTTTACTCTTGGTGATAGCAATATCGGCTTACGTTGGTATGGTTTGATGTACCTTTTGGGTTTTATTTTTGCACGCTGGCTTGCGGTTCGCCGTGCTAGTCGCCCAAATAGCGGTTGGACAGTGGAGCAAGTTGATACTTTACTTTTCAACGGTTTTATGGGCGTATTTATTGGCGGACGTGTTGGCGATGTATTTTTTTATAATTTGGATCGTTTCTTACAAGAGCCACTTTATTTGTTCCGTGTTTGGGAAGGTGGAATGTCTTTCCATGGCGGATTAATAGGCGTCATTGTTGCCATGATTTGGACGTCTTATTCACAAAAACGTAATTTTTGGCAAACGGCTGATTTTGTTGCGCCTTTGATTCCGTTTGGTTTAGGTTTAGGCCGAATTGGTAATTTCATTAATCTTGAGCTGTGGGGACGCGAAACGGATGTACCTTGGGCAATGATTTTCCCGAATGATCCTCTATTACTTCCTCGCCATCCATCACAACTTTATGAAGCTTTTCTAGAAGGCATAGTGTTGTTTGCCATTCTGAATATTTTTATTAAAAAGCCACGTCCAATGGGCTCTGTAGCCGGCTTATTCTTAATTGGTTATGGCATCTTCCGTTTTATTGTGGAATATGTACGTGAACCTGAAGTTGAAAATTTCTTTGGAGTTATTACGCGAGGACAAGCGCTTTGCTTGCCAATGATTATTGGTGGAGTTTTAATTATGTCTTGGGCGTATTCACGCAAAAGTGCGGTAATAAAATAGGAGATTTTTATGAAGCAATATCTTGATCTTTGTCGTCGCATTGTTAATGAAGGTGAATGGGTTGCCAATGAGCGTACAGGTAAGCGTTGTCTCACAGTTATTAATGCAGATTTAGAATATGATGTGGCGAATAATCAATTTCCGTTGATAACCACGCGTAAAAGTTATTGGAAAGCAGCCATTGCTGAATTTTTAGGTTATATTCGTGGATATAACAATGCTGCTGATTTCCGCGCACTTGGTACTAAAACTTGGGATGCCAATGCGAATGAAAATGCCGCATGGCTCGCGAATCCTCACCGTAGAGGCGTTGATGATATGGGACGCGTATATGGTGTGCAAGGCAGAGCATGGCGTAAACCTAATGGTGAAACCATCGATCAGCTACGCAAAATTGTTAATAATTTGACCAAGGGAATTGATGATAGAGGGGAAATTTTAACCTTCTTTAACCCAGGGGAGTTTGATCTTGGTTGTCTTCGTCCTTGTATGCATACGCATACTTTTTCTCTTGTGGGCGATACTTTACATCTTACTAGTTATCAACGTTCCTGTGATGTTCCACTTGGATTGAATTTCAATCAAATTCAGGTGTTTACTTTCTTGGCGCTTATGGCACAGATTGCGGGTAAAAAACCAGGCAAGGCATATCATAAAATTGTAAATGCACATATTTATGAAGATCAGCTTGAGTTAATGCGTGATGTACAACTTAAACGCGAGCCTTTCCCATTGCCAAAATTAGAAATCAATCCATATATAAAAAGCCTTGAGGATTTAGAAACTTGGGTCACGATGGATGATTTCAAAGTCATTGGCTATCAATCTCATGAGCCGATTAAATATCCTTTTTCCGTCTAATGGATGTAGCAAAAGTGCGGTCAGAATTTGACGAGAAAATGATGCGCCATGCCCTTGATCTTGCGGATAAAGCGGAAGCGTTAGGTGAGATTCCTGTGGGGGCGGTTTTGGTTGATGACGCTGGAAATATTATTGGAGAAGGTTGGAATCTCTCCATTTTTCAAAGCGATCCTACTGCACATGCTGAGATTATCGCTTTGCGAGACGGAGCAAAACATCTCCAAAATTATCGCTTACTGAATACCACGCTTTATGTGACATTGGAGCCTTGCACAATGTGTGCAGGGGCGATTTTGCATAGTAGAATTAAACGCCTTGTGTTCGGCGCTTCTGATTATAAAACTGGGGCTGTTGGATCGCGTTTCCATTTTTTTGATGACTACAAGATGAATCATACTCTGGAGATTACATCTGGTGTATTAGCAGAAGAGTGTAGTCATAAATTAAGCGCATTTTTTCAGAAACGCCGTGAACAGAAAAAAGCAGAAAAACAAAAGCAGCAATTGCATGTAGTATCTTATGAAGAAAGATAATTATTTTTCGCTACGAACAAGAATCAAAAATCGACAGTCATACTCATTATCTTCATCAGCCTGACGATATTCTTCAAATTCAACGATCCATTCGTTCCAATCAAGTGTGGGAAAAAATGTATCTCCTTCAATTTCAGATTGAATTTGTGTAAGATAAAGTTTATCCGCTTTTGGTAAATATTGTTTAAATAATTCACCACCACCGATTAGCATAATTTCATCGCAATCATTCACAAAATTAACCGCACTTTCAAAACTATTTTTCCAAATTACCCCTTCATGTTCAAACGGTTGACGAGAAAGTACGATATTTATTCGTTTTGGCAAGGGCCTCCCGATACTTTCAAAAGTTTTTCTCCCCATTATTACAGGCTTACCTGTTGTATTACGGCGAAACCATGCCAAATCTGCAGGTAAATGCCAAGGCATCTGATTATCTTTACCAATCACATTATTCAAGGTTGTCGCTACAATTAAACTCAATGTCATAAATTTCCCCTAAAATTTACTTTACTATACCTGATATTAAGTGATTTTTCATTGATTTAGTGATAACGTAAAAATATAAATAAAAAACTTGGAAAAACTTATGACTAAAAAAACAATAGTTGTGAAATTTGGAACAAGTACACTAACACAAGGTACTCCAAAATTAAATTCACCGCATATGATGGAAATTGTTCGTCAAATTGCGCAATTACACCATGATGGATTTCGAATCGTTATCGTTACTTCGGGTGCAATTGCGGCTGGCAGACACTATTTAAATCATCCGAGCTTACCCCCAACAATCGCATCAAAACAATTACTTGCTGCAGTAGGTCAAAGCCAATTAATTCAAGCTTGGGAAAGATTATTTGCTATTTATGATATTCATATTGGACAAATCTTATTAACCCGTGCGGATATTGAAGATCGTGAACGTTTTCTCAATGCTCGCGATACGTTACATGCCCTGTTAGATAATCAAATTATTCCTGTGATAAATGAAAATGATGCTGTTGCAACAGCGGAAATTAAGGTTGGTGACAACGATAATTTATCTGCATTAGTGGCTATTCTTGTTCAAGCTGAACAACTTTATCTACTCACAGACCAGCAAGGATTATTTGATAGTGATCCGCGTAAAAATCCAGATGCAAAATTAATTCCAATCGTAGAACAAATCACCGATCATATTCGTGCTATTGCAGGAGATTCAGGGACAAATCTTGGTACAGGTGGAATGATGACAAAAATTATCGCTGCTGATGTTGCAACGCGTTCAGGTATTGAAACAATTATTGCGCCAGGTAATCAGCTAAATGTAATCGCTGATTTAGCTTATGACCATAATATTGGTACAAAATTTATTGCTCATCAATCTGATCGTTTAGAAAGTCGGAAACAATGGCTTTTTGCAGCCCCTTCCGTTGGCATTATTACAATTGATGATGGTGCAGAACATGCAATGTTAATACAAAACAAATCGCTTCTCCCTGCTGGTATTATTGCAATTGAAGGATGTTTTTCTCGTGGTGAGGTTGTAAAGATTCGTACGCAGTCCGGTAAAGATATTGCGCTTGGTATGCCTCGTTATAATAGTGATGCATTACAACTTATTAAAGGTAAAAAATCGACCGAGATTGAATTTATTCTTGGTTATGAATATGGCTCTGTCGCGATGCACCGTGATGATTTGATTATTTTATAAAATGTTTTAACTAAAAAAACCGCACTTTGCTCATTGACCCAAAGTGCGGTTTTTTTTACATAATTTTTATGTGTATCAATTTGTTAAATCTTCTTTAAATTCTGGTAATGGCTTATGTTCTGTTGCAATGTAGCTATAAACTACTGGTAAGACAAATAAAGTGAAAATTGTCCCAATAGATAATCCTGCTACGATAACAATCCCCATGCTAAAACGAGATACAGCCCCAGCGCCCGTAGCATAAAGTAATGGAATTAATCCAGCAACCATGGCTGCAGTAGTCATAAGGATCGGACGCAAACGTACTTTCGCAGCTGATGTAATTGCTTCAATACGCGTTTTACCATGATTCAACTGCTCTTCTTTTGCCACTTCACACATTAAAATACCATGTTTGGTAATTAAACCGACTAATGTAATTAATCCAACTTGCGAATAGATATTTAATGTCGTTCCGTCAATTTGGAAAAAAGACAATAAGTTTAATGTGAGTAATGCTCCACTTACTGCTAAAGGCACCGAAATCATAATAACCATTGGATCTCGTATTGATTCAAATTGAATCGCAAGAACCAGGAAAATAATGATAACGGCTAAAATAAATGTCACCGCAAGTGCATTCCCTTCTTGAATAAGCTGGCGAGCCTCTGATTTAAAATCATAAGTATATCCTTGCGGTAAGTTATTTTTTAAATAATCCTGCAACCACGCTATAGCATCACCTGTAGATGTACCTGGCATCGCAACTGCACCAATTTCAGCTGAGTTTAATTGACTAAAACGAGCTAATGACATTGGCTGCGTTTCTAGTTTCATACTAACTAAACTACTTAATGGTACAGATTGTCCATTTGATGCTGTTAAATAATAGTTTTTGAAGCTTTCTGGAGATAAACGATCATCACGTTTTACTTGCGAAATCACTTTATAAGCACGACCATCAACATCCACTCGAGTAATCGTTGCACCTGATAAGAAACTCCCCAACGTGTTACTTATTTGTTGCATCGTAATACCATAAGTTCCAGCTTTCTCTTTATCGACTGAAATTGTCATTTGCGCCGTGTCATAGGCTAAATTCAGATTAGTATAAATAAATTTACCTGATGCTTTCATAGCCTTTTCCAAGCTTTCAGCTGTATTTGCTAATGCTTTGTAATCCTGTGCTGTTTTTAACACAATAGCAATTGGTGGGCCTTGCTCTCCTGTATCTATTTCAGGGAAATTAAACGCCGATACCGACACTTCAGGAATCGATTTTGCTTTTGTATTCAGCTCATTCATTACTGCTGCTTGTTTACGATCTCTTTCTTTCCAATCTTTTAAGGTAATAATATTAAGTGAGCCATTAGAACTTGGCGCCCCCGCAATGCTCATACCAAATGAAACTTCAGGTGTATCCATCACATTCTTCATATATGGCTTCATTGCATCTTGAATATAGTCAACATTAACACTAGATGGGGCATTACCAATTGCCAGAAATGCGCCTTTATCTTCTTTTGGTGTCAATTCACTGGACAGTGAATTAAATAAGAAAGGTAGTGTTGCAAAAATTACCACAGCAAATGTAAGCATACATTTACGATTTAGCATAACAATATCAAGCATATAATCGTAAATTTTATTTACTTTACTTAGTGTATGTTCTACGCGTTGTTCCAGTTTCGTTGGTTTGACATTAGCTTTAAGTAACTTACTACTCATCATTGGTGAAAGTGTCAATGCTACAATACCGGATATAAACACTGCTCCAGCAAGCGTTAATGCAAACTCTTTAAACAGCGTTCCTGTAATTCCTCCCATAAGCGCCATCGGCGAATAAACCGCAATTAATGTAATCGTCATTGAAATAACAGGCACAGCAATCTCACGTGTTCCAATAATTGCCGCTCGAAATGGCGTTTCACCTTCTTTAATATGACGATCCACATTTTCAAGTACAACGATCGCATCATCTACGACTAAACCAATTGCAAGAATAAGAGCTAACAATGTCATTAAGTTAATAGAAAAATTCAAACTTTGTAACATCATTAGCACGCCAATTAATGAAATTGGAATGGTTAATACTGGAATTAAAATTGCACGAAGTGAGCCAATAAACATCAAAATGACGACTAATACAATAACTGTCGCTTCTATAATCGTTTTAATCACTTCATGTATGGAACTATTAATCGCAATCGTACGATCATAGAGAATATCGGTTTCCATACTATCAGGGAGTTGCTGCTTAATCGTTTCAAAGAGCGGTCGAATTTTTTCAGCAACAGTTAATGGATTCGCTGTTGAAGTAGGATTAATCCCTAATACCACAGAATCAGAACCATTCGCTGTTGCACGTGAGTTATCATTTTCTTTATTCAATTCTATCGTGGCGATATCTCGTAACCGAACAAGCTCATTACCTTTAGCACTAACAATTAAATTGCCTAAATCCTCAACTGATTTTGTTGTAGTTTCAACTTTATTACGATAAGTAACAAAATAGCCATTATCATTACCGGCGGCAGTTTGTACATTGTTTGCAGATAACGCTGACATCACTGTAGGAGAAGAAAGATTTTGCGCAGCCATTTTTTCAGGATCAAGCCAGATACGTAACGAATACTCTGCCGCACCAAATACTTGTACCTCGGCAACACCTTCTATTGTAAAGAACTGAGGTTTCACCACACGATTAATATAATCGGTAACTTGGCTAGAATCTAATTTTTTTGAACGGAAACTAATATACATAATCCCCGTACCACCTGAAGAGGAAGCCACTGTTGGATCCTCAATACCCTGTGGCAATTCAGAACGTACCGCATTTACCTTAGCAAGCACATCAGCTAATGCTCCTGCAGGATCGGTATTTAATTTCATTTTCACTGTAATGACAGATGCACTAGGTGAACTTGATGATGACATATAATCAATATTGTCCGCCTGAGCAATAGACTCTTCAAGTTTAGATGTCACAAAAGCTTGAATTAAGTTTGCATCTGCACCTGGATAAGCTGTCGTTACCGTAATTACGGTAGTTGTCATTTTAGGATATTCACGCACGGCCAGTTTTGAAATCGCTTGTAATCCTAAAATAATAATAAGCAAGCTAATTGAAATCGCTAAAACAGGGCGACGAATAAAGATATCAGTAAATTTCATTCGTATTTCCTAAGTTGAATTAAAGATTAGTCTTTTTAGCGGGCTCAGAGCCACCAACAATGTCTTTTTCAATCCATTCTACAAGGCTACCATTGCTAATATTTTGCTGCCCCCCTGTAATAATTTTATCACCTGGTTTTATCTCATTACCTTGTAACTGAGAATAAATACCTTGACGATCTTTCGTAAATACAGTGATTTGTTTAGCTCGATACAAACGATCGAATTTATCATTACCTGATAATTTTTCTTTATCTTTGTCTGATAATGGCATCAATAAATAGGCAATTTCACCATACATATTGTAACTAATTGCGACTTGGGGAACGACAACTTGATTTTTCTCTGTAGGTAAGGCTATGCGTAATCGAGAAAACATACCAGAAAGTAATTGGCGACCATCTTCGGGTTCAAAAGTAGCTTGTACATCAACCAAACCCGTTGATGAATTAATTGCTGGTTCAATAGCCGTGATATGAGCTGAAAATGTTTCGCCTTTACGCGCATCAGTCGTTGCTGTAACACGTTGACCAATATGTAATTTATCTAATTCATTTTGAGAAATAGCAAAATCAACCTTCATTGAACTCGTATCTTCTACACGAATAATTTCTGTACCAATATTGACATATTGCCCTACATTAACTTTAACAATACCTGCTTTTCCATCAAATGGAGCAACAATACTACGGCGCTCAATGGTCGCTTTTAGAGATTCAATATTGGCTAGTTGAGCATCATATGCTGATTTTGCATTATCAACATCTTGACGAGATGCCGCATTACTTTTTAAAAGATTTGCATAACGTTGATAAGTCTGACGAAGTGCTGGAAGTTGAGCTTCTGCAGCTTGTAAACTTGCACGTTCAACAGAACTATCTAGCTCCACTAAACGATCACCTTTTTTCACTGATTGTCCATTTTGAACAAATACATGTGAAACGCTCCCCGCATTTTGTGCACTTAACATTGCTCCTTGATTTGGACGAACAAGACCCGTTGTATTAATTACAGGTGTCCATTCGCTAGGCTTAATCTCTAAGGCGGTTACTGGATTCGTTGACTCAGGCATATTGGCTAGAAATTTTCCAATCATCATGTTGCGAATAAAACTAAAACCAATAACGCCCGCAAAAATTAAGACAAAAACAGCCAAAATCACTTTCATAAAGAAAGTATGTGAACGTTTCGGTCTCTGAGATTGAGTTTGACTCATGTTTAAAGCTCCGTTATAAAAATAACAACAATTATTTCTGAATCGCACGCCAAGAGCGTTCGATCACAGATTCTAAAATTTCAGGATTAAGATCGAAATCGATAAATTTTGCATCAGAGGCTAAATTTATTGCAGTTTTCAAACTTAATAAAAAGAGAATATCTTCAGATAATTCCGCTAATAAGCCAGCTTTTTGTGCTTGATGACAAAATAAATCCCAACGGCAATTTTTAATGTTTTTACAAATATCCTTGAAATTAGGTAAGGATTCATACTGTTTTAAATTAGACAGAATGGTGAGATTTTCTTGTAAGAAATACCAAATGTTTTTCCACATTTGTCGATACTGTTCGAAAAAAGGCTTAGATTCATCAAAATCTTTTTCAAGCGTTGCCATAAACATTGAAAACACTCTGTGTGCAAATTGTTCAAGCAACTCATCTTTGTTTTTAAAATAAAGGTAAATCGTTCCTGCGGCTACATTCGCTTCTTTCGCAAGTTTGTGCATAGAAAGTTGATTCAACCCTTCTTTTGCCATTAAACGATCTGTCGCTGAAAAAATCTGTTCAGCTAAGTCTGTTTTAGCTTGTCGCATAAGATCCTTGAGTAAAATAAGGAGCAATAATTGCTCAAAAATGAATCAGCGTTCATTTTATTTGTTTTTTATTTTTTGGCAAGTTAAAAAACACAAAAGCACAACAAAAATGGGTAACATTTAAAAGCTAGATTTTTTAATCAACTTTTAAATGTTACCCATTTTGACCGCACTTTTGATTGGGAGAATAAAAAGCTAAATTGGCTCTAGTCCTAACACTTTACGACCGTTAATGCTTGCGATGTTGACCATTTCATCTAAGTGAGGGAAACGGCATCCCGCAGCTAATAGGCTTAATTCTTGCCATAAGTCGCCTTCACATAGAGGAACCATATAATCACAAATATTATCCGTGCCTAGGGCAACAGTGATACCTTCGGGGATCATTTCATCTGCTGGCGTGAGTGCATTATGGAATGGCATAAGATCTTCTTTTCGATTGCTGTCAATCCATGCCATAGGACAGGCTATCATCATCATTTTAGCTTTACGCATTTTTTCGTAAAGTTTATAGCGATATTCTTTTGAATGTGAGCCAATGGAAATCCCGTGGATACCCACAACTCGCCCCTCCATTCCGTGTTCAATGGTTTTGTCACAAAGTTGCTCAGTTTCTTTTTCGCTTGGATTGTTGAATTGGTCGACATGTACATGACACATAATTCCAAGAGATTTGGCCTTATCTAACAAGATATCCATCGCCTCTAGGCCGCGACCATAATCCAATTCATCACGATATGGTAAGCCACCAATCATATCTACCATTTCTGCACCAATATCAAACCATTTACGCGCAGTGGGTTCAATTACCCCTTTTAAAGTTTGATTGGCAAATTTCAAAATAATGTCATGTTTATACACTTCGCGAGCTTTGTGCGCGGCAATAATTGCACGATCTTCACAAATTGGGTCTATATCGACAAAGGTACCAAATGCGGTAACACCTTGGGATATCATTAATTCAATAGATTGGCAAAAACGTGCGTAATAATCATCAACACTGGAAGTGCGTTTTACTTCATCCACTAAATCCCATTTTTGTTGCAAATTACTACTATGATAAATCCCAATTTTCTCTGGCGTCATCGTAAAAGCGCGATCAGCATGTGCATGGGCATTTACCCATCCGCCTTTTTTGATAATTTCATCGCAAATATAGGTTTTAAAACTACAAACGTGGCTTTTCATACAAACTCCGTAAAAAAGAAAGGATAAAAAGACGAGAATGTATATTAATTGAAAGGTACTGTAAGTACGGCGAGAAGCATTATGATAATGTTATGAAAAACTCACGGATTTTCATTAATAACATTTTTCAGTCTTAAACTGAGTCATGAGTATAAAGGCTTAAGGGCAAAAAATCTATTCTTTTATGCCCTTATAGGCTATTTTTCAAAGAAGAAATTTTGTAATTGGAAGGCTTCTAAGAAGATTCCAAGTGGCGGTCTATCTGACGATTGCTCAATATAATCTTTATCGAATTTTTTGTAATTACCTTTGCGATCAATGTGATATTGTGTTCCATCTGGTTGAATCACCTCATTCCAGTGGAAATTAGAGGCAAGCACCCAGTCATCACCCTTAAGATCAAAGAGATTGCGTCCCTGACTATAATCCATCAACGAGTTTTCTACGCCGAACACCGTTTGCATTAATGCAGAGAAAATATCCGCATGATTACTTAATCCATTTTGTTTGCCTACCGGTAAATCTTTCCAATATACAAGCAATGGCACTTGAACCTCATCTCACCCAAAGTAGTTTTCTCGCTCTTTTTCATTCATTTCATTAAAGGTTACACCATGCTCTGACGTGATGATGACTAATGTATTTTCAAGCGGTGTACTTTCTAACGCTTTTGCTAAAAGAGAATCAATGTCTTGCAAAGTGCGGTCATAGTCTGATAGGGATTTAACCTCCAAGGCTAAATCCAAATAAGCAAACCAAGGGGAGTCTGTTTTTTGTGCTTTAATAAAATCATTGAGATTTTTTACCGCACTTTCATTATTTGGCTTGTTGGTTTTATTCGACGAAAGTTTCATTTCACGAAATAATGCTTGGCGGAAGACGCTATCTTTGAATTCGTAGCAGAAAATAAACCCAGTTGATAATTTTCAGCACGTAATTTTTCGATTAAAACAGATTGGGTATGATTGCTTAAAATGCTATCGGTATAATTTGCATTTAGCCCGTAAAATAACCCAATCAAGCCTGCGTTGTTACTATTACCTATGCTGTAATGATTAGTGAATTCGGTTGAACTTGTTGCAAATTCAGCAAGTTTTGGCATCTTTTCATTAGAAATCGCATCATGGCGCAAACCCGAAACCGTTACGATCAGAACATTAGGTTTGTACGTAATGGGTGCGTAAGAGAGTGCTTTTTTCGGATAATCAATTTTTAAGGCATCTAAACGGCCTTCTTGTGCCAATTTTTGCGTATATTCTTCTCCATCCAAGAAACCGTGTTTTTCTAAAAAAGAACGAGCTGTCATTGGATAAGATAAAGGGAAATTAGAGCGTTACATGATAGGACGATACAAATAAGCATCTGCCTAAGCATAAATTAAATGCGTCGTAATGAACGTTGCGGTTAAGAATATGCCTGTGCCTTTTAGCCATTTTTGTCGTTCAAGACTGCGTAATTTTTCCCAACTCCAGCGAGAAAATAACATTTGAGCCAGTAAAATTATTGGCATTGGTGCAAAGAATATTTGCCAATCGCTTGACATTTCACCATTTTCTGGGATTGACCAGTAAATTCCATACAACAGAGGATAAATGCAGATTAAAACGATTGAAAACGGCGGTATCAAATAATAATAAGGTTGTACAAATCGTGGAAAAATCACCGCACTTAACCTGTAAAATTAACTGATTGATTACATACCAATCACCACGCAATCTGCAACACCCTTTGCTTTACTCTGAGCTTGCATTGCTGCATCTCGATTGGCGAAATTTCCAATTCGTACTCTATTCCATTCACCATTTACTTGTACTTGTGCATTAAAACCTGTCATTGCCAATCTTCCCTGTAAACTTTCAGCCTGGGCTCGGTTCTTAAAAGCACCACACTGTAAACCAAACTTCTTACTGCCATTTTCATTCTCTGTAGTTTTAACCGGCTCAACAGTTTTAATAGATTCCACTTTCTTCGCTGTATCTAATTTAGCTTGTTTAGCTTTTTTTTCGGCTTCAATGCTAAGAGTGTCAATTTTTACGGTTTCTACTTTTTTAACTTGCTCTGTTTTAACCGGTGATGATTGCTGAACCACCGTACTTTTTGATAGATTATCAACCTTAGTAGATTCTTGAGCTGCTTGTTGTTCAGCTAATTTACGAGCTTCCTCTGCTGCTTTTTGATCTTTCTCCATTTGGATTAAAACTTGACGTTGTTCTTCTGTTAAACGCATATTTTTTTCTACACTAGATGGCTTATCATCAACAGGCACCGTACGCGTTTCTAACGCTTTAATATAACTCCAAACTTCTTCAGGACGATTAGGTAAAATACTTTTAGGCTGCGTTTTTTCTGTTTGAGGAATAATTTCTTTCACTACTTTTTCCTCTGTTTTATTTTTCAGGAAATAAAGCCCAATACCAAATGCAAAGACAACTGCAATCATCATCCCAATTAAAATATTCTTATTTTTTCCTTTTTTCTTATTTACGCCACGACGCGCAACAAAATCTCGATGAGCCACGATAAATCCCTAAACTTTGAGTAATTTTTTTAATCATTTTATAAAACTCGACGATTTTACTGAAAAATTCACTTTTTTTCTAGGATAAAAATCAGATAAAAAAATACCGTACTTTTACAGAGTACGGTATTTTCCTATACATTGCTGAAAGAATTATTTCTCTTCTTTCTTAAATCCTGATTCGACATCTTTCATATCAGGTAACTTATGTGCAATACCTTTATGACAGTCGATACAAGTTTTACCATTTTCTTCAGCGAACTTATGCATCTTCGCCGCTACTTCTTTTTGTTGAGAACGATCCATACGATCCATTTTATGGCAGTTACGACATTCTTGAGAATCATTCGCCTTCATACGTGCCCACTCATTTTCGGCCATATGTAAACGACGTTCATTGAATTTCTCAATAGTATCCACTTTACCAGTATAAAATGCATAAACTTCTTTTGCTGCAACAATTTTGCGTAATATTTTTGGACCAAACTCATGTGGAACGTGACAATCTGGACAGCTCGCGCCTACACCTGTACGTGTTTGAAAATGGGTACTATGCAAATATTCAGGATAAACATCATTTGTATGACAGCTTGAACAGAATTTTTCTGTATTGGTTTCAGCTAGACCATAATTAAAGCCCACCCAAGCCAAAATTCCTGCAATAAATGCAAGTGAAATGATTGTTCCCACTGCAATTCGGCTTGGTGTTCTGAACCAATGCCAAAAAGATTTAATTAAATTTGTTAATTTTTTCATTTTTGCTCACCTTAATGATGTTGGTTCAAATATTTATCTGAAGAATGACCAAATTCTTTGAGCGTTTCCTCAAATTTTTCTTTATATTCAGGCGTTTTAGTCACTTGTGGTAACGGTTGATCTGCTTTTCTATCATAACCTGGTGTAGAGCGATATGTTTGTTCAACAATCGGTTTTGCATCAGTTTGTGGAACATGACATTGTAAACAGAAATAACGACGTGCAGAGACTGTATCGCCTAAATGCCCTTCACGATCATAAAAGTGAGTTTTACTTGGTACAGTAGCGCCAACAAGTTGAGCTACATCAGCATTATGGCATTCTAAACAACGGTTTGTGTTTTTACTCACTTGCATCCCTTTAATACTGTGTGGTACTACAGGCGGTGCAAAAAGCATATCACGAGGTTGGATACCTGTATCTTTTAGGTTATTTTTAAACTCAGGTTGAATTGCTTCATGTGCATTTTCAACACCTGATTTCACCACTTCTACATTAGTATTCGGATAAACTTCAGCATGAAGCATGGCTGAACATCCCAATAATGCCATAATCATGGCCATCATCTTTTTCATTTTTCACTCCATTTGTGAATTTATTTTCACAAAATTGGCATAAGCCGTTAAAAAATACGATAAAGTGCGGCCATATTTCTATTATTTTACTATGACCGCATACGTTTTACGCTTTTACTACTTTAACTGCACATTTTTTATAGTCAGTTTCTTTTGAAATTGGGTCTGCCGCATCTAAGGTTAAGCGGTTAACTTGCTGACCCGCATCAAAGAACATAGTGAAAACTAAACCGCGAGGTGGCTTATTACGTCCACGTGTATCTAAATAAGATACCATCTCACCACGACGAGTAATCAATTTAATTTTATCGCCATGACGCATTCCACGTGCCTCAGCATCTAGCGGATGCATATATACAACATTGTTTGGGAATGAACGGTGAATTTCTGGTACACGACGTGTCATAGTACCTGTATGCCAATGTTCTAAAACACGGCCAGTACATAACCACATATCGTATTCTTCATCTGGTGATTCTGCAGGAGCCTCATAAGGTGCGGCAAAAATAACTGCTCGTTTATCTTTTTGACCATAGAAATCAACTTCACGGTCTTTAGAAGCAAAGAAGTCATAGCCCTTACGATAACGCCAACGTGTTTCAACACCATTTACGACAGGCCAACGTAATCCACGAACTTCTTCACTTTGATACATATCATATGGTGCTAAATCGTGTCCGTGACCGCGCCCAAACTCAGCATATTCTTCAAATAAACCTTTTTGTAAATAGAAGCCAAAATGTTCAGCATCATCATTTAAATGATCTGTTGGTTTTTCAAATTTATTCACGTTGCCATTTAAATAAAGCACTTCATATAACGTTTTACCTTTAAATTGCGGATTAGCGTCAAGCAATTCTTTTGGCCAAACTTCATCAGTTTTAAAATATTTAGAAAACTCAAGAACTTGCCATAAATCAGATTTTGCCTCACCGGGTGCTTTTACTTGCTGTTTCCATGCTTGGGTACGACGCTCAGCGTTACCAAAAGCTCCTTCTTTTTCCACCCACATTGCAGTTGGTAAAATTAAGTCAGCCGCTACTGCACTTGCTGTTGGATAAGGATCCGATACAACAATAAAGTTTTGTGGATCTCGCCAAGCTGGCATACGTTCCTGATTACTATTTGGACCCGACTGCATATGGTTATTACACATTTGCCAGTAAACATTGATTTTGCCATCTTTCATCGCACGGTCAATTTCATTAATTGACAAACCAACTTGCGTTTGTACCGCACCAGCCGGTAATTTCCAAATACTTTCTGCTTTTGCCACATGTTGTGGGTTGGTAACAACCATATCCGCAGGTAAACGGTGTGGGAATGTTCCAACTTCACGAGCAGTACCACAAGCAGATGGTTGACCAGTCAAAGAGAATGGGTGGTTACCTGGTTTAGAAATCTTGCCTGTTAATAAATGTAAACTATGTAACATTTGGTTTAACCACACACCACGAGTATGCTGGTTAACACCCATTGTCCAGAATGAAGTAACATTTGTTTTTGGATCAGCATATGCCTGTGCAAGTGCTTCTAATTGATTTTTAGGAACCCCTGTTAGTTTATGGGTATACTCAAGATCATACTCTGATACAAACTTCTTATATTCATCAAAAGTAAAATCAAGCATTTTACCTGCACCTTTCCCCGCATTTTTCGCAGCTTTTTCTAAAGCATGATCGGGTCTAAGTGCATAACCAATATCTGTTGTAGCCTTTTTAAATTTAGTATTTTCTGCAACAAATTTCTCATCTACACCACCATTTTGGATGATATAGTTTGAAATATAGTTAGCAATAGCTAGGTCTGTTTGAGGAATGAATACAATGCCATAATCTGCTAATTCAAATGAACGATGTTCAAACGTTGAAAGAACAAAAATTTTCAGATCTGGGTGGTTTAATTTGCGATCGGCAATACGTGACCATAAAATTGGGTGCATTTCAGCCATATTAGAGCCCCAAAGCACCATAACATCCGCATTCTCGATGTCATCATAACATCCCATCGGTTCATCAACACCAAAGGTACGAATAAAGCCAGTTGCGGCAGATGCCATACATTGACGCGCATTTGGATCAATATTGTTTGAACGTAAACCAGCTTTATAGAATTTAGATTTTGCGTAGCCTTCAATAACTGTAGTTTGACCAGAGCAGTAATGTGCAACAGAACTTGGACCTTTCTTACGAATTGCTTCTTTCGTTTTATCCGCAAATACAGTAAATGCAGTTTCCCAACTTACTGGCGTAAACTCACCATTTTTATCATATTTACCATCTTTCATTCGAAGCAATGGCTGGGTTAAACGATCCTTACCATACATAATTTTAGATAAGAACAACCCTTTAATACAATTCAATCCACGGTTTACTTCAGCATCTGGATCGGCATAAGTAGCAACAACACGGCCATCTTGTGTACCAACCATTACACTACAACCTGTACCACAGAAACGGCAAGGTGCTTTTTCCCAATGAATATCTTTATTGATATTTTCTTCCGCTGCAACATTTTTGATTGGAATACTAATACCAGCAGCAACTGCTGCCGCTGCAGCAGCATTTGCCTTCATAAAGTCACGACGACTTATGCTCATAGTGTTTCCCCCACTATTATTAACACTAAAAAATAAAAAACTAATTATCTTCTACTTGATGATAAACTAACGAAACCGTAATAACACCATCAATATCTCTAGCCAATTCCATACGATTAGCTAATTCTTTCTGACTATTTGCTTGCATTACTGCAACAATTTTACCATTTTCCTCATTGACTGCATGAATTTCAGTATCAGGTAATTTGGAAAGCTCACTTTGAATTATACCAAGTTTTGACACCATACATTGCACAACAATGCCACAAACCTGCCATTTCTCAACTGTATCTGTTTTTATTAAATCGTTAATTTTCATTTTCATTATTGTGAGATGGGTAAAACAAAGTTATCGCATCAACAGGACAACGTTGAATGCAAGCGCCACAACCGTTACAAGCATCCACATCTAATACAGGCTTGGCTATTCCACCTGCTTGCCAACGAAATTTAATTGCGTTCTTTGGGCAATTATCTTGACAACTACGACAAGCTATATTTTTTTCAGTTAAACAATCTTTACCAATCTCAATTTTATGGTTCCAAGGTTGCTCAGAACAAGAACGAAAAATTGGTTGTTTACATATATCTACACATTTTCCACAAAAAGTACATTCCCCCTTATCGAAACACACTTCGGGGAATCCACCATCACCTTTTACCAAAATATTGGTTTCACATATAGAAAGGCAATCACCACAGCGCGTACATTGCTCTACAAAAATAGAATTTTCAACAGCCCAAGGAGGGCGGACTCCATCAAAGCCTTGTTTCTGCTCAGTTTTCGTATGCAAAGATGTTAAAAATTTACCTCGTAAAAATTGTCTGCGGGGCAAGTTTTCAACAGTCATCCAGGTGCCTTCTATAAATCCGTCAGTACTTTTGGGGTGGTGATTATGAAGTTCCTAACTAGAAATAGGAACCACCCATAATAGGTAGTTATTTACTTTTTTTGAACTTTCTTTGTGATAGATCAAATTTAAATCGTAATAAAAAATAACTCGACATAGTTGTTTTTTACCACAATATTTTAACAAAACTACTCTGCTTTTGCTGGATATTCCCACCAAATATCAAATAATTCGCTTACTTCAATTTGTTGCAAACCATTTTTTTCTAACCATTTTTTCACAGTTTCACGGTGGCTTTCATCACATTTACCAATTTTTTCTAGGCAAACTAAACCTTCCCAATGTAAATACCCGCTACCTTCATAAGCTAGACCATTTGGTTGAATCACTTCGTTAATAAAACGATCAACGATTTCATCTACAGTTTCAATCGCAGTACCTTCTGCAAATTGGAAATTTACAAGAAAACCGAGTTCTTGGAATTCAGCAAGGTGAAGTTTTTTGCGTTGACGTTGATTGTAAGATTTAGACATGGTATTTCTCCTATTAAGGTCGTATTCAAATCAGTATTCTATATTAAATTCGTGAATTTGGCATCGGATTTCCCCAACATCAATCTTCACCCAAAAGTTAATTTGCCCAAAATAGGCTTATTTCTTCACAAAGTATAAATCCCAAACACCATGACCAAGTCTGTGGCCTCTGGCTTCAAATTTAGTTAAAGGTCTAAAATCTGGTCTTGGAATATAATCGCCATTTTTCGAGGTATTCACTAAATCGGTGTTTGCACTTAATACTTCTAGCATTTGTTCTGCATAATTTTCCCAATCTGTAGCCATATGGATAAAACCATTTTCACCTAATTTTTGTACCACTTGTGCCACAAAGTGCGGTTGAACAATACGACGTTTATGATGTTTTGCTTTATGCCAAGGATCGGGGAAAAATAACTGTAAACCGCCAAGCGCACCATCTGCAATACTGTCTCGTAAAATTTCCGTTGCATCATGACAAATCACGCGTAAATTCGTTACGCCTTTTTCCACAGCATAAGCAATACAAGCACCAACACCCGGGGTATGAACTTCAATGCCAAGATAATTTTTGTCAGGATTAGCAAAAGCCATATCCACGAGCGATTTTCCCATTCCAAAGCCAATTTCTAATACAACTGGATTATCATTGCCATAAATCTTCGCAAAATCAAAAGGTTCCGTTTGATAGTCTAAACCAAGTGTTCCCCAGTTATCATTCATCATGTTTTTCTGAAATTCGCTCAAACGACCAGTGCGGAGAACAAAACTACGGACTTTGCGTTTATAGCGGCCATCTTCGGTAAATTCTGCGGTTTCAACGGTTTTACGTTTTTGATCAGCAAAAGTTTGTATCATAAAAATCTTGTTCGTGAAAAAAATTGGCGGCGATTATACACGTTTTTCTCGTATAATAGGGCAAATTTTTTCCCAAGGTTGATTATGAAAATTGTCCGAGTGGCACTGGCTGTGCCGCTTCCTCGTTTATTTGATTATCTCTTCCCCGATGATGTTTCATTACAAATCGGCACACGTGTTCTTGTGCCTTTTGGTACGCAAAAACGCGTCGCCATTGTGGCTGATTTCCCGACAAAATCAGACGTGCCAGAAGATAAGCTCAAAACCATTCTTCAACCATTAGATTTAGCACCGCTCTTCACCCCAATTTATTGGGATTGGCTTCATTGGGCAGCAAATTATTATCAAGCAGGATTAGGCGATGTGTTATTTCAAGCCTTGCCTGTGAAATTGCGTAACGGAGAAAGTGCGGTGAAAAATGACTGTACTTTTTGGCGAATTACAGATGCGGGGAAAAATGCGCTTGAACAAGGCCTGTTAAAACGCTCGAAAAAGCAAGTTGAAGCCCTACAATGCTTATCTGAAACTGATCTTGAAAAAGGCAATAATGAGTTTTCCTCTGCGATTTGGTCAGTCTTAAAAGCCAAAGGGTTTATTGAGGAAATTACTATCCAAACAAAGCCCCTAAGCTGGCAACAAAGCTTAGGCGATAACCCAATTGTCAATGCTGAAAATCGTTTAACCTTAAATAAGCAGCAAGCCTTAGCCTTCAGTCAATTGCTCTTTCATTCTGGTTTCAATGTATGGCTGCTCGATGGGGTAACTGGTTCAGGCAAAACAGAAATTTATCTGCAGTATATTGAAGAAATTTTAAAATCGGATAAGCAAGTATTAGTGCTTGTGCCCGAAATTGGGCTAACACCACAAACGGTGCACCGTTTCAAAGCGCGTTTCAATGTAGAAATTGATGTTCTTCATTCTAATTTAACCGATACGCAACGGCTTTATGTATGGGATCGCGCCCGCTCTGGACAAAGTGCCATTGTGATTGGTACGAGATCGGCATTGTTCACACAATTTTCTAATCTTGGTGCAATTATTTTGGACGAAGAACACGACGCGTCTTACAAACAGCAAGACAGTTGGCGTTATCACGCGCGAGACTTGGCGATTGTACTGGCTCAAAAACTAAATATTGCGGTATTAATGGGTTCCGCCACGCCAAGTTTAGAAAGTATTAATAATGTACAAAACGGCAAATACCAACATTTAGTGTTATCAAAAAGAGCGGGGAATTCTACCGCACTTCGTCATTTCGTTATTGATTTGAAAAATCAAAACATACAAAACGGGCTTTCAAAACCCTTATTGGAGCGAATGAAAGCTCACCTAGAAAAAGGCAATCAAGTTCTGCTTTTCTTAAATCGTCGTGGCTTTGCGCCCGTATTGCTTTGCCATGAATGTGGTTGGATTGCACAATGCCCTCATTGTGAAAAACCTTATACCTATCATCAGCATCAAAATGTATTGCGTTGTCATCATTGTGGTGCACAGAAAACTATTCCTCGACAATGTGGTGATTGCGGTTCGACTCATTTAGTCACCACAGGTCTCGGCACGGAACAATTAGAAGAAACCTTGAAAACGCTATTTCCTCATTATTCTGTAGCGCGAATCGACCGCGATAGCACTTCGCGTAAAGGAAAATTGGAAGGTTATTTAGAAGATATTCAACAAGGCAAAAGTCAAATTTTGATTGGCACACAAATGCTGGCAAAAGGACATCATTTTCCGAATGTTACCCTCGTTGCCTTAGTGAATGTAGATAGTGCATTATTTTCACTAGATTTTCGTGCAGAAGAACGTTTAGCTCAACTTTATGTTCAAGTTGCTGGACGTGCTGGTCGTGCCGATAAACAAGGCGAAGTCGTGCTACAAACACATTATCCTGATCATCCTTTGCTCACTACGTTATTAGCGAATGGCTACCAAGCTTTTGCAAAAGAAACCTTACAATTACGCCATTCAATGGGATTGCCACCTTTCACTTTTCAGGCGTTATTCAAAGCACAGGCTAGACATTCTGAGCTTGCAGAAAATTGCTTAAACCAGATTGCAGATTTTTTTCAATCGAAACAAATTGCGGGATTACAAATGCTTGGCCCAATGCCTGCACCGTTCAGCAAAAAAGCAGGGCAATATCGTTGGCAGTTATTATTGCAGCATCCATCAAGAATGACATTGCAAAAAGCATTAAGAGAATATCAACAAGCCGAACTTGAAAAAAACAGCCAAGTGCGATTAATTTTGGATGTTGATCCACAAGACTTATCATAAAAAATGCGGTGAAAATTCACCGCACTTTCTCTATAAAATCTATTTGAAATCTTCGACATCACCCAATAGACAAGCATATTTCGCCGTATTTGGACTGGACTCCAAGGCAATTTTTAATGCCATCGTCAAAGGAACTGACAGTAGCATTCCCACTGTTCCAAGTAACCATCCCCAAAACAATAATGAAAGGAATACTACTAAGGTTGAAAGCCCTAATCGTTGTCCCATCATTTTAGGCTCAATAATGTTACCGACAATCATATTGATCGCAATAACACCAACTGCTACGCCAAAGCCAATTCCAAAACCGTTCAGTAATAAGGCTTGCACAATAATCGGAATAGCCGCAATGATAGAACCAATATTGGGAATATAATTCAGCAAGAAACTCAAGGTTGCCCACAAAATTGCATATTGAACCCCACAGGCTTCCAACAAAATAAAAATACCAACGCCAGTAAGCAAGCTGGTGATACTTTTAATGCCGAGATAACCAATTACGCCTTGCAAAACTCGGTCAATATGGCATTCTTCTTTGGCTGCATCATGAGGGGTTGAACTAATCACCATAGCAAATTTATGTTTCATCGTTGGCGCTTCAGCAAGCATAAAAATTACGACCAACACTAAAACAAACACATTGCTCACCACACCAGAGAAATTCAGCAATACTCGACTCACAAAATTCATAATGATGCTTGGGTCAAAATTTTCTTGGATGGTTTCACGCGAAAGCGTGAAAGGCAGATTGAAACGTTGCAACAATCCTGTTAGATCACTCACACGTTGTGAAAGTAAAACTTTATATTGTGGAATAGATTGGGTAAATTCTCTTGCAGTGCTGTTAATCAGCCCGACTAAAAAGAAAAACACCAAAGAAATCAAGAAGAAAAGCAAAGTTATGGCTAACCAATGAGGAATTCGGCGTTGTGTCATCGCCTTAATCATCGGTGAACAAATGATCGCGATAAATAGCGATAGCAAGAATGGCACGACAATTTCTGCCGCCAATTTTACGCCAGCTAAGATAATAATTACCGCAGCAATGCCAAGCAAAGTGCGGTGTAAATTTAAATTATTTTGCACTAAATCGCATCCTCATTTTCTTCGCCCGTGCGAATGCGGATCGCTCGCTCAACGTTATAAACAAAAATTTTGCCGTCACCAATTTTGCCTGTTTGTGCCGTTTCAATAATAGCTTCAATACATTGATCCACAAGCTCATCAGGAACTACCACTTCCAATTTCACCTTCGGCAGAAAGTCCACCATATATTCCGCACCACGATAAAGTTCCGTATGACCTTTTTGGCGACCAAATCCGCGTACTTCCGTGATTGTCATACCTGAAATACCAATATCTGAAAGACTTTCGCGCACATCGTCTAATTTAAACGGTTTGATCATTGCTTCGATTTTTTTCATGTTATTTCTCCAGATTTTCACGTCTTGCGGATTTAGGCCGGAAACTTTCGATGATTTCAGGCTTGGTATCAATATATAAGCCGTTAATCAATTGCAAACAATAAGGCACCGCGCTGAAAATGCCTTTTACAAGCACATTTCCCTCTTTATCTTTCACGCCTTCCAAGGTTTCTTTAATCGCTTTAGGCTGTCCCGGAAGATTTAAAATCAGGCTTTCCTTACGAATCACACCTACTTGGCGGGATAAAATTGCGGTAGGCACAAAATGCAAACTCACTTGACGCATTTGTTCGCCAAAACCCGGCATTTCTCGATCTGCTACCGCAAGGGTAGCATCAGGCGTTACATCGCGTTTTGCAGGCCCTGTCCCACCAGTTGTCAGCACTAAATGGCAACCTTGTTCATCCACCAGATCTTTTAATGTTTGTTCAATAACTGGCTGTTCATCGGGGATTAATCTTGTTTCCAAATGGAAAGGATCAACAAGAGCTTGTTCTAACCAAGCCTGTAATTCTGGGATGCCTTGATCTTGATACACGCCTGCTGATGCGCGATCAGAAACAGACACCAGACCAATTTTTAAAAGTGCGGTCATATTTTTCCTTATTTTAAGTGTATATATCTATTTATCAGTAAATTTAGTTTCCAATACCTTTTTAACAGGTGTAAAACTACGACGATGTTGCGGTAACACGCCAAGTTCAGCTAATTTTTCTAAATGTAATTTGGTTGGATAGCCTTTATGCTGGGCGAAAGCGTATTCTGGATATTGCTTGTCTAATTCTTCCATTTCTTGGTCTCGTGCCACTTTCGCCAAAATAGAGGCTGCACTGATTTCCGCCACAAGGCTATCGCCTTTTACGACGGCTTGCGCTGGAATATCTAAATCTTTTGGGATCTTATTGCCATCAACCAACACAAAGTGCGGTTGAATTTTTAAAGATTTTACTGCTCGAGTCATTGCTAATAAGGAGGCTTGCAGGATATTTATCTCGTCAATTTCGTTAGCTTCAGCTCGACCTAATGCCCAAGCAAGAGCTTTTTCTTTGATTTCTTCAGCAAGGGCTAAACGTTTTTTCTCAGAAAGTTTTTTAGAATCAGCGAGGCCTTCAATTGGCTTATTCGGATCTAAAATAACGGCTGCCGTGACAACAGCCCCAACTAGAGGGCCTCGCCCAACTTCATCAACGCCAGCGATCAATTCATAGCCTTGTGGATATTCAAACATTTTCTGTTCCTTCTAATAAATCAATGACTGCTTGAGCCGCTTGCTTATCGGCATTGCATTGAATTTTTTGGTGTAAATCTATGAAGTGCTGAATTAAAACATGGCGATTTTTTACTGCACTTTCATCATCAGAAAGATAAGCAGATAGTTTTTCAGCGAGCAATTCTGGCGTGCATTCTTCTTGAATCATTTCAGGAACGAGCATTTCATTCGCAAGCAAGTTTGGTAAAGAAATATAATCAGTTTTTACTAAACGTTTTGCTAAGAAATAGGTCAGTGGTTTCATTCTATAGCCAACCACCATAGGGGATTTACAAAGCATTGCTTCAAGCGCTGCTGTTCCTGAAGCAAGAAGTGTTGCATCAGCTACGATCATTGCTTGTCGTGCATTGCCATCAATTAAATGCAGGTCTAGGTTTGGCGCAATTTTAGCTTTAATAGCTTCAAATTGAATTCGTCGTTTTTCGTTCACCAAAGGGACTAGGAATTGTAAATCAGGAAATTGTTCTTTTAACAATAAAGCGGTTTTCAAGAAAGGCTCAGTCAAAAACTCCACTTCTGAACCACGACTTCCAACTAAGATAGCTAAATAGCGCTTTGCGGGATCAAGCTGTAGCATTTGGCAAGCTTCGACACGGTTTGGTTTGAGAGGAATAGCATCTGCCATTGTGTGTCCAATAAAACGGCAAGGCACATTAAATTTATCGTAAAAGGCTTTCTCAAAAGGCAAAAAGGCAAGAACTTGATGAGTCGCTTTGGCAATTTTGTGAATGCGATTTTGACGCCACGCCCATACAGAGGGGCTTACGTAATGAATAGTTTTAATTCCGTTTGCTTTGAGCTTGAGTTCTACATCCAAATTAAAATCAGGTGCATCAATGCCGATGTAAACATCAGGTTTTTCTTGCAACATGGTTTGAATGACATTTTTGCGAATTTTCAACAGACGAGGAAGATGTTTCAAAATTTCAGCCAACCCCATGACTGAAAGCTCTTCCATATCGACAAGCGTCTCACAGCCTTCAGCCAACATTCTTGGGCCAGCAATGCCAATAAAGCGAGCATTAGGATAATGAGCTTTGAGCTGGCGAATTAAACCAGCACCGAGAATATCACCAGATACTTCTCCTGCAACAAGAGCAATGGTTGGATTTGTTTTGTTCATCAAATTTATCCTAAAAAATAACCGCACCTTGGTGTGCAAAGTGCGGTTGAAAACAGAGATACTTTATTAACGAATAATACCGCGAGTTGAACGTTTGAAAAATTCAACAAAGAAACTAATTGCTGAATCGGTTTCCGCAATTTGCTCAATTTCTGGCAATACTTCTTCGAGCGTTTTGCCGCTACGATAGATCATCTTATAAACGTTACGGATTGCGTGCATGGTTGGTTTATCAAAACCACGACGTTTTAAACCTTCTAAGTTTACGCCAAATGGACGGGCGTGGTTGCCTTGTGCCATAACGTAAGGAGGTACATCTTGGCTTACCATAGAACCGCCGCCTAACATGACGTGTGCGCCAACGATCACAAATTGGTGAATTGCTGACATGCCACCAACAATGACGAAATCATCTAATTCTACGTGACCTGCAAGCGTTGCATTGTTTGCTAAAATACAGTTGTTTTTAATTTGGCAATCGTGTGCAACGTGAACATTCACCATTAATAAATTGTTATTGCCAATAGAGGTTACGCCACCGCCTTGGATGGTTCCACGATGGATTGTCACATGTTCACGAATTCGGTTGCCATTACCAATAATAGTTTTAGTTGCTTCGCCGTTATATTTTAAATCTTGGTTCACCTCACCAATGCTAGCGAATTGATAGATTTCGTTATCTTCGCCAATAACCGTATCACCACGTACGACAACGTGAGATTTCAATACAGTGCGAGCTTTAATTTCAACGGTGCCTTCAACAATACAGAAAGGCCCAATAACAACACCTTCACCAATAACTGAGCCTTCTTCAACTAAGGCTGTAGGATGGATTTTTGCATTTGGGTGGATCATATTTACCCCCTTAATTAACGACGAGCGCACATTAGTTTTGCTTCACAAGAAATTTCACCGTTTACGGTTGCAACACCAGTAAATGCAGTGATGCCACGGCGTTCTTTAATCACTTGAACGTTTAATTCCATTTGATCTCCAGGTAACACTGGGCGTTTAAAGCGCGCTTCATCAATACCTGCGAAATAGAATAGTTCACCGCCTTTTAATTCGTGAGTTTTAAAGGCTAAAATGCCCATTGCTTGTGCCAAAGCTTCTAAAATTAAAACGCCCGGTAAAATAGGTTCGCCAGGGAAGTGACCTGTGAAACAAGGCTCATTGACGCTGATATTTTTAATCGCTTTTAACCATTCGCCTTCTTTAAAATCCAATACGCGATCCACTAATAAAAATGGATAGCGATGTGGTAATAAAGTCATAATTTCTTTTGATTCGATCACTCTTGGTTGTTGTTCTGACACGTTGACACCTTACAAAAAATAAACAAATAAAATCACTCGGATTATACGATATTTACGGCTAAAAATAAAACGCACCATAAAAGTTGGTGCGCTCTACAATAAATTAATTAATCTTCTTTTCTAACGCTTTCACACGTTTATTTATTTCATCAATTCCCAAAGTTAATGCCGCAGTTTTACGCCATGCTTTGTTCGTTTGCAATGGAATACCAGATGAATAGACGCCAGGCTCAGTAATTGGACGCATCACCATTCCCATACCTGTAATAGTTACCTTATCGCAGATTTCCATATGACCATTGATTACACTCGCACCACCAATTAAGCAATACCGCCCAACTGTTAAGCTTCCAGCCATAATGACCCCTCCCGCAACCGCGGTGCCGGTACCAATATGTACGTTATGGGCAATTTGACAAAGATTATCAATAATAACATTATCCTCAATAACAGTTGCATCTAAAGCACCACGATCAATACAAGTGCAAGCACCTATTTCAACATTATTACCAATAATTACCTGACCAACTTGTGGAATTTTAATCCAACGTCCACGATCATTTGCATAACCAAAACCATCGCTACCAATCACTGCACCCGATTGAATTAAACAATTTATACCAATTTCTACATCATGATAGATACTTACATTTGCCCAAAGCTGTGTGTTCGCACCGATTTTTGTATTTTTACCCACAAAACAATTTGCACCGATAATAACGTTATCGCTAAGAACAACGCCATCTTCAATAACAGTATTTGCACCGATGGAGACATTCTCTCCCAAAGATGCATGACCAGAGACTACCGCGCTAGGCGCAATACCTTGAGCTGCTTTAGGCGTAGTATCCATATATTGGGCTAAAATGGCATAGGCAACATAAGGATCTTTTACGATTAATAAATTGCTTTCAGGTGAACAAAACTCTACATCGGCTTCTGATACAACCAAGATACCTGCCTTAGAATCTTTTAATAAAGAACGGAACTTTGCATTAGAAATAAAAGTAAGCTGATGACATTGAGCCTTATCAAGAGGAGCGATATTTTCTACAACGACATCGGCGTTACCGCGAACGGTAGCGCCGATTTGAGTTGCCAATTCTTGTAAAGAATAGGTTTTTAACATGATTAATAAAGCCTATTATTTTTTCTCTTCTGTTTTTTGTGTTGCAGGAATTGTTTTTAACACAGCATCACTAATATCTTTACCCTCTACTGCAAATACGACTGAATTTGCATCAAGCACATAGCTATAACCATTTGCTTTTGCATAATTATTTGTTGCAGTTTGAATACTATCTAGCAATTTACCACGCTCTTCAGCTTGACGTTTTTCATTTTGAGCTTGAAATTCAGCCACTTTTTTATCTTGTTCTTGCATCAATTTTTGTAATGAAGCGTCTTCAGAAGCTGCGAGTTTATTAATTTCATCTTGACGTTTTTGAATATCAGCTTTACTTAAACGTGCCGCATCTTTTTCTAATGCCGCTGCTTTTGCTTCTACTTTTTTACGTGATGCAACAATTTTATCATCAATTTCTTTTTTGCTTGCAGCTAATTTATCAGCAACAGGTTTAAATTCTGCATCTAATTTATCTGCAACAGCTTGACGATCTGGATGGTTTTGGAAAACATAACCTGCATTAATGAAAGCAATTTTTTCCTCAGCAGCAGCGTAGCCTGAAGCAAGTGCAATACCTAATGCAAGTGCGGTTACTTTTACAACATTTTTCATTTTATAAATTTCCTTAAACAATGAGTTATTAATACTTTCTACACTAAAATAAATTTAGTATAGAACGTTTTCTTTGAATGATGATACAACAAAAAGTTCAATTTATTAAAATGAACCACCAATACTAAATTGGAATTGTTCTACATCATCATATTCATATTTCTTAATCGGTTTTGCGTAAGAGAAAACCAGCGGTCCAATTGGTGATTGCCATTGGAAACCTACACCAGCAGATGCTCGAATACGACTAGGTGAACTATAATCTGGCAAATTAGCAAATTTAGCCTTATCCTCAGCTTTCCATTTAGTGTTCCACACACTTGCTGCATCTACAAACAAAGATGTTCTCACCGAGTTTTGTCCCTTGTCTCCAACAAATGGAGTTGGCACAATTAATTCAGCACTTGCTGTTGTAATCGCATTACCACCAACAACATCGGTACTTGGAACCCAATCGGGATTATCTCCCCGCATATTTTTTCTATCATAAATAGCATTAGGCCCTATTGCGCCATAAGCAAAGCCACGCAATGAACCAATACCACCCGCGGTATAAGTTTGATAAAACGGTAAACGTTTATTACCAAACCCATTCGCATAACCCGCTGATGCTTTTGCAGAAATAACCCAGCGATGATCTCGATCGAGTGGATAGAATCCTTGGATATCTGCACTTAATTTATAATATTTGTTATCAGAACCAGGTACCGTAACACGACCGCCAAGCGTTGCTTTTACCCCTTCTGTAGGGAAATAACCTCTATTCAGACTGTTATAGTTCCACCCAAATGAAAAATCAAAATCATCTGTTTTAATAGAGTTCCCGTTAAAATTCATTGATGATAGATACAAATCACGATTATATTCTCTCGCAAAATTACTAATCTTATTATAGGTGTAGCCTAAACCCATATAATATGAATTATTTTCGTTAACAGGGAAGCCTAAAGTAAGGTTTCCACCATAGGTAGTACGTTTATAAGTAGATGAAGTCTCACTTTTTGAATTATCATAATTTTCAAAAAATACGTTACCACCAAGGCTTACACCATCCTTAGTAAAATAAGGCTCTGTATAACCAAGATTAAGGCTTGTGCCGTAATCATTTTTGGTTCCACCAAGGCTTACTGCCGCACCAGTACCCAAAAAGTTGTCTTGTTTAACACTTGCCTGATAACTAATACCACTTTCTGTACCATAACCAATACCAAAGTTGATACTACCTGTATTACGCTCTTTAACTTTATATACAACATCGACTTCGTCATCCGTACCTTTTACAGGATCAATTCGGTTTTCTACGGTTTCAAAAAATCCCGTACGATCTAAACGGATTTTACCTAACTCAACTAATTGCGAGTTATACCACGCACCTTCTTGTTGGCGCATTTCTTGACGTAAAGTACTATCTGCTGAAACAGTATTTCCTTCAAAGCGTAGTTGACGAACAGTTAAACGTCGACCAGCATCAACTACAAAAGTGATGGCTAACGTTTTATTTTCTTCATCAAAATCAGGCACTGAATTAACCGTTGCACTGCCATAGCCTCGCTCTCCTAATTTTGCTTTGATAGCATTCTCTACATCAACAATATCGCTACGACGATAAGTATCATTTAAATGCAATTTTGAAAGTAAGGGCTCAAGTTCTGTTGCCATACCGCCAACATTACCTACAATACGGGCTCCACGTAAATCATATTTCTGCCCTTCATTTATATCAATAGAAACAGTAACACGTTTTTTTTCATCATTTAGCTGAACATCTTGCTTAGTAATGTGCGCTTTTGCATAACCGTTATTATGGTAATACTCTTCAATTGCTTGCAAATCTTTACCAAATTGCTCACCTTCAAATTTATTGCCCCACAATTTCCACCAAGCATCAGGCTGTAATTCCATTTGTTCTTGAAGTGTGCTACTACTTACTGATTCATTTCCATTAAAAGTTACCGAATCTAATTTTGCAGTATCATCTTCATCAATTTGAACAATAACTTCTGCACGGTTATTCGGTAATGTATTCACTATCGCTTCAACTTTTGCGTTATAACGCCCTTTGGCTTCATAACCATCTCTTTTAACGGCTTTAACAAACTCATTTAATATTGTTCTATTAAGTACCGCGCCAGTTGCTATACCACTCTGGGTTAAATTCTGTTTAATTACATCAGCTGGAATTGCAGAACTTCCTTTAACTTGAACATCCGCAATAATCGGTTTTGCAACCACACTGACAACTAACGCATCCCCGTCTTGACGAGCTTTAACATCATCGAACTGTCCACTAACGAATAACGAGCGAACAATATTAGCAACATTTTGGTCTGTTACACGCTGTCCTGCTCGTACAGGCAAACTTGCAAGAATAGACTGCTCTAGGTCACCTTGCGCACCTTCAATACGAATTTCTTTAGCAACGAAAGGCGCAGCCAATGCGCTTACCGTTGTACCGAATAATAAACTTGCTATGAGAAGTTTTTTCATCGACTGTATCCTATATAAAAATTATAGACGTAAAAAATCATTAAATAACGCAAACGCTGTTAATGTTAGCAACAACGCCGCACCAATTCGATAACAGACATTTTGTACCTGTTCTGAAATAGGTTTTCCTTTTATTGCTTCAACTGCAAGAAAAACCAAATGGCCACCATCTAACACAGGCAACGGAAATAGATTCATAATACCCAAATTAACACTGACTAATGCCATAAAACTCAAAAAATAAATGAATCCAATACTTGATGATGCTCCCGCACCTTTAGCAATAGAAATTGGCCCACTTAAATTATTTAATGACAAATCACCGCTAATCAGTTTTCCTAATACTTTTAATGTTAAAAGAGAAAGCTGAGTTGTTTTTTCAATACCTTTTCGAACTGATTCAAGAATACCATATTTTAACTCTGTGCGGTACTCATCACCTAATTTTATAAAAGTAGGACTCACGCCTACAAACCATTTTCCACTTTGATTACGCACTGGAGTGATAATTTTGTCAAGCGTTTCCCCATTACGTTCAACTTTAATAGAAAAAGATTCGCCTTGTTCGACCTGTTTTATAAAATCTTGCCAAGGAAGTGCGGTTAAATTTTCTTTTAAAATTTTATCACCAATTTGTAAACCCGCTTTCTCGGCTGGAGAATCTTGAACAACTTTAGAAAGCACCATTTCCACTTTAGGACGCATAGGCATAATGCCTAATGCCTCAAACGCACTTTCTTTTTCGGGATCAAAAGTCCAATTTGCAAGATTTAAAGTTCGTTGTTGTTCAATATTAGAACCAAAAGGAGAAAGAGTAATCTCAACATTAGGCACTCCCATTTTTGTGGCAAGCAGCATATTGATGGTTTCCCAATCTTGAGTTTCTTCGCCATCAACCGCTAGAATTTGTGTATTGGGTTCA
Organism: Haemophilus sp. SZY H68; assembly: GCF_018829685.1. Classification (NCBI taxonomy): domain Bacteria; kingdom Pseudomonadati; phylum Pseudomonadota; class Gammaproteobacteria; order Pasteurellales; family Pasteurellaceae; genus Haemophilus; species Haemophilus sp. SZY H68. The sequence goes on from NZ_JAHKKB010000002.1 coordinate 343,708, forward strand.
ATGTAAGCTTGGGCTGCAATTGAACTTGGCGTTATCGATTCAATCACAGGTTTAACACTTGGCATTCCATAAAGGTAGATGACCCAATAGGCAAAAATCGCGAAAATAAAATTTGCCAAAGGACCGGCGATAATCACAAATGCGCGTTGTAATACGCTTTTACTGTCAAATGCTTGTGGCTTTTGTTCAGCTGGAACCGCTTCATTACGTCCATCAAGCATTTTTACATAGCCGCCTAAAGGAATCATTGAAACCGCAAATTCTGTACCATGCTTATCAATACGTTTCCAAATTACCTTACCAAAGCCGATTGAAAAACGATGGACTTTTATACCGCACTTTCTAGCGGCCCAAAAGTGACCATATTCGTGAACGGATACTAATACCGCAATAGCAATGATAAAAGAACCTAGCGACCACAAAAATGACATTCAAAATCCTTATAACACAAAGAAATAGAAGTAGCTGAAAAAAGGTACTGCGGCAGTCAAGCTATCAATGCGATCTAATACACCGCCATGACCCGGAATTAATTGACTGCTGTCTTTAACTCCCGATTCACGTTTAAACATGCTTTCAGTTAAATCGCCCAATACCGAAATTGCAACTGTAGCAACGGAAAGAATAACGAATCCAGTGATATTTCGCTCACCAACTAAAGCATCGCCAGAGAAATGAATAAATACAAAAGCAAGCACTAACGCAGTAATTAAGCCACCAACAACGCCTTCCCAGCTTTTACCAGGTGAAACTTTTGGCGCAAGTTTACGTTTACCAAATGCGCGTCCGCTAAAATAAGCACCAGAATCAGCCGCCCAAACAAGCACAAATACATAAAGTAATAAAAATAAGCCGTGATAAGGATCATTGGTATAGTGTTCTAAACGTAAACGTAATACACCCGCGATAAATGGAATTAAAGTAGAAAAGGCAAATAAAAGCTGTAAAAGAGGATTTTTAGACCAAAATTTAGCTGATTTAGGATAACTCACCACAAGCAATAAAGCTAAAATCCACCAACCAACAGCGTTCATTAATAAAAGCTGAAGATGCTGTTCAAACACACGACCGGCATCTAAATAGTTTCCCTCAGTATAGAGCCATAAAAAGATAAAGGCACCTAAAAAAGCAGCAACACAAAAACGCGCTAAAGGCTGTTTAAGGCGGGCAAACTGAGTCCATTCCCAAACGCCTAAAGTCGCTATTGCCCCTAAAGCCAGGGCAAAATAAAAAGGCGTGAATAAAAATAGCGCACATAACACCGCTGCGATTAACACAATGGCAGATAAAACTCGTTGTTTAAGCATAATTTTAATCCATTTATTGAATTATTCTGTCCCACCAAAACGGCGATGACGTTGTTGATAACATGCGATGGCGCGGTTAAATTCCGCCTCATCAAAATCTGGCCACAGCACATCGGAAAAATAAAGTTCTGCATATGCAATTTGCCATAATAAAAAATTACTAATTCGTTGTTCACCACTGGTACGAATCAACAGATCAACTGGTGGTTCATCTTGTGTAACCAAATGACGCTGAAAAGTAATTTCATCAATCTCGTCAACGCTCATTTCATTATTTTTTACTTTTTCTGCGAGTTGTTTTGTCGCTTGTACAATATCCCAACAACCGCCGTAATTCGCAGCAATATTAAGCGTAAGTGCGGTATTTTTTTCTGTTAGATTTTCCGCTTTTGAAATTTTTTCTTGCAAAGATTCACTAAAACGAGATACATCACCAATAATTTTCAAGCGAATATTATTTTTATGTAATTTTTTCACTTCACGATCTAAAGCTTGCATAAAAAGCGTCATTAACGCGCTGACTTCTTGCTCAGGTCGATTCCAATTTTCACTACTAAAGGCATAAAGTGTAAGAAAATTTACTCCAGTTTGGCGAGCATAACTTACCGCACGGCGAACTGCAGATACGCCATTGGTATGGCCAAAAATACGCATTTTATTTTTTTGTTTTGCCCACCGCCCATTACCATCCATAATAATGGCAACGTGTTTTGGAATATTGTTTTGATCGAGTTCTATCATTATTTTTATTATAAAAAGATCCCTATAAATTCGGCTGTGAACTATATCATAAGTTGTATTTGCTTGCTATGGATTAGCGCTCCCTAATCCACACTTTATTTTTTACATAATTCATTTTTATAATAAAGAAAAATAAACAAAACGAAGAATTTATGTCTGCGATTGAACAAAATAAAGACGGCATTAGATTAAGAATATTCTTACAGCCAAAAGCCAGTAAAGATCATATTGCTGGCATTCACGATGATGAACTAAAAATTACAATTACTGCGCCACCTGTTGATGGTCAAGCAAATGCGCATTTATTGAAATTTTTAAGTAAATCCTTCAAAGTACCCAAAAGCAGTATTATTTTAGAAAAAGGGGAATTGAGCCGACACAAACAAGTTTGGATTCCTGAACCCAAATTAATTCCAAAAGAAATTCAAAATCTATTGTAAAAACAAAGAAAAAAATCACCGCCCTTTGGTCTCCTACCCTATCAATTTATGCCGTTTTACGGTATTCTATGCCACATTTTCTATTGTCAAAATGCTGCAAAAGTGCGGTTAAAATTTAAGGTGATTTTATGCAAGAACAATATCGCCCCGATATGATCGAACCAAAGGTTCAACAATATTGGGCAGAAAATAAAGTTTTCAAAGCAATCAAAGACGAATCTAAAGAAAAATATTACTGTCTTTCTATGTTCCCATATCCTTCTGGCCGCCTGCATATGGGGCATGTGCGTAACTACACTATTGGTGATGTAATTTCTCGTTATCAACGGATGCTAGGCAAAAACGTATTACAGCCATTTGGTTGGGATGCTTTCGGCTTACCGGCAGAAGGTGCAGCGATCAAAAATAAAACTGCGCCAGCTAAATGGACGTACGAAAACATAGCCTACATGAAAAAACAACTTCAGCTTTTAGGCTTTGGTTTCGATTGGGATCGTGAAATCGCAACCTGTAAACCAGAATACTACAAATGGGAACAATGGTTCTTCACTGAGCTTTACAAAAAAGGCTTAGTGTACAAAAAGACCTCAACCGTAAACTGGTGTCCGAATGATGAAACCGTACTCGCAAATGAGCAAGTACACGAAGGTTGTTGCTGGCGTTGTGATACACCTGTGGAACAAAAAGAAATCCCACAATGGTTTATCAAAATTACTGACTATGCCGAGCAATTATTAGGTGGTTTAGATACCCTTCCACAATGGCCTGATATGGTAAAAACTATGCAGCGCAACTGGATTGGTCGTTCTGAAGGGGTAGAAATTACCTTTGATGTTGCAGATACCAACGAAAAAGTAGCGGTTTACACCACGCGTCCAGATACCTTTTACGGCGTAAGTTATTTAGGCATTGCGGCAGCGCATCCATTAGCAAGTTTGGCAGCTCAAAACAATCCCGAATTAGCCGCCTTTATCCAAGAAGCGAAAAACGCCAAAGTAGCAGAAGCTGATCTTGCGACAATGGAGAAAAAAGGAATGGCAACGGGCTTATTTGCTATTCATCCATTGACGGGTGAGAAATTACCAATTTGGGTCGCTAATTTCGTGTTAATGCACTACGGTACTGGTGCGGTAATGGCTGTTCCAGCTCATGACCAGCGTGACTTTGAATTTGCTCAAAAATACAGTTTGCCAATTAAACAAGTGATCGCACCGCTTGCAGATGAAGAAATTGATTTAACTAAACAAGCCTTTACTGAACACGGCAAACTTGTTAACTCAGCCGAATTTAATGGTAAAGATTTTGATGGTGCTTTCAACGGCATTGCAGATAAATTAGAAAAATTAGGTGTTGGAAAACGTCAAGTTAATTATCGTTTACGTGACTGGGGCGTTTCTCGCCAACGTTATTGGGGGGCACCAATTCCGATGCTAACCCTTGAAAATGGCGATGTAGTACCTGCACCAATGGAAGATTTACCAATTATTCTTCCTGAAGATGTGATAATGGATGGCGTGAAAAGTCCTATTAAAGCTGATCCTAATTGGGCAAAAACAACCCTTAACGGCGCACCAGCACTCAAAGAAACTGATACCTTTGATACCTTTATGGAATCCTCTTGGTATTACGCGCGCTACACTTGTCCACAATATCAAAATGGCATGCTTGATGCGGAAGAAGCAAACTATTGGTTACCTGTAGATCAATATATCGGTGGTATTGAACACGCAACAATGCACTTGCTCTACTTCCGTTTCTTCCACAAATTATTACGCGATGCAGGATTTGTAACCAGTGACGAACCAGCCGATAAATTATTATGTCAAGGTATGGTGCTTGCAGATGCCTTCTACTACACCAGTCCGACCAACGAGCGTATTTGGGTAAGTCCAACACAGGTGACTCTTGAACGTGATGAAAAAGGCAGAATTATTAAAGCAACCGATCCTGAAGGACGTGAACTAGTCCACAGTGGCATGACAAAAATGTCGAAATCCAAAAATAACGGTATTGACCCACAAGAAATGGTAGAAAAATATGGTGCTGATACTGTTCGTCTCTTTATGATGTTTGCCTCTCCAGCAGAAATGACCTTGGAATGGCAAGAATCTGGCGTAGAAGGTGCGAAACGTTTCTTAGGGCGTGTTTGGAATTTGGTATATCAATATCAACAAAACCCAGCAAAAACTAGCCTAGATATCACCGCACTTTCAGCAGCGCAAAAAGCGCTTCGTCGTGAAGTACATAAAACGATTGCGAAAGTGAGCGATGATATTGGTCGCCGTCAAACATTTAATACTGCGATTGCAGCAGTAATGGAGTTGATGAATAAACTCACTAAGGCTTCCTTAGAAAGTGATCAAGATCGTGCTGTCATGGTGGAAGCATTAAGTGCAGTTGTTCGTATGCTTTATCCAATTACACCACATATCTGCTTTGAATTATGGCAAGCGCTAGGAAATGAAAGCAACATCGATACCGCTGAATGGGTGAAAGCTGATGAAGCCGCAATGGTAGAAGATGAAAAACTCATTGTAGTGCAAGTAAATGGCAAAGTTCGAGGAAAAGTTACTGTTCCTGCAACATCTTCAGAAGAAGAAATTAAAGCAGCAGCTAAAGCAGATCCTAATGTTGCAAAATTCCTTGATGGAAAAGAAATTCTTAAAGAGATCTATATTCCATTAAAAATGTTGAATTTTGTGGTTAAACCATAATCCGTAGAATCTGTGGAATATTGATATTTCACAGATTCTATCTTTATTAGTGTATGGATTTTAAATTTGTACACTCCACAATAAAGGGTAATTTTTATGATTAAATCAATCAAAGTGGTGTTTATTGTAGCAGGTTTTACCGCGCTTTCTGCTTGCGGCTGGCATTTTCAAAACGGTACATTAATTCCACAAGAATTACGTACTCTTACATTTGAAAGCCCCGATCCATATAGCGAAATGTCAGTGGCGATGCGTAATCAGTTACAAGCGAACAATGTTCAACTCGTCAATTCGACTCAAGGCATTCCTGTTTTACGCATCAATAAATTCCGTACAAATGATGAAGTCGCTTCTGTCTTTAAACGCGGACGCGAAGCTGAAAAAGTATTGATGTTAGAAGTGGAAGCAAGCATTCGTTTAGCGAATGGTGAAAGCCACCCAATCACGGCAAAAGTCAACCGCACTTTCTTTGATAACTCTCGCGCAGCATTAGCTAAATCCGCCGAACGAGACGTAATTTGGAATGATATGCGAGAACAAGCTGCACGTCAGCTCATTACTAAAATGGTTGCATTAGAAAAACAAGTGAAAAACAAATAATGAATCGCATCTTCCCTGAGCAACTCAATCAACATCTTTCCCAACGTTTGGCCAAAGTTTACTTTTTGGTAGGGCAAGATCCATTGTTACTGAGTGAAAGTGAAGATGCCATTTATAAAACAGCCAACCAACAAGGATTTGATGAGAAAAATAGCATTCAGATTGATAGCCAAACTGACTGGGCACAACTCATAGAATCCTGTCAGTCCATGGGATTGTTTTTTAATAAACAAGTCATGGTATTAAATTTACCTGAAAATTTCACCGCACTTTTACAGAAAAATCTGCAAGAATTTATTTCGGTTCTACATGACGATATCTTGCTGATTTTACAAATTGCAAAGCTAGCAAAATCAAATGAAAATCAAGCATGGTTTGTTGAACTAAACCAATATGAAACCAGTGCGATTCTTGTAAATTGTCAAACACCTACGGCTGAAAATCTTCCTCGTTGGGTAAAAAATCGTACCAAAGCGATGGGATTAGAAGCTGATGATGAAGCCATCCAACAACTTTGTTACAGTTATGAAAATAACCTGCTCGCGCTCAAACAGGCTCTGCAGCTTTTAGATTTGCTCTATCCTGACCATAAGCTTAGCTATAATCGTGTCATTAGCGTCGTCGAACAATCCTCAATTTTTACACCATTTCAATGGATTGATGCTTTGCTAATGGGAAAAGCAAATCGTGCTAAACGTATTTTAAAAGGGTTACAAGCTGAAGATGTGCAACCTGTCATTTTATTACGCACACTACAGCGAGAATTATTTACGTTGCTTGAACTTACCAAACCGCAGCAACGTATTGTGACAACGGAAAAACTTCCAACTCAACAAATTAAGACTGAATTTGACCGTCTAAAAATCTGGCAAAATCGCCGACCGCTCTTTTTAAGTGCGATTCAACGTTTAACCTACCAAAAGCTCTATGAAATTATTCAAGAGCTCACCAATATTGAACGTCTTGCTAAGCAAGAATTTAGCGATGACGTGTGGATTAAACTCGCTGATTTATCTGTAAAAATTTGTTTATAGAGCACTATTTTTCAGCCGTGAATTCACATTCCTAGCAATCAATAGATTAAAAATAAACCCCAGCTAAAAACTGGGGTTTATTTTAAAGAGAATTATTCGCTTCATTCAGTAATCGATGAATTAATTTTGCATTAGCGGGAGGAAACTGTCCTGCATCTAATGCACGTTGCTCAACCCAAAAACCTTCTTGCCCTTCTCGCCCAAAAGGCTCACCAATCCATTCATCTACGACATAAAAGAAAAAAGAAATAATCTTTGTTGGATATTCAAATTGGAAGCGTTCGTAAAGTTCAGCATTTAATACCACAATGCCAATTTCCTCTTCCAGTTCACGTTTTAAAGCCTGTTCTGGGGTTTCCCCCGCATCCACTTTTCCACCGGGAAATTCTAAAGATTGAGCAAAATCCTGTCCTTCTAAACGCTGCGTTAAATAGATCTGGCCAAACTCATTACGAATAATCCCCGCAGCAACTTGTATAATTTTTTTATCCATTTCTTCTATCCGATAGCACCTATGAAAAAAGTGCGGTGAAAGATCACCGCACTTTGGCTAATCATTAATGGCGAGCAGCACGACTACCATGACAATGCTTATATTTTTTACCCGAACCACAAGGACAAGGCTCATTGCGTCCAATACGACGATCTGAATAATCTTCAGAATCTGAATTCTGGATTGCCTGACCATTTTCATCCACAGGTAAATTATTTTGATTGATACGAGCAGCCATTTCTTGACGAGCACGTTCAGCTTCTTCCATTTCTTCTTGAGTACGCACACGCACACGCGTTAAAGTCGTGATAACGTGGTGTTTTAAAGAATCCAACATTTCCGTAAACATACGGAAAGATTCTTTTTTATACTCTTGTTTTGGATCTTTTTGCGCATAGCCTCGTAAATGAATACCTTGGCGTAAATAATCCATAGCAGCTAAGTGTTCTTTCCAAAGCTCATCTAAGGTTTGTAACATGACACCTTTTTCAAAGTTGCGCATGGTTTCTTCACCAGCTAGCGCTTCTTTTTCTTTATATTCTTTTTCGGCAACTTCTACGATGCGTTCACGCAAGTTTTCTTCGTGAAGATTATTGTCTTCTTCTAGCCAATGAGAAATTGGTAATTCCATACCAAACTCTTGAGCTAAACGCTCTTCAAGCCCTTTAATATCCCATTGTTCTTCCAAAGATTGCGGTGGAATATATTGATCAATCACGCTATTAAATACATCGTGGCGAATAGCGTTGATAGTTTCAGAAATATCATCATTATCAAGCAAATAATTACGTTGCTCATAAATGGCATGACGTTGGTCATTTGCCACATCATCATATTCAAGTAGGTTTTTACGACCATCGAAATGGAAAGCCTCAACTTTTGCTTGAGCAGATGCAATCACTTTCGCCAACATTTTCGATTCCATAGCCTCACCAGGCACGGTGAACGCTTTACGCATTAAATTAAGTTTACCTTCATTTAAATAAATGCGCATTAAGCCATCTTCCAAAGAAAGATAGAAACGAGAAGATCCAGGGTCACCTTGACGACCAGAACGACCACGCAACTGGTTATCGATACGGCGAGATTCATGACGCTCTGTACCAATAATATGCAAACCACCCGCCTTCATTACAATCTCATGATTCTTTTCCCACTCAGCTTTAAGCGCTTCAATTTGTTCTTGAGTTGGATTTTCTAATTTGGCAGCCTGCGCTTTCCAGTTACCACCAAGAATAATATCCGTACCGCGACCCGCCATATTCGTTGCGATAGTCACCGCACCAGGATAACCAGCTTCTGCCACGATTTCCGCTTCTTGTTGGTGGAATTTCGCATTCAACACATTGTGTTTGATGCCCGCTTTATCTAAAGCCTTAGATAACTCTTCCGATTTTTCTACTGAAATCGTTCCCACTAATACTGGTTGTTGGCGTTCTACACAATCTTTGATGTCTTCAATAATCGCATTAAATTTATATTGTTCATTTTCAAACATCACATCGGTACGATCATCACGAATCATTGGACGATTTGTTGGAATCACAACAGTTTCCAAGCCATAAATTTGTTGGAACTCAAACGCTTCGGTATCCGCAGTCCCCGTCATACCCGCAAGACGCTCATATAAACGGAAGTAGTTTTGGTAAGAAATTGACGCAACAGTTTGGTTTTCACTCTTAATTTCAACCCCTTCTTTTGCTTCAATGGCTTGATGTAAGCCATCTGACCAACGACGCCCTGCCATCGTACGACCAGTGTGTTCATCAACAATCACGATTTCACCATCTTTCACAATGTAATCGACATCTTTTTCAAACAATGTGTGCGCACGCAAGGCAGCCATAACATGATGAAGCAACACGATTCGGCCAGGAGAATACAAAGAGTCGCCTTCTGGCATTAAACCTTGCGCAATCAACCAATCTTCCACTTTTTCTTGGCCACGTTCCGTTAAATGTGCCTGTTTAGATTTAAGATCTAAAGTAAAGTCCCCTTCACCTTGGTATTCTTCTGTATCTTCTTTTTCCTGTTTAATTAAGTTTGGAATCAGTTTATTAACCGCAATATAAAGCGCAGAACTGTCTTCCGCTTGACCAGAAATAATCAATGGTGTACGAGCTTCATCGATTAAGATGGAGTCCACTTCATCCACCAGCGCATAGCCTAAAGTTCGTTGGAAACGCTCTTCTTTTGAGTGAGCCAAGTTATCACGTAAGTAATCAAAACCAAGTTCACTATTGGTTGCATAAGTAATATCTGCTGCATAAGCTGCACGTTTTTCTTCAGGTGGTAAACCAGGAATATTCACGCCTACACTCATGCCTAAAAATTCAAATAACGGACGGTTTGTTTCTGCATCTCGGCGAGCAAGATAATCATTCACCGTCACAACATGAACGCCTTTACCTTCAAGTGCGATTAAATAACAAGGCAAAGTCGCCGTTAATGTTTTACCTTCACCAGTACGCATTTCTGCGATACAGCGGTTAGTCAATACCATCCCACCGATAAGCTGAACATCAAAATGTCTCATACCAAGCACGCGCTTACTTGCTTCACGTACCGTTGCGAATGCTTCTGGTAAAATTTGTTGCAAAGTTTCGCCCGCACTTAAACGTTGACGGAATTCATCTGTTTTTGTACGAAGCTGTTCATCTGTGAGGGCTTCAAACTCAGATTCTAATTTATTGATTTTTGCAACTTGTTTTCTTAATTTACGTAAAATACGGTCGTTACGGCTGCCAAAAATTTTCGTTAAAATGCTCATAATTTCTCTTTTTAAATATATAAGTTAAATAGCTAAATGCGTATGAAATACTTTATTTCATGAACAATAATTCTTTTTTAAAATATCGCTATTTCAATAGCAATATTCTTTACAGAAAACAGAAAATTAAATAAGCAAAGGGCCTGCTCGAATTGGCGCACTAGGATTCAACACTTCAACCAAAAAGTGCGGTTGAATTTTAAGTTGTTTTTCAGTTTGGTGGGAAATTGAAGGTTGAGGAATGGCTTGTCGTTGCACTTCACGTGCAACTTTTACCGTCTCTAACGCTTGTTGAATGGAAACACTTGAAGAATAATTTTCTGCATTATTTTGATTTTCAAAACTTTGTGCGTTAGGCAAAGCAAAAATCGCGATGATACTTAAAAGTAATCGCGACCAAAAATTCGGTTTGACAGTGCCTGAAATCATCATCTCGTTGTTTATTATGAAAATTGCGTGTATTGTAGCGGAAATCTAAACTAATGTCATTTACTGGGGGCAGACTTTATGGAAAACAAGGCTGAGCGTTATCAAAAAGCAGTCAATATTATGGATGTGCTTGAGCAATCGCCCTTTGCCAAAATAATGAAAAAAGGTCTTGCTATCAATGAACTGAATCAAAAATTTAACCGCATTTTTCCACAGGAATTTCACGGCAAATTTAGTATTGGTTCCGTTAACGGTAATAGTCTTTTTTTAGAAGTATCGAATGCAATAGTGCGTCAAGGAATCTTATTTCGTCAAACTGAACTTATAAAATTAATTCAAGAGGATTTTCCACAAATCATAAAATTGGATATCGTTATAAACCCTGAGCTATCAAAAATTATACCTTAAAAATCGCAATCAACTCTCTTACTTTTACTCGTTTTTCTGAGCTCTGGCTAATCGAGCGTTGTACTTTCACACGTTTAAATTTAGCCCCCTTATAAATTTCTCGGGTAAATTTGGTATCGTGGTTAGATATTAAAACCGAAATTTGTTTTTCTTTTTGTGTAAATTTTGCGAGTTCAGCTAAAATGAGTTGATGCTCACAACTAAACTCATTACCCGCATAGCTCGTAAAATTTGAATCCTGCAGTAAGGGAGCATAAGGTGGATCGCAGTAAATCACCGAATCTTTATCAGCTAATGCAAATGTTTGCTGAAAATCGCTACATAAAAATATTGCACTTTGTGCCTTATGTGCAAAATAACGTAACTCGTCCTCTGGGAAATAATGCGTTTTATATGCGCCAAAAGGCACATTAAATTCATTTCTGCTGTTATAACGGCATAGTCCATTAAACCCAAAGCGATTTAAGTAGAGAAAAAGTACAGATCGTTCAAAAGGATCAGTTGAAGCATTAAATTGGCGACGTTTGTCATAGTAGTAATCAGGATCATTCGCATTAGGGGCAAAAAAAATGGTTTTACAAGCCTCAATGTAAACATCTACATTTTCTTTCACTATATTAAAAAGATTAATTAAATCAGGATTAATATCAGCCAAAATATAGCGCTCAAAATTCGAGTTTAAAAAAACGGCCCCTGCTCCGACGAACGGTTCAATAAGACATTGTTTTCTCTTAGGAAAGATATTATTAATTTCATCTGTTAAACGAAACTTCCCACCAGCCCATTTCAAAAATGGACGGTGTTTAAGTTTCGGTTTTAGGGAATGTTTTTTTGGACGTAACATCTTAGTCCATTTGGGTACAACGCTTAATAGCGTTTAACACAAGATCCTTATCAGTATCAGTTACTATATAAGCTTGACCTAGTGATTTAAGTAACACCAGACGCAACTTACCTGCTAGAACTTTTTTATCTCGCATCATATGCGGTAAATAGTCCTCCGGCTGCATCGAATCCGGTGATAAGGTGGGCAAATTAGCGCGTGCGAGTAATTTTTCTAAGCGTGAAACATCTGCTACAGAAATATCACCCAACTGCTCGGAAAGCGCGGCTGCCATCATCATTCCGGTAGATACCGCTTCACCATGGAGCCAGTTACCATAGCCGAGATGAGTTTCAATCGCATGTCCAAAGGTATGACCAAGATTAAGTAAAGCTCGATCACCTTTTTCTGTTTCATCACGAGCAACTACATCCGCTTTAATTTGACAGCAACGAGCAATACAATGTTGTAGGGATTCGTTATTTAATGCAACAAGCTCATCAATATGAGCTTCAAGCCATTCAAAAAATTCGTAATCTAAAATTGCGCCATATTTTATTACTTCAGCCAACCCTGCATTTACTTCACGTTTTGGTAACGTGCCAAGAGTATGCGTATCAATAATAACCATAGAGGGCTGATAAAATGCACCGATCATATTTTTCCCAAGTTCATGATTCACTGCTGTTTTTCCTCCAACAGAAGAATCCACTTGGGAAAGTAAAGTGGTTGGAATTTGAATTAATCGTACTCCTCGTTGATAACTGGCTGCGGCAAATCCTGCCACATCACCAATCACACCACCACCTAGTGCTATAATTGTTGTATCACGCCCATGATTACCTTGTAAAAGCGCAGTAAAAATTAAATTTAAGGATTCAAGCGTTTTATACTTCTCACCATCGGGCAAAAGAACATGATCGACTTCGCATCCGCGTTTTTTTAGCGCAAATGTTACCGTATCTAAGTAAAACTGTGCAACCGTGGGATTCGTCACAATCATCACGCGCTCTCCTCGCTTAACCGGATAACTGCGTTCATCTTGCAATAGTCCATTACCAATTAAAATTGGGTAACGACGCTCCTGTAATTCCACGTTTACGCACAGCATAAATTTATCCTTAGACACACTTAAAGTGCGCCATTTAATCCATTCATATTATCGATGAGTTCAACAATCTGGTTTACCATTACTTTGGCATTTTGCTCATCTGTAGGTAGGGTGATGTCAGCTACTTCCTCATAAAGTGGATTACGAATTTTTGCCAACTCTTCCAATACTTGACGAGGATCTTCTGCGCCTTGCAACAGCGGACGTTTTTTGTCACGCTGAGTACGTTGAAATTGTTTTTCTACAGTAGTTTCTAAATAAATTACAATACCACGTGCAGATAAATAATTACGGCTATCTTTAGAAAGCACTGCTCCTCCACCAGTAGACAGGACAATCCCCTGCATTTGAGTGAGTTCGTTAAGAATACGTTCTTCACGTTTGCGGAAGCCCTCTTCGCCTTCCAGATCAAAAATCCAGCTAATATCTGCGCCAGCACGTTCTTCAATTACAGCATCCGAATCAACAAAATCCATATTTAACTGTTGCGCTAACTGACGACCAATCGTGCTTTTTCCTGCCCCCATTGGCCCGACTAAAAAAATATTACGTTTTTCCGCCATTGTTCTTATCTAATTTAAAGGTGAAATAAAAATCTAATCTTTCTAACAAAAAATAAACAAGCCAAAATAAACTTCAGCAGTTAAAAAGATTTTCCCGAAATGGTTTAAATTATCGCAATAAATCCCCCTATTTTTCAACCTTTTGAGGGAATTTATTTTCTTTAACGAAAAAGGAAAATAAAATAGCGGTGAAATTTACAACGCTTCTAACTTAAATGTATGCTAAACGCTGACGCACAATTTCAAATAAACATACCCCTGTTGCGACAGATACATTTAATGATGAAACTGAACCAGCCATTGGAATGCTAATCAGTTGATCGCAATGTTCACGCGTTAAACGACGCATTCCTTCGCCTTCAGCTCCCATAACAAGTGCTAGTGGCCCTGTCAGTTTGCTTTGATAAATGGTTTCAGTGGCTTCGCCAGCAGTGCCAACCACCCAAATATTATGATTTTGCTGTAAATCGCGTAGTGTGCGAGAAAGATTGGTTACACGAATTAACGGTACGGTTTCTGCAGCACCACAAGCAACTTTACGCGCGATAGATGTTAATTGTGCCGATTTATCTTTCGGTACGATCACGGCTGCTGCGCCCGCTGCATCAGCTGTTCGCAAACATGCTCCTAAGTTGTGTGGATCCGTCACACCATCCAAAACTAATAAAAGCGGATTTTGTTTATTCGCAAGAATTTCATCAAGATCATTTTCATTAAGTTCTTTTGCCGCTTGTACTCGAGCAATGACACCCTGATGAACCTCACCATCGGCTTTTTTATCAAGTGTTTGTCGATTAACGAATTGCACACCAATTCCTAGGGAATAAAGCTCATTTAAGAGTGGCTGTAGACGTTTATCTTCACGGCCTTTAAGCACGAAGACTTCAATTAAACGTTCTGGTGAATGGGTTAAAATACTATTAACAGCATGAATGCCATAGATTTGTTCTGACATAAATTTCTCTTTTTCTTATTTGAATTTTTAATTCATTCTTAAAATAGGAAGTGAATTATTTTCGTTTTCTAGATGTTTTCTTCGAAACTTCTTTCTTTTTTACCGCACTTTTCCGTTTTTTGGATGCTTTAGACGGTAGCTCTTTAAAGACTTTCTTGGCTTTTTCTTTCGCGGTTTTTCCAGCTCGACGAGGTTTACGTTCACTCCCCATCAGCGAGAAATCGACCATTTTATTTTCTAAATGTACTGCTTCAACTTTGATGCGAACTTTATCGCCTAAGCGATATTGTATTCCGCTATTTTCTCCAATTAAACGCTGTTTTGTTGCATCGAATTGGTAATAATCGTTTTCTAAGGTGGAAATATGGACTAAACCATCGATGAATAAGTCATCTAAGCGTACAAATAAACCAAATCCAGTCACAGATGAAATAACACCGCTAAATTCACCGCCAACATGATCTTGCATATATTCGCATTTCAACCAATCTGCCACTTCACGAGTTGCGTCGTCAGCACGGCGTTCCGTCATTGAACAGTGATTGCCAAGTAAATCCATTTCATCAAAAGAGTAATGATAACCGCCAGTATCAGTTGTTTTACGTTTTGCTCCTTGTTCTTTAGCGAGTAAATACTTGATGCCTCGATGAAGTGTTAAGTCTGGATAACGGCGAATTGGCGAAGTAAAGTGTGCATACTCTTCCAAAGCCAAACCAAAGTGCCCAATATTATCAGCATGATAGACAGCTTGGCTTAATGAACGTAGCAACATTGTTTGAATAAGTTCATGATCAGGTCGTTCTTTAACTTTTTCTAAGAGCGCAGCATAGTCTTTTGTGGTTGGTTTTAATCCGCCTTCTAAAGTTAAACCAAACTCACTTAAGAAAGTGCGGAAAGATGTTAATTTTTCTTCGCTCGGGGTGGCATGAATACGATATAACGCAGGCTCTTTATGTTTTTCCATAAAATTGGCTGCTGCGATATTCGCAAGAATCATACATTCCTCAATGATTTTGTGGGCATCATTTCGAACAACGGGTTCAATGCGCTCAATTCTCCCCATTGCATTGAAAATAAACTTAGTTTCAATGGTTTCAAAATCGATCGCACCACGTTGATGACGCGCACCAAGCAAAGCTTGATAGAGTTTATAAAGAGCTTCCAAATGAGGCACAAGCGTAGAATAACGAGCGCGTAATTCTTCATTGCCTTCAAGCATTTTTGCTACTTTGGTATAAGTGAGGCGGGCGTGAGAATTCATCACCGCTTCATAAAAGCGATAATCTGTGAGCTTACCTTTGGCAGAAATTTGCATCTCACACACCATACACAAACGATCCACTTGTGGGTTAAGAGAGCATAAGCCGTTTGATAAAATTTCAGGTAGCATTGGTACAACTCGGTTCGGAAAATAGACCGAGTTACCACGATTATGCGCTTCTACATCCAAAGCGGAACGTAAACGTACGTAATAACTGACATCTGCAATCGCTACCCAAAGTTTCCAGCCTTTGCCATGTTTTTCACAATAAACAGCATCGTCAAAATCGCGAGCATCTTCACCATCAATGGTCACAAGCGATAAATTGCGTAAATCCACACGACCTTTTTTTGCTTCTTCAGGGACTTCTTCAGTGAATTTTTTTACATATTTTTCCACCGTACTTGGAAACTTATGGGGAATATCGTGGTTACGCAAGGCGATTTCCACTTCCATTCCTTTCGCCATATTATCGCCTAGAATTTCAGTGATCACGCCAATTGGCTGGTTAAAACTGGCAGAGCGTTCTTGCAATTCGACAACGACAACTTGTCCCATGCGAGCGCCATTACGATGTTCATTTGGCACGAGAATATCTCGGCCAATTCTGTTGTCATCAGGCACTACATAGCTAAAACCGTTTTCTAAGAAAAAACGGCCCACAATTTGTTTTTTACGACTTTCTAATACGCGCACAATTCGCACTTCACGTCGACCACGACGATCTAAACCTGCAGGTTGCGCTAAGACAAAATCTCCATGCATGACTTTTTGCATTTGATGGTTCGGAATGAATAAATCATCTTTTTTGCCATCGACCTGTAAAAAACCGAAACCTTCGCGATGACCAATTACCGTGCCTTTAAATAAATCTAATTTTTCTGGTAAGGCATAGCGTTTACGTTTGGTGAACACTAATTGTCCGTCATTTTCCATCGCTCGTAACCGGCGACGCATCGCTTCTATTTGATCTTCATTTCGAATGGAAAGTGCGGTCAAAATTTCATCCCGATTCATCGGTGCATTATTGTCTCGAATAACGCTTAAAATGAATTCACGGCTCGGGATTGGATTGCCGTATTTTTCCAATTCTCGTTTGTAATGCGGATCTTGGTTGATTAAGTTTTTACGTTTTTTTGTCATTATTTTTTACAGTTTTAAAAAGTGCGGAGAGTTTGACACTGTAAGGGGGATAATGCAAGGAAAAGAAAATCTGCACTCGTGATGAGTGCAGATAGAAAGTGAGTTAAGCCGATTTTTTTGTAAAGCCAATATAGGCGCAGAATATAAATCCAAGAACTAAAGCATAAGGCGTGAATTCACCAATGCCAGAGCCTGAAGCAGCAAGGCTTAAGCGATGTGCAGCGGCTGCACCTAAAAGCATACCAAGTACAAAAATAGCGGAGTCATTATCGCCTTCACCAAGATGAACTAAATGTTTGCCAGGACAACCACCGCCAAGGGAGAAGCATAATCCGCAAAGAGCCATGCCGAGGAAGTTCCAAAGATATTGATTATGTGCACCAGGTTGTTGTTCAAACCCTAAATGGAATTGACCAAGTAAAGCATTGGTAATAGTAGCAAATACCACTAAAGCGATGACACCGTTCAATAACGAAGAATCACGGAATAGAATAAAATTACGGAATGCGCCAATTGAGCAGAAACGTGATTTTTGCATTAATACGCCTATGATTAGCCCGCCTGCTAAAGATAATGCCCAAAATGCATGTTGTGTGCCAGGGCCTTTTTGTGAGAAATAAAGGGGTAAGCCTTCGCCAAAACTAAATTGTGTGATAACACCAATAAGTAATAAACCCGCAATAATGACAGAAATCCATCCACTGATGGGAGCTTGTTCTTTTGATTTGCCGAGAGAAAATCCTCGATTACTAAAGAAAATTCCACCTAGTACACCGACAAATAAACCGACAATACCGGCAATTGCAGATAAATCGCCACCGCCTAAACGCAAATATGCCCGCCATGGGCAGCCTAAGAATGTTAGTGCACCAATCATGGCAAATGCCCCTAAAATTAAGCGAATGAATGGCGATGAACCACCACGAGCACGGAATTCTTTTGCAAATAACGCACTCACTAATGCACCGAAAATTAATCCGATGAGTTCTGGGCGAATATATTGAAGTGGAGCGGCTTGATGTAAGCCAATGGAGCCAGCTGTATCGCGTAAGAAACAGGCTGCGCAGAATCCCATATTACCAGGATTTCCGCTATAAGTAAGTAGTGGAGCGATGATACCAAGTGCAGCACCTGCAACCACAGGCCATTTTGATCCTTTCATAATGAAACCCTTGTGATATCTAAAGTTAAACTAAATTGTGTACTCTCGAATACTCGAAAAGCACGTTCATTTTAATCTAAGAAGTTAAATGGTAAAGAATGTTTTGATGAAAAGATGAGATAAATCAAAAATTTGCCACGAAAAAAGTGCGGTAAAATTTTTATTGATTTCCGTAATGAAAATAAAAGATCTATACTAACTACGTTCATTTTTTACTCGGAAGATACTATGACAGAACGTTCAGCCAATATCATTACCCACGATCCTTTTGGTAGCTTGCTTGGATATGCACCTGGTGGCGTGGCAATTTATTCCTCAGATTACAATACTGCAGATGATAAAGAGTTCCCGAATGATGCTGCATTTCGGAGTTATCTAGGGCGAGAATATATGGGCTATAAATGGCAGTGTGTGGAATTTGCACGTCGTTATTTATATCTCAATCATGGCGTTGTGTTTGCCGATGTTGGTATGGCGTACGAGATCTTTTCTTTACGTTTTTTACGCCAAGTGGTGAACGATGCCTTGTTGCCCTTGCAGGCATTTTCTAATGGTTGTAAACGTAAACCTCAAGCAGGTTCCTTATTAATTTGGCAAGAAGGGGGAGAATTTAAACACACGGGGCATGTGGCAATTATCACCGAGGTGTTGCCTGATAGCGTTAGAATCGCCGAGCAAAATGTAATTCATTCCCGCTTGCCAAGTGGTCAGCAATGGACGCGTGAATTGCCGATGATTGTTTCAGAACAAGGTTATTTTCTACAAGATACTTTTGATGATACTAAAATTCTTGGCTGGATGATTCAAACAAACGATACTGAATTTTCAGAACCCCAACCTTTCCCAAAATCCACCGCACTTCGGTTACAAGCTCATCATGTTGACAATCACGGTCAATTTAATGGGAAATGGTTAAATGAAAATGAGCCATTTGATGCAGCATATATTAAGGCAATGAGCGGACATAAAGTGAGCCATTCTGATCAATATCGCTATTTTGCTATGTCTGAAAGTGCTCAACAGGAATTAATTCACGCCACTAATGAACTGCATTTAATGTATTTGCATGCGACAGACAAGGTACTTAAAGATGATAATCTGTTGCAGTATTTCAATATTCCGAAACTCCTTTGGCCACGCTTAAGGCTTTCTTGGCAAAATCGCCGTTATCAGACGATTACAGGTCGTTTAGATTTTTGTATGAGTAAACGAGGTTTGAAAGTCTATGAATATAATGCAGATTCAGCTTCTTGCCATGCTGAGGCAGGCGATATTATGAATCGTTGGGCAAAACAAGCTGGTGGCGTATTGGGGGAAAATCCATCCGATGGTTTACGTAATGCGTTAGCTGATTGTTGGCAACATAGTCAAGCCTCAAAATTAGTTCATATTTTGCAAGATCACGATGATGAAGAAGATTACCACGCTATGTTTATGCAACAAGCATTGGTACAAGCGGGATTTCAAGCTAAAATTATTCACGGCACAGAAGGATTGCATTGGGATAATCGTGGTCGCCTGATTGATGATGAAAATAACCAAGTTCAAACCGTTTGGAAAACATGGGCGTGGGAAACTATGCTGGAACAACTTCGTGAAGATGCAACAGGAATGGAAGTCGCACCACCTATTCGCACTGGTTATCCTGAAGATAAAGTACGGTTAATTGATGTACTACTTCGCCCAGAAGTGTTGGTTTATGAACCACTTTGGACGGCAATTCCAAGTAATAAGGCGATTTTGCCTGTGCTTTGGTCTTTATTCCCTAATCATCGTTATTTATTAGAGGCAAGTTTTCATCTCACACCAAATTTAATCCAAAACGGCTACGCACAAAAACCAATTGCAGGTCGTCGAGGTGATAATGTTAAATTGATTGGTGAAAATAATTCTACGCTGGATACAACCGATGGGCAGTTTGGTCAGCAAGATAGTATTTATCAACAGCTTTGGTGCTTACCGCAAGTGGAAGATCAATATTTGCAAATCTGTACTTTTACCGTGGGAGGGCATTATGGTGGCACTTGCCTACGTTCTGATTCGAGTCGTGTCATCATGGGAAATAGTGATATGCAGCCTTTGAGGGTGTTGAAGGATAAAGTATTTTTTGGACAAAAGAAATAATCAGGTTACCGTGCATTACCTACGAAAATAGGGTAAAATTAACGGATCTAATTTTTAAAGATTTACGGAATTTTTACCGCACTTTACTCGAATTTATATTTTTCTATTTATAAGTTATAAGGCAACCATAATGCATCAAATCAATTTGTTTCGTCCAACACTTTTGGCATTAAGTCTTGCTTT
Organism: Haemophilus sp. SZY H68; assembly: GCF_018829685.1. Lineage (NCBI taxonomy): Bacteria > Pseudomonadati > Pseudomonadota > Gammaproteobacteria > Pasteurellales > Pasteurellaceae > Haemophilus > Haemophilus sp. SZY H68. The sequence continues at coordinate 363,969 of NZ_JAHKKB010000002.1, forward strand.
TGCGAATTCTTACGCGCAAGCCTCAATGGTCCGTAATGATGTGGACTACCAATTCTTCCGCGATTTTGCTGAAAATAAAGGACAATTTTCAGTCGGTTCTAGCAATATTCCCGTTTTTAATAAACAAGGTCAGAAGATTGCAACTGTATTACCTAATTTACCTATGCCTGATTTACATGTGGCAAATAGGGTAAGTGGTATTGCAACCTTGTTTAATCCTCAGTATATCGCCAGTGTAAAACATAACTCAGGTTATGGTTCTGTACAATTTGGTGATAGTGGCAATAATTCAGATAGTCATTATTTTAATTATCTTATTACAGAGCGAAATAATCATAGCAGATTGGATTTTCACGCCCCTCGGTTACATAAATTAGTGACCGAAGTTGCACCGATACCTCTAAATAATATTGCTTTTGATAATGCTAAAAAAACAGGGCCACATAATGGCGCTTTTTTAGATAAAAATCGTTATCCGTACTTTGTACGAGTAGGTTCTGGACGTCAATATTTAAGAAGTAAAGATGGCAAGGAAAAAACGTCTTTAACCTCAGCATACAACTATCTTACAGGTGGTATACCACTTACACCGCGCTCATCAATGGATAATTGGGTGTTATTCAATGGTGATATTTATGATGGATTAGCAACTTATGGTTTGCCTGGTGATAGTGGCTCACCACTATTTGCTTATGATGCTAAAGAGAAACGCTGGGTATTAGCAGCGGTGTTATCTACTTTTGCAAATTATGATCGCACAGAGAACATTTATACGATTATTCAACCTGATGTCATAGCACAAGCTTTTCAGAACGATGAGATTCAGATTCCATTTCGTGCCAAAGAGATTCAATGGTGGAATTTAGGTAATGGCGATAGTGTATTAAAAAATGGTACTGAAAATATTCATTTAGCATTAGAAAGTTCATCTAAAAAATCATTAGATCAAAATACGCAACGCCCTTCTTTAGATAACGGTAAGACTATTCATTTCCAAGGTGGTGATGGTTCAACTCTAATCCTTAAAGATAGTATTAACCAAGGTGCGGGGGCTTTATACTTCAATCAAAATGCCATTGTTCGCGCAGAAAATAATGATACGACTTGGCTAGGAGCGGGAATTGTCGTCAACGGTGATAAAACAGTTCATTGGCGTGTAAAAAATCCTATTAATGACCGCCTTTCAAAATTAGGTTCAGGCACACTTTATATTGATGGGCAAGGCAAAAACCTAGGTGATATTAGTGTAGGCGATGGAACTGTAGTACTTGATCAAAAGCCGTTTAATGGACAGCAGCAAGCTTTTAATCAAGTTGGGATAACAAGTGGCCGAGGAACGGTTATTCTTGCCAATAATAAGCAGGTCAATCCAGACAATATTTACTTTGGTTTCCGAGGTGGGCGATTAGATGTTAATGGAAATTCGCTTACTTTTCATCGTATTCAAAATACTGATGACGGTGCAAAAATTGTCAATAATCACCGCACTTACGCCGCTGAAATTAATGTAATTGGTCGTAATGATGTAACAGCTCAAAACATAGAATGGGTAAAGTGGGGAGAGGAACCAACCACTTCATTTGCGCTTTATGAATATAAAAACATCCACAGAAATAACCGATTAGATTATTTCCGTCTAAAAGATGGGAAAAATCCTCGAGCTTATTTCCCTTTGGATATGACAACCGCCAATGATTGGGAATTTTTAGGTAACGACAAACAAAAAGTTATAAGAAACGCGGTCGAAAAAGAAAATTCGAAAAAACGTTTAGATACGTTTAGTGGTTTCCTTGGCGAGTATGATTCTCAACGTTATAACGGTGCGTTAACGTTTAATTACAACCCTAACTATTACAATAGTGTGCTTGTATTGAACGGCGGTACGAATTTAAATGGTAATTTAAACGTATCAGCAGGGCACTTAGTACTTTCAGGCATTCCTACTCCTCACGCTTATGATCATTTAAACAAAAAAGAAGTTATAGATGAAAATAGTTGGATTAATCGCCAATTCAAAGCGCGTGAATTTAATGTTTCAGGCAATGCAAAACTAGAAAGTAGTCGTAATGTAAGCTTACTAGAAGGAAATTTCAACGCTCGACATCAAGCCCAAATTCAGCTAGGTTTTACCCAAGGTAAATCCAATGAATGCATTCGTGCATCTTATACAGGTTACACAGCTTGTTCTGAGAATAAGACTTTAGGGCATTTAGCTTTTAATAGTATGCCTGTTACAGTTGTATTCGGTAACATTGATTTAAAAAATAATAGCCAGCTTAATTTAGGTAAAGCGCATTTAGTTGGGCGTATTAATGCAGCCCCTACGACACAAATTTACTTACAACCTAATAGCCAGTGGTCACTCAACGGAAATAGTACAGTAGGAAATTTAGAGCTTTTACCTAATAGCCAGATCACATTAAATGCCAATTATGATGATGTAAATAAAAACTATCGTGGTTGGATTCAATTTAATGAGTTAACAATTAATGGCAAATTGACAGGGAATGGTCACTTCCGTTTCTTAACGAATGTGGCGGAACGTAGAGGCGATCATATTACAGTAAATGGGCTTGCCTCGGGTTCTTATATCCTTTCTGTAAAAAATACGGGTAAAGAACCTAATGAAGTAAATCCATTAAGCCTTGTTAAATTAAATCATCCAAATCAGCGAATAGGGCAAGCTCGCTTTGCGCTTGAAAATGGTTATATTGATTTAGGGGCATATCGTTATATTCTAGCTAATCGCAACAATGACTATCGACTATATAACCCATTGCGTGAGGCTGAACAGTCTTTTCAAGGTAACGAGCAACTTATTGCAAATAGTCAGCGTGAATTTGAGAAAGTGCACCAATTACTTAATCAAAAACAACAAGAGCTAAATCGATTAAATGCTCAATACGAGGATGTGAAAGCAAAAGAAAATACTTATAAATCACATGTTGCACGATTGCTTTCAGATATAAACCAAACCAATAATCAAATTGATAATGCTTTTAATGAATACAATCGTACGCCTCGTATCCGTTTTATTAAACGTCGACGATTATATGAGCAATTTACGCAATATAAGTCTAAATTAGAAAATCAACGTAATGAATATCGCAACCTTAATTCTCAAGCAAATTATTATACGCAACAAGTATCTTCGGTACTTAATGGTGTTAATTCGATAAAAAATGAAGTTAATTCACTTTCATCTCAACAAGGTAATTTGCAAGCAGAATTAAATCGTTTACAAGTGGGTTATGCAAATAAAATTGCGCAAGCGCAAAAACTTTGCACAGCCCAAGGGCTTTCATCTGATGTATGTCGAAAAGTTGCTAAAGTCGCAAATGATAGTGATCTAGCGGCTTTTGAAGCGGAGCTTGATGCAAATATTGAGCAAGTAGAGTTTGCTCAACAAGCATTAGAACATGCTAAAGCATCTAGTGATGAAAGTGCGGTTCATTTTGCGCAAGAAAATTTGGATCAAGCTATACATTCTCTCGTTAATGCGCTTGAAGATACTTATACAACTTTAGGTGATATTAATCATTTCTTAGGTGAGATACCTAAAAATGTGGCAATACCTGTACAGGCTCAATTAATCAGTCGTTATTCCAATACGGCTTTATCAGAGCTTTCTGCAAACGTTAATTCGGTATTACAAATTGGACGAAATTTAGAGCGTCATTTATTAAGCCAAGATAAATCGAATGTTTGGGTGAATACGGAAGCTAGTCAGAGAACTTATCGTTCCGACTATAATCGTCCATATAAGCAAAATTTAACATTGACTCAAGTTGGCGTCGCTCAGACATTAAATTCGAATATGCAAATTGGTGCGGTGCTTTCTCATTCTCGTGCGAATAATGAGTTTGATGAAAATGTATCGGGTACAAGCCGACTAACAGGCATAAATGGTTTTGTTAAAGGCGAGTGGAATAATGGTGTCTTTGCAAGTTTTGACTTAGGTTATGGACGCAGCCGTAACAATGTAAAATTTGACGAAGAAAACAAAACGTTCCACCGTAATATTTTGAGTGCAGGCGGAAATATTGGAGTTTCTCTAGACTGGGGAATTAATGTCATACCTTCAATTGGTATGCGCTATTACCGTCTATCTACCACAAACTACCAATTAGCAGGCGCGAATATCAACAGTAAACCCTTACATTTAACCACTTACCGTGCTGGTGTAATGTTAGATAAAACGTTTGATATAAATGGTGTAAAATTCACCCCAAGTTTCTCAAGCAACTACTATGATGCCACTCAACAAAAACTTGCCCTTGATGGTATATTAAGTGTCAATGATGTTGCATTAAAACAACAATTCGGACGTTATTTTACTCATGAACTTGGTTTTAATGCTCAAATGAAACAGTGGAATATAAGCACGAATATTGGAATGCTTAAGGGCTCTGATGTCGCACCACAGAAATTTGCTTCATTAAAGGTCGGTTTTACTTGGTAGCATTATCTAGTAAGTAAATAAAAAAAGTACGGCTATATTTTGCCGTACTTTTTTATTAGTAATAAACAAACTCTATCCATAATAAGAATATAAACGCAACATCACACTTTTATATTAGTTCTGCAGCAATCTTTCTCGCTAAATGATCAACTTCCAATACATCCTCAACATATTGAATAGTTTGCGGTGTAATCTTCTCAATAGTACGCTCATTAATTTTTGCAATATCCATAAAACTAATTTGACGATCTAAAAATGCTTGTACGGCAATTTCATTAGCTGCATTCATTGCTGTTGTCGCATATTGACCCGCAGCAAAGGCATCAATAGCCAGTTTTAAATTTGGATAGCGATTAAAATCAGGTTCAATAAACGTCAGTTCTTTGATTTTAAAGAAATCGAGAGGTTCTACTCCTGCAAAAGTGCGGTGAGGATATGCCATAGTTTCTGCAATTGGTGTACGCATATCTGGATTTCCCATTTGAGCAATCACTGATCCGTCAACATAACGTACCATAGAATGAATAATTGATTGTGGATGAATAATGACTTCCATTTCTTCCGCACTTGCGTTGAAAAGCCAACGAGCCTCAATGTATTCTAAGCCTTTATTCATCATGGTAGCTGAATCGACAGAGATTTTTTTACCCATAGACCAATTAGGGTGTGCAACCGCTTGTTCTGGTGTGATGTTGGTGAATTGTTCGAGTGACGTGTAACGGAATGGCCCGCCAGACCCAGTGAGTATAATTTTACTTACACCTAATTCAGAAAGTGGGCAAAAACCAATTTTTTCTTGTGCTTCTGGCGGTAATGATTGAAAAATAGCATTATGTTCACTATCTACTGGTAAAAGCTTCGCACCATAGTTTTTTACGGCATCAATAAAAAGCTGTCCGCAGGTTACCAATGATTCTTTATTTGCCAGTAATACCCGTTTACCCGCTTTAACCGCTGAAAGAGTTGGTAACAATCCTGCAGCACCAACAATAGATGCCATTATCTGATCGGCATCTGGATGTGCTGCAAGTTCACAAATAGCTTGTTGTCCGGCTAATACTTCCGTTGGAATATGATACGCAATTAATTTCTCACGTAAAATTTTAGCCGCATTTACATCATCAAGAGCCGCAAAGTGCGGTCGGAATTTTATGCATTGTTCAAACATTGCTTCTACATTTTTTCCGCCGACGAGTGCAAATGCATGATATTTCTGAGGGTTATTTTCGATAACAGAAAGTGTGCTCTTACCGATTGATCCCGTTGAACCAAGAATGACAATGTTTTGTTTTTGCATAGAATCTTTACCGCACTTTTGTTGATTATATTTTTATTGCTACGTCTAAATCCGCATACCTAATAAAATAAAGGCAGACAAAACTGTCTGCCTTTCGCATTTTTGATGATTAGAAATCCATTAATTCTTTTTCTTTATCCGCTAATACTTCATCTACTTTTTTAATGTAAATATCTGTGATTTTTTGGATTTCTTCTTCTGCTTTATGTTGTTCGTTTTCGCTGATTTCTTTGTCTTTTAATAATGCTTTGATTTTATCATTCGCATCACGACGCACATTACGAACCGCAACTTTACCTTGTTCACCTTCGCCTTTCACAATTTTGATTAAATCGCGACGGCGTTCTTCTGTTAATGGAGGAAGCGGAACACGGATTGTGGTACCCGCTGAAGATGGATTTAAACCTAAATCTGAGGTTAAAATTGCTTTTTCTACCGCTGAGATTAAAGAACGATCAAAAACAGTTACAGCTAAAGTACGCGCATCTTCTGCCACTACGTTTGCTAATTGGCGAAGTGGAGTTGCTGCACCATAATATTCAACTTGAATTGCATCAAGTAAACTCGGTTGTGCACGACCGGTACGGATTTTCGAAATATGGCTTTTTAATGCTTCAAGGCTTTTTTCCATACGATCTTGAGTATCTTTTTTAATTTGGTTAAGCATTGCATTGTCCTTTTAATTGACGAAAGTTAAAACGCAGTGATTTTACTGGATTTTTGTCAATTTTTGAATACATTTATCAGCTTAAAAACAGATAAAAAATGACCGCACTTCAGTCACCCAAAGTGCGGTTAATATTTTTAGTATTTTTAATTACGCTTTAGGGCCAGCTGCAATTAAAGCTTTGCCTTCTTCGTTAGTGGCATATTTAACAAAGTTTTTCACAAAACGACCTGCTAAGTCTTCAGCTTTTGATTGCCATTGTGCTTTATCTGCGTAAGTATCACGAGGATCTAGGATTGCAGAATCTACACCTGGTAATGCTTTAGGAATTGCTAAGTTGAAGATTGGCAATTCGCCCATTTCAGCTTTTTCAATTGAGCCATCTAAGATTGCATCAATGATTCCGCGAGTATCTTTGATTGAGATACGTTTGCCTGTGCCATTCCAACCAGTATTCACTAAGTAAGCTTCAGCGCCTGCTGCTTGCATACGTTTTACTAACACTTCTGCATATTGAGTTGGATGAAGCGTTAAGAACGCAGCACCGAAACATGCTGAGAAAGTTGGAGTTGGTTCAGTAATACCACGTTCAGTACCTGCTAATTTCGCAGTGAAACCAGATAAGAAGTAGTATTTAGTTTGTTCTGGTGTCAATTTAGATACTGGTGGTAATACGCCAAATGCATCTGCTGTTAAGAAAATAACTTTAGTTGCGTGACCAGCACGAGAAACTGGTTTTACAATATTATCGATGTGATAAATTGGGTAAGACACGCGAGTATTTTCTGTTTTTGAACCATCATCGAAATCAACAGAACCATCTGCACGAACAACTACGTTTTCTAATAATGCGTCGCGACGGATAGCGCGGTAAATATCTGGTTCATTTTCTTCTGAAAGGTGAATGGTTTTCGCATAGCAACCACCTTCAAAGTTAAAGATACCAACATCATCCCAACCGTGTTCATCGTCACCGATTAATTCACGTTTTGGATCGGTTGAGAGGGTTGTTTTACCTGTGCCAGATAAGCCGAAGAAGATTGCCACATCGCCATCTTTACCAACGTTAGCTGAGCAGTGCATTGCACCTACACCTTTAAGTGGTAGGAAGTAGTTCATCATTGAGAACATACCTTTTTTCATTTCACCGCCGTACCAAGTACCACCGATTAATTGAATGCGCTCAGTTAAGTTGAAAGCAACGAAGTTTTCTGAATTTAAACCTTGTTCTTTCCAGTTTGGATTGGTTACTTTAGAACCGTTCATTACAACGAAATCTGGTTCAAAATTTTTGAGTTGTTCTTCAGTTGGGCGAATAAACATGTTTTTCACAAAGTGTGCTTGCCATGCAACTTCAGTTACAATACGTACTGCAATACGGTCGTGTTCGCTAGCGCCACAGAAACCATCAACCACAAATAAGCGTTTACGAGAAAGTTGGTTAGTTACCAAGTCTTTTAAGCTTTGCCATGTAGCTTGGTTCATTGGTTTGTTGTCATTTTTCGCTGCTTCAGATGTCCACCAAACAGTATCTCTGGTTTTTTCATCTAACACGATATATTTATCTTTTGGTGAACGGCCAGTGAAGATACCAGTATCTACAGCTACTGCACCAGTCGTAGTTAAAGTACCTTTTTCAAAGCCTCCTAAACCTGGATTGGTTTCTTCTTCGAACAATTGCTCGTAGCTTGGATTGTAGACAACTTCTTTTACGTCATAAATGCCTAGAGCTTCAAGTTCTTTTACTACTTTGTTTAAGTCTGTCATAAGTCACCTCTAATATTTAAGATTAAAATTTAACTGTCGCCTATTCTAAAGAATGTCAATGCAAAAAAATGTTAACTAGATCTCATTTTTGAAAAATCATGGCTTTTTATTACCTATTTTTAGGTGTATTTATGATATAGATCAAAAATCCCGACATGGCGTCGGGATTGTTTTTAAAGTTTTGTTGATTTTAATTTTCCAATTGCTTCTTTATTAAAGAAGTAGTGTGTACCACAGCACTCACATTGCATATCAATACTGCCTTTATGCTCGGCTAATATTTCGTCAATTTCTTCATCGGAGATGAGCAGTAATGCAGAACCAGAACGCTCTGCAGAGCAGCCACAGAAAAATTGTACATCTTGTGCTGGATAAAGATTGACGGTTTCTTCGTGATATAAACGATAGAGTAACTCTTCTGCAGGGAGACCAAATAATTCTTCATCTTTTACTGTTGCTGCGAGCGTAGTTAAATGCTCAAAATCTTCTGGTGTACCAGAACCATCAGGCATAATTTGTAATAACATACCTGCTGCCACTGGCTTTCCTTCATATTCTCCAGTACGAATAATTAATTGAGTTTGAAGCTGTTCTGAGCGTACAAAATAATCTTCTAAGCATTCAGTGATCGTTGGTTTATCCAGGCTAATTACACCTTGATAGCGTTCTCCTTCTTTTGGTGCAATAGTAATGACCAATACGCCTTTGCCAATCATATTGTGCAGACTCATATTTTCAGTGATGTTGCCATCCACTCGAGCAAGGGCGCGGATTTGTTGTTGATCATTGCCATTTACTAATGCTAAGCGTAATGGACCATCGCCTTGAATTTGTACGGTGATATTGCCGTCAAATTTTAGTGTGGCAGTAAGCAAATTAGTCGCTACCATCATTTCACCCAATAAATCCTGTACTGCTTTCGGATAGTGATGGGTATTTAATGTATCAGTGAATGTTTTATTTAAGCGAACCCATTCCCCACGAACCGCACGATTTTGGAAAAGATAACGGTAAAGCTTGTCATTGTCTTGAATATGTTTTTCCTGTTCTGTCATTAACTATTTCTCATCGATAATACATTGAAAAATATGCGGTAATTTTGCATACTTCTATGAGTTTAAACCTCAATAACTATATCCTAGTCTCTAAAATTATTAAATTGGAATGGTTGGCCTAATTCAGCGCCTTTAACAAGTTGAATGACAGCCTGTAAGTCATCGCGTGACTTACCTGTCACACGTACTTGCTCACCTTGAATTTGAGTTTGAACTTTGATTTTAGAATCTTTTACTAATTTAGTAATTTTCTTCGCCATCTCCGTTTCAATCCCCTGTTTAAGTTTGATTTCTTTACTATAAAGTTTACCGTGGTGTTCGCTTTCTGCTGGAATATCTAAAGAGCTGTGCTCAATACCACGTTTAATACAAGATCCAATTAAAATCTCAATTAATTGTTCAAGTTGGAAATCAGATTCTGTGGTAATTTTAATCGTTTCATTTTTTTCATTTAATTCAATTACCGCTTCTACACCACGAAAATCATAACGCGTGCTAAGCACACGGTTGGCATTTTCCACGGCATTACGGACTTCGTGTAAAGTGATTTCAGAAACAATATCAAAAGATGGCATAGTCTTCTCCCATTTTATTAAATTCTATCATTAGCACTTAAAAGGCATAAAAGTGCGGTTAAGTCGGCGAAGTTTACCACAATTTGCGCTTGTTGTTGCACTTTAGGTTTAGCATGAAACGCAACACCTAACCCAGCTACGTTCATCATTGCCAAATCATTTGCACCATCACCAATAGCAATAGAATGTTGTGAATCAATACTGTATTCCTCTAACAAACGTTGTAATGTTTTAGCTTTATATTGGGCATCAACCACATCGCCTTTAACTAAGCCAGTGAGTTTTCCATCTTCAATATCAAACTGATTGGATGCAGCAAAATCAAGCTGCAATAAGGCTTTCAAATAATCCGCAAAATAAGTAAATCCGCCTGAAGCAATTGCGGTTTTCCAACCATATTTCTGTAAGGTTTGGATCGTTTCAACTAATCCAGGCATTAGCGGTAAATGCTCTCTAACTTGCTGCAAAATGCTTTCTGGCGCACCTTTTAATGTCCCCACTCGACGACGCAAACTTTGCTCGAAATCTAATTCACCTCTCATTGCGCTTTCCGTAATCGCAGAAACAAGTTCACCAACACCTGCTAGTTTCGCAATTTCATCAATACACTCAATTTGAATAGCGGTAGAATCCATATCCATCACCAACAACCCAGCTTGAGACAATTTAGGGCTAAAATCTAATTTAGCAATATCTACTTCAAGGTCATGAGCAAAGTTAACGAAATCAACAAACCACTGGCCTTTCAATAAGGCTACAATATTTTGTTCCACAATCCAAACATCAAAAATCTGGAAATTTTGACCGCACTTTTGTTGAAATTTTTCCAGCTTAGTCATGTCCAACTTTGTGCCGTATAGGATAAAAGGTTCACCATCCTGTATAGGATCCTCATTAGCTAAAAGTGCGGTAGGAAATCGTGGGTATTTTTGTGTAATGCTTTTGAAACGTTGAATTTGCATAAAAATCCTGTAAATTGTGGCGACTGAAAAGATTTTAACCGATGTGAGTTGAAAAAGTGCAAATAATTAAAGAAAAACTAATCAAATCAACCATGCTTGCAACGATTATTGTGCTAAGCCTAACTGCACTTGGCGTTATCTTATTTGGTGTAAAACAATTTAAGCTGAGTTCTCAATTTGCGAGCGTAAACCAAGTGGCGAATATCTCACATATTTTAGTTCGTCAACAAGCCAATTTATTTTCAGTTTTACTTACAAACAATGCCAAAACAGAGCAATTAACGGATAATCTTGATCAAATAGTCAAAGAAGACTTTATTTTAGATGCGAGCTTATATGATGGCGAAGGAAAATTACTGGCTCAAAGTCGCGAAATGGGCAATTCACCCGATACAAACAATCAACAAATTGTAGAGCCACTTTACTCGCAAAGCGGCATTAAAGGATTTTTACGTGTCACCATTGATGCCCAATATACGCAATCTAACCAATCAAAAATTAATCAGATCTTTCACCAATTATATGGTGAGCTTATTATTGTCTTTTTACTTGGCGCGGTGATGGCTAGCTCTATTCATTATTTTTTAAGTCACTATCGACGGACTTACCGCAAATCTAAAGAGAAAAAAAGTGCGGTAAATTTGAAAGTAAAATCGAGTAGCACGCGTTTTCACCAGCGTCGTCGTAGAATTTGATTATTGTCACAAACTATTAAATTGAGTGCGGATTTTTGCTAAATTTCCTTCAGAAATAAGGTAGAATGCGCAAGATTATTTTTTCAAAGCGAATTATAACAGGAGAACAAAATGGCAACTCGTAGACAATTAGCCAATGCAATTCGTTTCTTATCAATGGATGCTGTGCAAAAAGCTAAATCTGGTCACCCAGGTGCACCAATGGGGATGGCGGATATCGCTGAAGTATTATGGCGCGACTTTTTAAAACACAATCCGACCAATCCTAAATGGGCTGACCGAGATCGTTTTGTACTTTCTAACGGCCATGGTTCTATGTTGATTTATAGCCTTTTACATTTAACTGGCTATGATCTTTCTATCGAAGATTTAAAACAATTCCGTCAATTACATTCTAAAACCCCAGGTCACCCAGAATATGGTTATGCGCCAGGTGTTGAAACCACAACAGGTCCATTAGGCCAAGGTATCACTAATGCGGTGGGTATGGCGATTGCTGAGAAAACCTTAGCAGGTCAATTTAACCGTGAAGGTCATGAAATCGTTGATCACCACACTTACGTGTTCTTAGGCGATGGCTGTTTAATGGAAGGGATTTCTCACGAGGCTTGCTCTTTAGCAGGAACATTAGGCCTAGGTAAATTAATCGCATTCTACGATGACAACAACATTTCAATTGATGGTCATGTAGATGGTTGGTTCAGCGATGATACCGCAGCACGCTTTGAAGCTTATGGCTGGCAAGTAATCCGTAATGTGGATGGCCATGATGCAGAACAAATTCGTCAGGCTGTTGTACTTGCACAATCAGAAAAAGAAAAACCGACTTTAATTATTTGTAAAACGATCATTGGTTTCGGTTCACCAAATAAATCAGCGTCACACGATTGTCACGGTGCACCATTAGGCGATGAAGAAATTGCATTGACCCGCAAAGCCTTAAACTGGGATTACGCACCATTTGAAATTCCGGCTGAATATTATGCTGAATGGTCTGCAAAAGAGAAAGGAGCTGCAGCAGAAAAATCTTGGGAAGAAAAATTTGCTGCTTATGCAAAAGCATATCCAGAACTTGCCGCAGAATTTACACGTCGTGTAAACGGTGAATTACCAGCAAACTGGGCGGCAGAATCTAAAGCGTTCATTGAAAAATTACAAGCAAATCCAGCGAGTATTGCAAGCCGTAAAGCATCACAAAATGCAATCGAAGCATATGCTCATGTGTTACCTGAATTCTTAGGTGGTTCTGCAGACTTAGCAAGCTCTAACTTAACGTTATGGAGTGGTTCTAAACCGATTCGTGCGCATGAAAACGTAGGTGGTAACTACATCAACTACGGTGTTCGTGAATTTGGTATGTCTGCCATTATGAACGGTATTGCCTTGCACGGCGGTTTCATTCCTTACGGCGCAACCTTCTTAATGTTCTACGAATATGCACACAATGCGGTGCGTATGGCTTCATTAATGAAACAACGCTCATTATTCGTTTATACTCACGACTCTATCGGTTTAGGTGAAGATGGTCCAACTCACCAACCTGTGGAACAAACTGCATCACTACGCTTAATTCCAAACCTTGAAACATGGCGCCCATGTGACCAAGTGGAATCAGCCATTGCATGGCAACAAGCGGTTGAACGTCAAGATGGTCCAAGTGCGTTAATTTTCACTCGTCAAAATCTTGCACAAATGGACCGTACTTCTGCACAATTAGATGCTGTTAAACGTGGCGCTTATGTATTAAAAGACTGCGAAGGTACACCTGAATTAATTTTCATCGCGACAGGTTCTGAAGTGGAATTAGCAGTGAAAGCAGCGGATGTATTAACCGGTGAAGGTAAAAAAGTACGTGTCGTTTCTATGCCAAGCACTAACCGTTTTGATAAACAAGATGCAGCGTACCGTGAAAGCGTATTACCTGCAGCAGTAACTAAACGTGTTGCGATTGAAGCGGGTATTGCCGACTTCTGGTATAAATACGTTGGCTTTGAAGGTCATGTGGTAGGCATGAATAGCTTCGGCGAATCAGCACCTGCTGATCAATTATTCAAACTCTTTGGTTTCACTGTTGAAAACGTGGTAGAGAAAGCGAAAGAGATTTTATAATTCCCTCATGATAAAAAGCGGTCAGCAAAAACTGGCCGCTTTTGATTTTCCTAAACTTCATATCAAATAGCAATATTTCCAAAATTATGTCAAAATTCATTGCATTTTGCGGATCGGTATTCATCATTTATTTTTGACCGCACTTTTAAGGAATCCACATGACTGTACCAACCTTATATCAGTGGCCTAAAGCCGAATTGATTTATCCTGATAGACCTAATAAATCTTATGCAGCAAAACGTTTACGTTATCGTCTTCGTTCACTCTTACATTGTCAAACAATAAAAAAATTTGAAGCCTTCGTTAATCAAACTCCAGTTCTGATTAGCTTGCTAACACAACGTCCCAATTATAGCTATCCCTTAGTTCATCGTTTTGTAGATAAACGTTTCAATACCCAAAAACGTTTATCAACCATTTGTGATAATTTTCTATTTGTACCACAAAAATTATCAAACCTATCTCCTTCTATTTTGGAAACCCCCATTTCTTTTGGTGAAATTATTCCTGATTTTGAATTGCTATTCATGCTAAGCAATCACCAACCCATGGAAGGTTTTTGGACATTAGAGTTACGTTATAAACCCACTGATGCTGAAGTTTATCTACTCACATTTGGGAAGTTAGAGGAGGCATTGCTTATTGCTGTTGTGCAAGGCCCAAATTTTGAAGGCGCTAAAGAAATGGTAAAACAACTCACTAAAACTTGCCACGGATTACGCCCAGCCTATCTAATGGTTGAAATAATGAAATCGCTCACAAAAATATTAGGCTATGACAAACTTTATGGTATTCCTCAAAAATACCAAAATAAGTCTCGCTTTGTTCAAAGTAAACATTTCGTGGTTGATTATGACGCCATATTTTCAGAAGCTGGTGGTGAACGAAAAAATTATTGGATGTTACCTCTTATTAGAGATACAAACCTAGACGATGTTCCAAGTAAAAAACGCTCAATGTATCGTAAACGCTATGCTATGTTAGATGAAATTGAAACCACACTTAAAAATAAACTTCAAATGTAAATCTTCCGTGCAGATCAATGTCTGCACCTATTTTTTCTATTGAAAAATTTTTCCTTTTCGTCATAAATTTATGCTATCGTAGCTGAGATTATTTATTCCATTTCATTTGAATAGGAGAGACTGATGACAACTCAATTAGATTCACTTCGTAATATGACCGTTGTGGTTGCTGATACTGGCGATATTGAGGCCATAAAAAAATACCAACCACAAGATGCGACAACTAACCCATCTTTAATTTTAAGTGCATCTGCCCTACCACAATATTCACCACTTATTGACGAAGCTGTTTCTTACGCGAAAGCACAAAGCAATGACAAATCCCAACAACTCATCGATGCAGAAGATAAATTAGCGGTAAACATTGGTTTAGAAATTTTAAAAATCGTTCCAGGACGTATTTCTACTGAAGTGGATGCCCGTCTTTCTTATGACACGCAAGCAACGGTTGAAAAAGCACGTAAATTAATTGCACTTTACAATGCTGCTGGTATTTCAAATGATCGCATTCTGATCAAAATTGCATCAACATGGCAAGGAATTCGTGCTGCAGAAATCCTTGAAAAAGAAGGCATCAACTGTAACTTAACCTTATTATTCTCTGAAGCTCAAGCTCGTGCTTGTGCAGAAGCAGGCGTTTACTTAATTTCTCCATTCGTAGGCCGTATTTTAGACTGGTACAAAGCAAACTCCGATAAAAAAGAATATGCGCCAGCAGAAGACCCAGGTGTTATTTCTGTTACCAAAATCTATAATTACTACAAAGAATATGGCTACAACACCGTTGTGATGGGCGCAAGCTTCCGTAATGTAGGCGAAATTACTGAACTTGCAGGTTGCGATCGTTTAACCATTGCACCGGCATTGCTGAAAGAATTACAAGAAAATTCAACCGCACTTGTACGTAAACTAGAATACAAAGGCGAAGTAAAAGCGAAACCACAACCTCTTACTGAAGCTGAATTCTATTGGCAACATAATAGCGATGCGATGGCAGTAGAAAAATTAGCAGATGGTATTCGCAAATTTGCTGTTGACCAAGAAAAATTGGAAACCATGCTTTCAGCAAAACTTTAGTTGCATGAAAGTGCTAACATATCTTTATGTCAAAACTCGCCATATATGTATGGCGAGTTTTTTATTGAGAAATTAAAAATGAATTATTTCTGTATTGTTTCTTCTCTATCTTGATGTAAATCATCCTCATCGATTAACAATTCTGCCGTTTCATCATTTAAAGCCTGAGCATCAGCATGAGGTTTAATAAAAGGTTTTGGCGTCCAATACTT
Organism: Haemophilus sp. SZY H68; assembly: GCF_018829685.1. Lineage (NCBI taxonomy): Bacteria > Pseudomonadati > Pseudomonadota > Gammaproteobacteria > Pasteurellales > Pasteurellaceae > Haemophilus > Haemophilus sp. SZY H68. Next base: position 379,872 of record NZ_JAHKKB010000002.1, read on the forward strand.
TTTCACAATTTCATTAGAAAAACCATGCAGAACTTCCTCATTTAGACGTTCTTGATCCAATGCTCGCACTTCTTTAATGACTTCATCAGCCTCAATCTTATCAATGCCAAGTTTCATCAATGTTGCTTGGCTAAGCGCAATGGCGGATTCAAAAGTTTCACGCACAATAAAGTCCACATCTTGCTTAATTAGGCTCACGGTCGTTTTTCTATCATAAGTGCGGGTTAAAATCGGCAAGTTTGGATAAGCCCCTTTAAGTTGGCTCACAATCGTTTCAATGCGATCTGTATCATTAATACCAATCACCACACATTTAGCTTTTTCAATTCCAGCGGCGTAAAGTACATCCAAACGAATACCATCACCATAATAGACTTTAAAACCAAATTTTGCCGCAGCACGGATATTTTCTATATTACGATCAATCACTGAAACGCTGATGCCACGGATTAATAATGTTTGACATACGATCTGGCTAAAACGCCCAAAACCAATTACAAGCACGTTATCTTCTAAATCATCAATAGGCGACAGATCGCTCGTATCTGGTTGAGTCGCCGATTTTCTCTCTCCACATTGCGCTAATTTACGAGTAATTTGTGTAATAAATGGAGAAAACAACATGGAAATAATTACCGCTGCAGTAAAAGTAGCGTTTTCATGGTTGCTCATTACGCCTGCTGTTGTTGCGGCAGAGAAAAGTACGAAAGCAAATTCACCACCGTGCGCCAAGAGTGACATTCTTCCTACTGCTTCTCTATGTTCTAAGCGAGTGATTCGGGCAACGACATAAACGGAAAGCCCTTTGCCAATAATGTAAAGAAATACAATTCCGAGTAGTAATAACCAGTGATTAAACACTAACATCAAATCCAATGACATCCCCACGCCCATAAAAAACAGGCCAAGCAATAAACCACGAAATGGCTCGATATCCGCTTCTAATTGATGGCGGAACGAAGACTCTGACAGCATAACGCCCGCTACAAATGCCCCCATTGCCATTGAAAGTCCACCTATTTCCATGGCTAATGCCGCGCCAAGTACAACTAATAAAGCGGCTGCTGTCATCATCTCGCGAATATGTGCTTTAGAAATTAATCGGAATAACGGATTCATTAACCATTTACCCGCAACAATCAAGCCGATTACCGCGCCTAATGCGATGCCGATTGACATCCAATCGGTATGAGTGCTTTCTTCAGAATGAGGCGCAAGAAACGCCACTGATGCCAATAATGGTACAATAGCAATATCTTCAAAAATTAAAGTCGAAATAATTCGCTGACCTTTAGATGTGCTGGTAATACAACGTTCTTCCAAAGTTTGCATCACAATAGCAGTTGAAGAAAGTGTAAATCCCATGCCTGCTATAAACGCGACTTCTTTCGGTAAATCGAGCAAATAAATTCCAGCTAAAGTAAGTAATGCACCACAGCATCCCACTTGCAAAAAACCACGTACAAAAATTGCTTTTCTCATTGCCCAAAGGCGTTCAGGGTGCATTTCAAGACCAATAATAAATAAAAACATTACCACACCAAGTTCAGCCAAATGCACCACTGCAGCAGGATCTTGAATTATGCCAAATACAGAAGGCCCAATTAGACAACCAGCCACCAAATAACCTAACACACTACCAAGACCAAGGTGTTTAAATAGTGGTACAATGGTTACACTGGAAGCGAGTAAAATAACGGTTTTGATGAGTTCATGGTTAGCTAGATGCTCAATAGTATTCGACATAAAAACGCTCAATAAAACTGAAATGTAGCTTGTATTTTAGCCTGTTTTATTGAAATAAAGAACACATCAATTATCTAAACTTGCTATAATTCTTCACCACTTTTAACCGCACTTTTACTTATGACGTTACAATTTAATATCGTCACCTTATTATTGGTGATTTTAATTATTCTCGGATTACTCAGCCATAATAGCGCAATCACAATTTCTGCTACCGTCTTGCTCATTATGCAGCAAACTTTTTTATCACAGTATATTCCTTGGATCGATCAATATGGTTTAAAACTGGGAATTATGGTTTTAACCCTCGGTGTCCTCAGCCCTTTAGTGTCAGGGAAAATTCCATTGCCTGAACTTTCTGCCTTTATTCACTGGAAAATGTTTTCCTCTATCGGCGTTGGTATTTTTGTAGCCTGGCTTGCAGGCCAAGGTGTTGACCTAATGACAAATCAACCCGTTCTCGTCACAGGGCTTATGATTGGTACGGTTATCGGCGTATCTTTCTTTGGTGGCATACCCGTTGGTCCACTTATTGCTGCAGGTATATTAGCTTTACTTTTAGGGAAAATTTAAATGAAAAACAAATACCTTACTCTTGCCGCTTTAAGCGGATTCTTCTGCGTCGCACTAGGCGCATTTGCAGCTCATGGCTTAAGCCATGTATTAGAAGCCAAAGCATTATCATGGATTGATACGGGTTTAAAATATCAAATGTTCCATACTATTACAGTACTTGCCGTTGCATTATCTGCTTTACGTGACAAAAAATTCGCCCGATTATCCATGTCTTCTTGGTTAATTGGAACCTTATTATTTAGTGGAAGTTTATACGCCCTCGCTTTCGGAGCAAGCAATGTAATAGTATGGATTACGCCTATTGGCGGAACTTTATTTTTAATCGGATGGATTAGCTTAGCTTACGGAAGTTTCAAAAATAAATCGCTATGAAAAACAGATCGGTAAAACACGCATTAACACCTTTACAGCAATCTCTTTTTTCTCAATTAAATGACATCATGCAGGTGGATCAACGTCGCTTATCCGCCCGCATTCATGGTATTGGAAAAATTAAAAGTCAAGAGGCCCAACAAGCCGTTGTTACAGAAATCCAGCTGCAGATTGAACAGGCTCAATTACGTGTAGAAAATCGTAAAAGTGCGGTTAAAAATCCCATCATTTTTCCAGAAAGCCTGCCCGTTAGCCAACGTAAAGCAGAAATTCAAAAACTGCTTTCTGAATATCAGGTCATCGTGGTGGCAGGGGAAACTGGTTCAGGTAAAACCACCCAATTGCCGAAAATGTGTTTCGAATTAGGTTTTGGCAATTTGGGCATGATTGGTCATACTCAACCACGCCGTATTGCCGCGCGTTCTGTGGCTGCGCGTATTGCGGAAGAACTGGAAACGGAGCTTGGCGGTTTAGTTGGTTATAAGGTTCGTTTTAACGATCAAATCAGTGATGATACACAAATCAAGTTGATGACAGACGGGATCCTGTTAGCGGAAATTCAAAACGATCGTTTCCTCAACCAATATTCTTGTTTGATTATCGATGAAGCGCACGAACGTAGCCTAAATAACGATTTTATTCTCGGTTATCTGAAACAGCTTTTACCACGTCGTCGTGATTTAAAACTTATCATTACCTCTGCGACCATTGATGTGGAACGTTTTTCCAAACATTTCAACAATGCCCCAATTATTGAAGTCTCAGGTAGAACCTATCCTGTTGAAGTGCGTTATCGTCCCGTAGTGGAAGAAGACGACCAAGATCAGCTACAAGGCATTCTCAACGCAGTGGATGAACTGCAAGCAGAAGGCCGAGGTGATATTTTGATCTTTATGAACGGTGAGCGTGAAATTCGTGATACCGCTGAAGCTTTACAAAAACAGAATCTAAAACACACGGAAATTCTACCGCTCTTTGCTCGCTTGTCTGCGCAAGAACAGAATAAAATTTTTCATCCTAGCGGTTTAAATCGCATCGTGTTGGCGACCAACGTAGCGGAAACTTCATTGACCGTGCCGGGCATTAAATATGTGATTGACCCAGGTACCGCACGCATTTCCCGTTATAGCTATCGCACCAAAGTACAACGTTTACCGATTGAACCTATCTCACAGGCATCCGCTAATCAGCGTAAAGGTCGTTGTGGTCGTGTGAGCGAAGGGATTTGTATTCGTTTATATTCGGAAGAGGATTTTAATTCTCGTCCAGAGTTTACCGATCCTGAAATTCTACGCACCAATTTAGCCTCCGTTATTTTGCAAATGACAGCATTGGGTTTGGATGATATTGAAGCTTTCCCATTTGTTGATGCGCCAGATAAACGCCATATTCAAGATGGGATAAAACTGTTGGAAGAATTGGGTGCGTTTGAAATGGTTCGCACCAAAGCGGGCGAGAAACGTCAATTAACGGCTGTAGGTCGTCAATTATCGCAACTCCCTGTGGATCCACGTTTAGCGAAGATGTTGCTGACCGCTGTTTCACAAGGTGCGTTGCATGAAGTGATGATTATTGTTGCCGCATTGTCTATTCAAGATCCTCGAGAGCGTCCACAAGAAAAACAACAAGCTTCCGATGAAAAACATCGTCTTTTTGCCGATAAAAAATCGGATTTCTTGGCTTTCCTCAATCTTTGGCGTTACCTACAAGAACAACAAAAAGAATTAAGTAAAAACCAATTCCGTCGTCAGTGCCAAAAAGATTTCTTAAATTATTTACGCATTCGCGAATGGCAGGATATTTATCATCAAATTCGTTTAGCTGTGCGCGAAATGGGCTTGCCGATTAATTCCGAAAAAGCAGAATATCAGCAAATTCATACCGCACTTTTAAGCGGCTTGCTTTCTCATATCGGTTTAAAAGAAGCGGAGAAACAACAATATCTTGGCGCACGTAATGCCCATTTTGCAATTTTCCCCAATTCTGTGCTTTTCAAGAAACAACCGAAATGGGTGATGGCGGCAGAGTTAGTGGAAACCTCCAAGCTATGGGGGCGTATGGTGGCGGAAATCAAGCCAGAATGGATCGAACCACTTGCCGAGCATCTAATTAAAAAATCCTATTCAGAACCGCGTTGGTCGAAATCCCGTGGGGCGGTAATTGCCGATGAAAAAGTCACGCTTTACGGTGTGCCGATTGTGGCTGCACGACCAGTGAATTACGGTTCTATTGATCCGACGGTAAGCCGCGAGATCTTTATTCAATCTGCCTTAGTGGAAGGGGATTGGAATACCAAACATAAATTCTTCAAAGAAAATCAACGACTCGTTCGAGAAGTAGAGGAATTGGAACACAAAAGCCGCCGCCGTGATATTTTGGTGGATGACCGTACGCTTTTTGAATTTTACGATCAGCGTATTGGCACGGAAGTGGTTTCCCAAAAACATTTTGATACGTGGTGGAAAAAGACACAGCAAAAAGATCCTGAATTACTTAATTTTGAACGTTCATTCTTGATTAATGATGATGCGGAACAAGTGAGCAAGCTGGATTTCCCGAATTTCTGGCATCAAGGTAATTTAAAACTCAAACTGACGTATCAATTTGAACCAGGTACCGATGCGGACGGGGTGACTGTGCATATTCCGTTGCCATTGCTCAATCAAGTGGAAATGATAGGGTTTGACTGGCAAATTCCGGGCTTGAGGGAAGAACTGGTGATTGCGCTGATTAAGTCTCTGCCGAAATCTTATCGCCGTAATTTTGTGCCGGCACCCAATTATGCTCAAGCCTTTTTAGGGCGCGCCGTGCCGTTAGAAAAACCGTTGTTGGATACGTTGATTTATGAATTGCGCCGCATGACGGGCGTTACCGTAGAAGCGGAACATTGGAATTGGGAACAAATTCCAAGCCATTTGAAAATGACTTTTCGTGTGGTGGATGAAAATGGCAAGAAAATTGCTGAATCCATGAATTTGGATGAGCTGAAATTCAACTTAAAAGATCGTGTACAGGAAAGTATTTCTGCTGTGGCAGATGATGGCATTGAGCAAAGCGGGCTACATATTTGGAGCTTTGCAGATTTACCACAATGTTACGAACAAAAACAACGTGGTTTCAGCGTCAAAGCTTTCCCAGCCATCGTAGATGAAAAAGATGCCGTAGGTATCAAACTGTTTGAAACAGAGTTTGAGCAAGCGGTGGCGATGCAAGAAGGTTTGCGTCGATTGTTGTTACTCAATGTGCCATCACCAATTAAGTATCTGCATGAAAAATTGCCGAATAAAGCTAAATTGGGGCTGTATTTTACACCATTCGGTCGCGTGTTAGATTTGATTGATGACTGTATCGCTTGTTCCGTGGATAAACTGATTGCCGATTTTAGCGGTTTTGTTTGGAATGAAGCAGGCTTTGAAAAATTACGTGATTTTGTACGAGAAAACCTTAACGAAGTGACCGTGGATATTGCGCAGAAAGTGGAGCAAATCCTATCCCTTAATCATGCCTTAAACCAACGTTTAAAAGGCAAAATGGATTTCACCATGGCATTCGCATTGTCCGACATCAAATCACAACTTTCAGGCTTGGTGTATCAAGGTTTTGTACAAAAGAGCGGTTATGATCGCCTACCTGATTTACAACGCTATCTACAAGCCGTTGATAAACGTATTGATAAACTGGCTCAAGATGTAAACCGTGATCGTGCAGCGATGCTACGCGTGGAACAAGTACAACAAGCCTACCAACAACTTCTTGCCAAACTGCCAAAATCTAAACCAATTTCCGATGAAATTGCAGAAATTCGCTATATGATTGAGGAATTGCGTGTGAGTTTATTTGCACAGCAGTTAGGGACGAAGTATCAGATATCAGATAAGAGAATTTTGAATATAATGGGAGGAATATAAATAAAGATACTCATAGAAATAATATAAGCAATATGTAATCACTCTATTTTACTGGATTACAAGCTTACTATCCAAATAGTACCTATCTAGAGATGTAGTTCGTTTATTTAATTAGGCAACCTATTTAGCATAATAATTATCCGATAAATACCATTCTACTGTTTTACGAAGTCCTTGTTCAAAGGTTATTTTTGGTTGCCAACCTAATTCTGCATGAATTTTAGAACAATCCAATGAATATCGCACATCGTGACCAGGTCGGTCTTTTACAAAAGTCATTAAATCTTGGTAATACTGAATGTAATTAGGCTTATTTGGCGCAAGTTCTTCGAGTAGCTTACAAATCATTTTAACTACTTCAAGGTTCGTTTTTTCACAATTTCCGCCAATATTATAGCTTTCCCCGACTCGACCTTTTGTTAAAACTAAATATAAGGCTTGAACATGATCTTCCACAAATAACCAATCACGAGTCTGCTGCCCATCACCATAAATTGGCAAATTCTTTCCCATCACAGCATTTGAAATCATTAAAGGAATAAGCTTTTCAGCGTGTTGATAAGCTCCATAGTTATTGGAACTGTTTGTGATAATCACCGGCAAACCATAAGTGCGATGCCAAGCGTGCACCAAATGATCACTCGCCGCTTTTGAGGCTGAATAAGGGCTACTCGGATGATAAGGGGAATGTTCAGTAAAGGCTGGTTCAGAAAAGGATAAATCCCCATACACTTCATCTGTAGAAATATGGTGGAATCGAAAGGCAGATTTTTTAGCCTCGTCTAAGGTATGCCAATAATTCTTAGCAACTTCTAACAACGTATAAGTGCCAACAATATTGGTTTGAATAAAATCAGCCGCTCCCGTAATAGAACGATCGACATGACTTTCTGCCGCTAAATGCATCACTGCATCCGGCTGATATTTCTCGAAAACGCTTTTTATCGCCTTAAGATCACAAATATCAATTTGCTCAAAAGCATACCTAGGATTATTTTCTACCCCTTTCAAGGCTGATTGATTTGCCGCATAGGTCAGCTTATCAATATTGATAACAGAATCTTGAGTCTGATTAATGATATATCGAATAAGGGCGGAACCGATGAAGCCAGAACCGCCAGTGATGAGGACTCGCATATCATTTACAATTAGCTTTATTTTTCTTTAAAATATATCTAGGCCGTTGCTTAGATTCTAAGTAAATTCGTCCAATGTACTCCCCCAATACTCCTATGCCTACTAACTGAACTCCTCCTAAGAATAATACTGCAACCATTATAGACGGATAGCCAGGAACAGGATTACCCCAAAATAGCTTACTTAGTATTAAATATACTCCATATAAGAAACTAAAGAGAGATATTACACCACCAACATAACTCCAAACACGCAAAGGGACTGTACTAAAAGATGTTATACCTTCCAGAGCGAGATTCCATAATTTCCATCCATTGAATCTACTTGAACCAGCTGTTCTTTCTTCAATATCATAATTAATTACTGTTGATGAAAAGCCAACCCATGCATAAATCCCCTTCATAAATAATTGACGCTCAGGCAATTGCTTAATTGCTTCAATTACTTCTCTGGACATAAGACGAAAATCACCTACGTTTTCTTCAATTTTTAAAGATGATATTCTATTGTGAAATTTATAAAACCACTGAGAAGTCTTTCTTCTCAGAAAACTATATGAGTCTTTCTCTTGACATTTAGCTAAAACGACATCAAAACCCTCATGATATTTCTCTATCATTTGAGGAATAACATCTAATGGATGTTGTAAATCTACATCAATTGGAATCACAACATCGCCTGTTGAATAATCAATACCTGCAAATAGAGCCGACTCTTTTCCAAAATTTCTAGAAAATGAAAGTACTTTTATATGTTTTTTATTATCTCTCTCTAAGTTTCTAAGTATCGTACTCGTACTATCTGTACTACCATCATCAATAAATACGACCTCAATATTATATTCTGAATAAATTTGATGTTGAAAAACTGCTTTCCAAAATAATGGAATTGTCTGCTCTTCATTAAAGCAAGGAACAACTAATGAAATTTTCATAAACTACCCTTTAAAAACTAAATATTTTGAGAAAATAAATCCTAGAACTGGGCCTACTACAAATGAAATAACCAGTGTAAATAATGCTGGTAATTCACTTAAATCAGAAATGTATCCAATCATAAAATTTAAAGCTCCCATCAAAATCATATACCATACTATACGCATATAAGTACTATTTTTCTTAAATGTAAAACGAGCATTCATAAAAAAAGAAAAAGTCACAGCACATAAAAATGCGATTACATTACTTATAGATTGCACTCCCAAAACTTTAATGGCAACAAAAAAAACGCATGCATGTACTAATGTATTTAATACACCAACCAATGAATAGCTAACAATTTGTTTTTTTAACATAATTACCTCTAATAAGAAAATACACTAGAAATAACAAACCTATTAAAGATAAAAATACCCCTAAATACAATTTAGGAATAGAATAATTCATTTCTATAACATATTCTTTACCAGCCACCAAATCAAATGATATGAATGAATTATAAATTATATTAGGAATAACACTCTCCCCATTTATCTTAAACTCCCAGCCTGAGGAATGAGGTATAGTTATTAGAAGAGAATAATTTTCCTTAATTAAATCTGTGTAAAATTTTACATTACCATCATCTATATGAGACTTCTTAATTATATTCTTACTACGCAATTCAGAAATTACTGAATTAAATAAATCTAAATCCAAACTATAAATTTCAATGGTGGAGACATCTTTTATTGTTGCATTATCTAACAATAAACGTAGGCGGTTTTCTCTTTCATCACCTAGATATATAACTCTTGGAGCGAGCCACTTAGAATATCCAGTTAAAAATTTATCATTCAAGTATAATTTACTATTAATATTTCTTTTAGTATCTATGTATCCATAAATATTATCTGATTTATTTTGATTAAATAATATATCTACATAACCAATTTTATTAACAATCTCATGATTCATTTTTTTAAAGATAGATACCTTTCTCCCTAAAAGATAACTATAAATATCATTTACATTATTAAATGGGTTTCTAGAAAATTCTCCATGATACAAAGCGCTATCTCTAGAATATGTAATACCTAATGGCAAGACATATGGATTTACATATATAGACTTATCTCCATAATTATCATCCATTTTAATCAAACCATTAATGGTCTTATCTGACAATATATATTTAACCCCAAGCAATGAGTCTACTGGTAATATTGATGTATTTACTACATTAAGTGTTCCAGCATATTGAGGATAACCAAGACTATTTAACAACTCTAACTGTTGTTTATCCGATGATGATGTATATGTATTAACCCCGGCATACCCATATGAAAATGAATCAAGATAATATGCTGTAGTGTTATCATTCTTAGTTTTTCTGTTCTTTATTTGTGAAACACGATAGAATGATGAATCTTTAGCTTTTAAAGAACTAATTAGCTTTTCTTGATTATTGGTATATATAATAAAATTAGAAACATCATTTCTTATATTTTTTATGTATACAGCATTACCGTATAATTCCCCAAAAGAGATGGCAAAAATAAATACATAACATAATCGATTTAAATATTTATTATTCTCTGCAAGCCATAGCAACCCCAAAAGTATAAAATAAATAAAAGCACCCAAATAGATCAAAGAATACTGACTATCTTTGACATATGCAATGAAGAGCATAACTAAGAATAACAAAACGCTAACTCTAATTAGCTTAGATAAGTTATCTATTAACTTATGAGTAGCAAGAGCATAGGCTGCCACAAATATATAAACAAAATGAGCCAAATAACTGTATCTATACCAATAGCTATCTACTTTTTTAAAGACTGAGAAAACTAAGATTAACGGATTCCAATAATAAAGTAGAATGGTAACTAGAAATAATAATAATACTAAACTATCCTTTTTATTAGATGAAAAACTACTACTAACAAAATATACACAGATACCAATAAGAGCTATAGTCCCAGAAAATAGAGATAGATTACCCCTTGATTCTTTTGCTCCAATAATGATACCTTGTAACAAATTAATAATATTTCCAGAAAAATCGATATTAATAAGCCAAAGATCTAATCCACCTTTTCCATTCTGTAATTCTATATACGTTGGTAAAAAAACTACTGCACAAAGTAGTAACCCTACTAACACTTCTGAAGAATATCGAATAATAATGAGAATATTATTTCTTAAGCTTTTACTGTGGAATGAAATCTCAAATAATAACCATATAACAGAAAACAAGCAATTGATTACCCCGCTATACCAGTTAAAGATCATTGATATAGCAATCGCAATTGCTAATAATCCAGGCTTTTTATGATGAATGATTCTATATATACCTAACAAAACTAGCGGTAACATATAAACACCATCTAACCACATAATATTACTAGCCTGCAAAATAGTATATTGAGAAAATGCGTAACCAGCAGAAAGCAAAATAGCATATATAGCTTTTAGATTCCCAAACCTATTACAGAGAAAGATAGAACTCGTAACTGTAGCTAAGACAATTTTAATCGTAAATGCTAAAGAAAAGAATTTATGTAGTTCCGATTTATTGAAAAATATAACTAATAAATTAATAGGTGATGCTAAATAATATGAAAAGATAGCAAAATTATTCCCTCCTAACCCTTTAGAAAAATCATAGCCTATGCTTTTACTACCAGATAATAGCTCTTGCAAATATGCAAAAAGATCAAGATACTGAATATCTGCATCCATAGTTGCTAAAGTATAATTTCCAAAAGGCACTATCTCATTTAAGAATAAGAAACTTGTTATAAGTATTAAACTAAATATTGCACTTAACACATGAACTATATTAATTTTCATATTATCTTTCCTATCAATAAGCTCCATCTCTTTTTAAAACCACATTAATAGTCTTAAACAAGATTGCAATATCATTCCAAAGTGACCAATTTTTCACATACCAGGAATCAAAATAAACGCGAGTGCTATAATCTACATCATTACGACCACTTACTTGCCATAACCCTGTCATTCCTGGTTTAGCCATAAGGTAATACTCAACATCATCCTGATAACGTTCTAACTCCTCAGCTACAATAGGGCGAGGACCAACTAAACTCATTTCACCTTTTAAAACATTAAAGAGTTGAGGTAATTCATCTAAACTTGTCTTACGAATAAAAGCACCAATTTTAGTAATACGGGGATCATTCTTTAATTTAAAATCTTTTTCCCATTCTGCTTTCGCTTCAGGATCTGTTCTTAGCAATTCATCTAGCACTTCTTTAGAGTTCACTACCATTGATCTAAATTTTAAGCAGTTAAACGTCTTTCCATTACGACCAATTCTAGGATGTCCATAAATAGCATTTCCACCATCTTTTTTTACTGAAAAATAAAGATAAAGCAATACAGGAGAAAGCAAAGTAATAATGGCTAAAGAACCGGCAATATCCATTGTTCTTTTTAGAATACGAGAGGAACGTTTTGCAAGATTATTATTGACTCTCAACAGCAACATTTCATGGCTGAATAAGAAAGACATATCTGTACCATACAATGGTATTCCCCTAATATTAGGAATAACCGAAACTGAACGACATTTATTCGAAGCTAAATATCTCAACCAAGAATCCAGCAATATCTCGTCATCTAAAGCTAATATGAACTGAACTGTCTTAGGATCTAGTTGCAGAAGTGAAATAATATCCTTATTCTTTGCATCAATGACTTTAATTTCATCTATACCATCTTCTGGAATAAGATCCGATAAAACAAAATAGCACAGACTAAAACCTAAATAAGATTCATCAGCTAATGCTTTATATACATCTTTAGCATTTCGCCCACTACCAATAATAACGGTATCTTTTTGGTATAAATTTAATTTTAAAAGTAATTTTTTTAAACAAATTCTAACTATAGGTACTAAAACTACTGCTCCAAACCAAGTTAACACCCACAATGTTCTAGATACATAAAGTTTGGAGAAAGCTATAATTGCTAGCTCTATAATAAAAAATATAACCAAAGTTCGAAGTATTTCTTTAAGCTCAAACCAAAAAGGTTTTCTATATGTGTAGTGGCGTAAACGAATCCAAAACCAGCATACACAGCCAAGAGAAATCACTAGATGAATAAAAATATACTCATCCACCTCCTCTTTTGGGAAAAGAGGCTGATTGCTATTAATTAAAGGTAATAACATCAATGAAATAAAAAAAGAGGAAAAAAAAGCAAAAAAATCACCAAACCAAAGAAATATTTTTGATAATGTTATTCTATGCATATCACTCCTTATCTAATCTAAATCTTTAGCTACACATCCCAAGGCTTCAGCAATAATATTATGCATATCAAAATATTTATACTGAGCTAAACGACCTCCAAAAATAACATTTGATACATTATCTGCTAATGCTTTATATTTTGAATATAATTCGTTATTACGCTGATCATTAATTGGGTAATAAGGTTCATCTCCCTCTTGATATTCTTTTGAATACTCACGTGTAATCACTGTCTTATCTTGCATACCATATTCAAAGTGCTTATGTTCAATTATACGTGTATAAGGGACTTCATTTTCAGTATAGTTCACAACTGCATTACCTTGATAATTTGGCATATCTAATACTTCATTATCAAAATTCAAACTTCGATATTCTAATTTACCGAATTGATACCCAAAGTACTCATCAATCATTCCTGTAAACACGATTTTATCAGCTATACTTTCGTAATATTCACGACCTGCAAAAAAATCTACACTCAGTTTAACCTCAATACCGTCTAACATTTTTTCAAAAATCTCTGTGTATCCACCAATAGGAATACCTTGATAAGTATCATAGAAATAGTTGTTATCGTAGGTATAACGCACAGGTAAACGTTTAATAATAAATGCAGGAAGTTCCGTACATTTACGCCCCCATTGTTTTTCTGTATAACCTTTGATTAATTTTTCGTAAATATCACGACCAACAAGTGAAATCGCTTGCTCTTCTAAATTTTTAGGAGCCGCAATATTTTCTTTTGTAATCTGTTCTTTGATTTTTTCCTCTGCTTCTTGTGGAGTAATTACCCCCCACATTTTATTGAAGGTTAGCATATTGAATGGCAAGCTATAGAGTTCATCTTTATAGCGTGCAACGGGTGAATTGGTAAAACGGTTAAATTCAGCAAATTGTTGAATATAGTTCCAAACTACTTTATTACTAGTATGGAAAATATGCGCACCATATTTATGCACATTGATACCTTCGATATTTTGGGTATAGCAGTTTCCACCAATGTGATCTCGTTTTTCGATCACTAAACATTTTTTACCACGTTTAGCTGCCTCATGAGCAAAGATTGATCCGAAAAGACCAGCTCCAACAATAAGATAATCATATTTTTTCATTTTATTATTCCTGTAATTCCCAACTGCTAATCATGCGTTTAAACATATTCTCAAGATCCGTTTCTGGTTGCCAACCTAATGCTTTAAGTTTATCTGAATTTAATTTTAATTTAACATCTGGAGCATATCCCAGACTACCTAAATTTTCAGGAATATGAACTTCTGCTTTAATTTGATTATTACCAATTTTATCTGCAACCATTTTTGCCATATTTAAAATAGTGCTATGATTGCGAGCAACATTATAACTTTGACCTTTCTCGCCTTTTTGCAAAAGCAAAAAAATACCATACACCGCATCTGCTGTATAACAATAATTACCTTCAGATTGCCCCATAGTATGTAAAATAATATCCATTTTATTGAGTGCACTTTTTGCAAATTGTGCAAATACACGGTTATCAGAAAGAGGTACACCTGCTCCAAATGTTTGAGCAAGCCTTGCACTACACACATTCAGATTATATTGCACTACATAAGCATTGCATAGTGTCTCGCAAACTCGCTTACTTTCAGGGTAGCAACTACGTGGTTTACTAAGATCAATATAACCTAATTTATCTTCAGTAACATTAGTATAATCATCCGTAACCTGACCATAATATTCCATTGAAGAAATATAAACCATCTTACAACTTGGATGTGCCTTCACATATTCCAGTAAATTCCTTGTACTTTCAAATGCGGTTAATAGTACACCTGTTGGATTTTCTACCATTTCTTTTGAAGCAGTAATACTTGCAGCATGTACAATAAAGTCAATATTTTGATCAAAATATAAGGGCGATAACAAACTATCTGTCACAAATATTAAACTTTCATTTGAAAAATCAGCAAACGTATCTGTTGCTTTTTCTAAATTTCGGACACTAGCTAAAACTGTAATCTGAGCATTTAATACCTGGTTAGCATATAGCATGCTTTTTACGATTAAGGAGCCAACAAGACCTGTCGCGCCAGTGACTAATACTGTTGAACGATTAAATTTTCCTTCTTTGAAAACCTTATCTGAAAGAAATTCTAAATCTTCTTTTAAAACTAGATCTTTCATTATTTTTTCTCATCACCACGTTTAAAACCATAAAGTTGCTCATCTTCTTCTAAAGAGAACATAGCCTTAGCTAAATAAAAGTCCTCTTGCGTTGTGATCTTAATATTTTCAGAACCGCATTCCACAATATTAAAGTCCGATTCAGGGAAATAATGTTTTACAATTGCACAAGAATCTACAAAAGAAAAATTATTGTCTTCGATAGCTTTTTTGTGTGCTAATTTTAACAAAGACACATCAAAAGTTTGCGGTGCACGTGCTATATAAGAAATATCACGTTTAAGCACACCGTTAATTTTATTATCCTCAACAGAGACTAAAGTTTCTTTTGCTTTTACACATGTAATAGCAATTTTATTGACCTTTGCAGTTTCAATATTTTCTTTGATAAGGTGACTAGAAATAAATGGGCGAACACCATCATGGATCAATACAATACCATCACGAATTTCTTTCAATCCGTTATAAATAGACTGCTGCCCGGTTTCACCGCCTGTAACCACTTTCTTAACTTTAGTAATACGATATTTTTCTAATAAACATTGCAAATATCTTTCCCACCCTTGCAAAATCACAACAATGATTTCATCAATTTCATTGCAATTTTCAAAAACTTCTAGGGTATGAATAATCACTGGCTTACCATAAATTTTTAAAAACTGCTTTGGCAATACCTTAGAATTCATACGAGACCCTGTTCCGCCTGCAAAAATCACTGCCGAATTCATATCCATCTCCTAATTCTTAGTTAATTTTGATCTAATTTGATTTAGAATAGTTAAAATAAAAGGCTCTTTAGACAGTAGCAAAACACCGAAATAACAAATAAAAAACAGGCTCGCGCTTACTAAAAACACAATAATTTCATTATAATTCAGTTTTATATTCAACCATATTGATACACTAATAGCCAAGACTAATGCCATAATGATCCGCATATAACTGACGCCACCAAATAGCACTTGAGAATAAGCTCTTAATATATAAATCTGGTAGATTAAAATACTCGCCTCAGAGATCATTACAGAAACTGCCGCACCGATTGCTCCGTATTCTGGAATTAAGATTAAATTAAGCAGCATATTGATTACAGCAGCAATTACCACGGAATAGCATAGATATTTTTCCTTCTTCAGTGGAATAAGCATCTGAATCCCTGTTAAATTAGATAATCCCACAATAAAAATAATTAACGCTAATACTTGCAGCGGAACAATCGAACCTGAATACGCAGAACCAGCCAAAATCAAAACTGATGGTTTTGCAAATAAAATACAAAAGACAACCAAAGGAAGCGATAAGATAAAAATAAATTGTGTTGATTTTGATAAAATATCATTAAACTTATCCCACATATTATTTTCAATATAATAACTTAATCTTGGTAATAAAACGGCACCTAACGAAGTAACAATACTCACCATCACATCTTTTATGCGATATGCTGCATTATAATAACCAACTTCTTCATTCCCTTGTATAAAACCAAGCAATGCCACACTTACATTTACATAAAAAGCGACTGCAATCGTAGTAATAAAAAAAGTCATCATTGGCTTAAGATGGCGTTTAAAGTCATAATTTGAGAAATATTTAATTGTTATTATTTTCCGCAAATTATATAAATTTACAACACTTGAACCAACAGTCGCAAAAATAATTATAAATGCATAAGCACTATAATCCTCTTCAGTTTTAACACACGTGAAAACAAGAACAAAAGCAATTAATTTAAAAATAATGGAACGGATAGTAATATAAAAATACTGCTCAATTCCTTTATATAGCCATTCCACTCCCACAATTGTGAATAGAATATTTAAACCCGAAATTAAAAAAAGTGTTTTCTCCACCTTCAATTCAGGAACAAAAACAATTCCTAAAAAATAGACAACGTAGACAAAACTCATCAATATCATATTGATGAGTAATATTTCTTGCACTGTTTTTGATAATTTTTCTTTATCATCCCGTACTTGAGCACAAGCTCTAATACCATAATTAGCCACACCAAAAGCTGCAAAAATGCTAAAATAAGAAACGATAGAATAAGCAAATGCAACTTTCCCTGTTCCAATAGGGCTTAGCACCCTAGAAACATAAGGAAACGTAATTAACGGAAATAAAAAGTTTGAAACCGTTAATAACATATTCATTGCAAAGTTAAATTTAACTGAGTGAATTTTCATTATTTATCTAAATATATTCTCCCTATATTTATTTAACCCATAATAACCCAAGCAAAGTAAGAATGGATTAAATTCAGGAGACAGTAATTGAGGATCAGTAATCGAATGTGCAAATAAAAGAATTAACACCAAACCAAAATATTTATCATTATGTTTAACAACTCTTATTCCAATTCTTGTATAACCTATACACACTAAAGCAAAAATAATTGCTCCATAAACCAATAATAACTGAACATAAGCAGAATCAATATAAAAGAACTTATTTGTTTCGGTAGCCTCTAACATTGTTGTAAACTCAACAAAACTGCCAAAAGGCTGAATACCATATAATTCGAACCCCCAATGCCCTAACGCTAAACGTCCACTAAACATAGTATTTAACTTGCCCATCCACTCAAGTTCTGGATTATATGTATATTGAAAATATATGGCTATTGCGGAAAAAATAATAAAACTATATTTTGTAAATAATTTATATAACTTACCAAACATCAGCGTAGAGTAATTAGTTTTTAAATATTTAACAAATAACATTGCAATACAAGAAAGAATGACTAATCCAAATGATGCTTTCGTATCTGTAAATACATAAATAGGATAATTCAATAATAAAATTACTAACAACTCTAGAAAGGTAACTTTTTCTTTTCTTATAAAAAACCAACATAACACCAAATGAAAATAGTAATTCGGTAAAAAAGTTGGAAACCGATAGCCTAATAAATAACGATATGTGCCATCTTCACGAAATAGATTTAAATAAGTTTCAGGATAAAGATTAAAAAGATATGTAAATAAAATAAATAACATTCCTGAAAACGTTGCTAATAAGAATGTTTTCATTACTTTAGAAAATGGAATATTACGACATAGAATAATAAAAAGATAAATCAATACACCTTTTTTAAAATGCATATAACCTATAAAAAATATGATAGTTATTAACAGATCTAAAAATGAAGCCCTGTTAAACGAATAACCTATTACAACATAAGCAAGCAATAAAAACATTACACCTGCATTAAATGATTTAAGCAAGAGCTCACCATCAAACAATGTGAAATATTGACTACCACTGATATGAATAAAAAACACCCATAAAAAGTAAGCCAACAAAAATACGTACGTCGATATCCTCTTATTAGAATTAACCATCAAGAATTCCTATTTAAGCTTAGCAAAAATAATAGGTAAATTCGCTTTTAAATACTTTATTATATTACCTAGAACTACTAACAACCAAGAAAATTTAGTTGAAAAAAGAGGCTTAATTAACTTCATTTTCCCTGTTATTAGCTCTAAGCGTTCTAAAAAATAAGTATATTTTGAATCAGATAGTACCGATCTAACCCATTGAATCTGATTAAAAAATGTCAAACCTGAAATTTTGTTTGCATTTCTTTCTATTGCAGAAAGAAAATATCGAACAAAACGATTTACTAGTAATGCTTCAACATTTCTATCTATGCCATATTTATTTCCTATCAACGCTTTAAATTTAAAAAGCGTATCCATATGAATATCAAAATACTCTCTAACAAATTTATTTGTTAAACTTCCATTATTACGTTTC
Organism: Haemophilus sp. SZY H68; assembly: GCF_018829685.1. Lineage (NCBI taxonomy): Bacteria > Pseudomonadati > Pseudomonadota > Gammaproteobacteria > Pasteurellales > Pasteurellaceae > Haemophilus > Haemophilus sp. SZY H68. The sequence continues at coordinate 398,748 of NZ_JAHKKB010000002.1, forward strand.
TTATAAAAATAATACGGCTTGTTCAAAATATAAAAATCATTAATTAAGCCAAAAAATTGAATATTAAATTCAAAATCCTCTTTTAATGCAAGTGGTTTATTTTTAACATGATTTTTCAAAATAACTGATAATTTATAGAATTTATTATTAGTATAGCCAAATAAAAACGTTTTCTCTAAATTAACTAATACATTTTTAAAATCACTTTGAATATAACCAGAATATAAACTTGTTATATCTTTAGTATATTCAAGCTTACCATCTTGCTCATATTCTTCTCGCATACCACATATTAATACCGATGGAGAAATTTGCTCTAAAATATCAGCGGCTTCAGTGATGAGACTTTTATCAAATAAATCATCAGGATCAGGAAACCAAACATAATCACCTGTCGCACAGATAATACCAATATTACGACTGATTGCAGCTCCCTGATTGTTAGAATTTTCAATCAGTTTGACCCGCTCATCAGTAAAACTTCTTAAAATTTCTCTAGTGTTATCTGTTGAACAATCTTCAACAAAAATGATCTCAATATTTTGATACGGTTGAGAGAGCAATAACTGGTAAAGCTCTTCCAAATATTGAGATACATTATAACAAGCAAAAATTAAGCTAATTTTTATATTACTCATCATCAACCCATGTTTTCATGCTGTGAGTTACTTGCTTTTCTTTAGGAGGTAATTGCATATAATTACCATATAGACCAGTTAAGTAAGAATCCCAGCAACCAAAAGAATTAAATTTACCTGTTTCAAAATCAACAAGAACTGAGTTTTCAGCCTCTGATTTTAACATCCGTTCTCCTATACCATATAATCCACAACTTACTGCACCAATATACTTAGAAGATTCATAATCATAGGTTAAAGCAAGCATATTGAGATTATTTATAGCTCTCTTCTTTCCATATAACATCGCTATTGGCTTAAAAATATACTTAGCATATTTTTTTAATAGCGTTTTACCTTCGCCTAGTTTTGCATTGCATAGTTTAATAATTTGTCTATAAAATTCTGCTTTCCTATAAATTTTTCTAACTAACTGCTCATTCTCTGGCAATCCATCCATAGGCATAATATCTATCCATAAATGTTTTAAAACCTCATCTTCACTAAATTGAGAATCAATAAAGGTTTGTTTATTTACAAATTTTCCATAAGGTAATAAATAACTACCATCTTGGCTAAAGAAAAAAAACTCATATTTTTCATCCTTAAATCCCTTACTCAATTCAGCTAATTTCATAAAGTCTTTTCTAGGCATTGCAAGATCAATATCATCATCCCATGGAATAAATCCTTTATGACGAATAGCACCAAGCAATGTCCCTCCTGACAAATAATACCTTAAGTTATATTCTTCACAAATTTCAACAAATTTATAGAGAATATCTAATTCATATAACTGAATTTCTCTAGCAGTTAAATATTTCATCGTTTACTTCCTATAAATTAAATTTATTATTTTTGAAAAAAACTTATAATCCAAACAAAACAAATAAATAATTACTTTTCTAGAAAAAGAAATATCTGCACCTAGTAAAACATCCTTATTTGATTTTAAATCAGAAATTAATTTATTAATAAACTTCTTATTTTCCACTAAAATATTTGAATAGCTTTTAGATGTAGATATTTGAAAAAGAAAATTGAAATCAATTCTTGCCCTATTAATCTTTGCCCATTCTAAATACTGAGGAAGATGCTCAGATAAACTAACAACCTCATCCCATGCTGAAAACATATCAATTCCTTTTTCGGGTAAAAAAGAAGAGCTTACACTAGCCGGATTGTAAAAGTATAAATACCCGACCTTAGAAGAATAAATTATTTTTCTAGCTCTTAATATTGCCTTATATGTTCCAACAACATCTTCTGTTGTACAATTAGTAGGATACTGTCTGGTTACTAATAAAGATCGTTTATACAATTTATTCCAAGGGTAATATTCAATCGTTTGAGAACCTATTTTCATATATTTTTTTACATAGGAATCTCTATCATACTCAATTATTTCAACTTTATTTCGTTCTATCTTTGTCAGAATTTCTTTTGCTTCATATTGATCTTTGCAACGAATATATTCACAAATTGTCATATCTGCATCATATTGACTCATAAGATCGTATAGATATTGATACATTTCTGAATCAACCCAATCATCAGCATCAACGAACCCTACATAGTCCCCAGTAGCTTGTGAAATTCCAAAATTTCGTGCAGCACCTGCACCAGAATTATCTAAATGAAAAACCTTAACTCTATTATCTTGAGAACTAAAATAGTGGCAAAGTTCTAATGAGCTATCTTTAGAACCATCATCAACTAAAATTAGTTCTATATTTTTATATGTCTGTCCCAAAATAGAAAATATACAACGAGATAAGAACTTTTCAGCATTGTAAACAGGAACAATTATTGATATTTTATGACTCATCAAAAACTCTTTTCGTATTTTTTACCAAAAAATTTTGCCATTAAAAATGCGGTACCTTTCTTCAACCAATTAATTTTCTCACCATAGACAAATGAAATTGCCTTCACTTTTAATGGTTTAGATTGAGAATATTGTTTTAACCAAACATTGAATAACAACTCACTGACACGTCCATAAAAACGTGCATGGAATGTTGAATATTGTTCCGCCGGAATACGTTTTTCCAATTCAAATAAAATGGGGAATAACCAACTGCAGTAATCATTCACTAATTCTTTAGACATTATGAACATGTTAAACATGTAGCCACCACGCTGTTTCATTACCGCATCAAAACTTCCTAAAAATTCACCGCACTTTTCGGCAATAATTTCACGAGTTACATCTAAATGCTCGGCATGTAAGGTATTCGCATAATGTGAATAAAGCGTTTCAATGTAATAATTACGTTTACTTGGCACGATTACATCATATTGGCTTAATAATTGACTTGCTTCTTCGTGTGTTAAATAGAGTGTTTCTAACAGATTCTTTTTACGCTCTACACGGCTTTTTACACTAAAAAAACGGCGATAATGAATTAAACCTAAATAATCATTAGGTAAATTTTTCCACGCCCAATAAAGCCCTGTTAGCTCACAAAAATTAGGATTTTTAGCTGAAATACTATCACCAGTATTATCACCTTGGTAACCAAGTTCCTCTTTCCCTGATTTGCCCACATGTAATGGCAGATACATATCATCTAATGGCATAAAATGTTGCTTGTGTGTAGCAATAATAATTTTAATATCTTTCATATTTATGCCCTATTTGAAAATACTTCTCTACCTAAAATGATTAATGATGAAAGTACTACGCCAAAAATGAACCCTACAACAAGTAAAATCAATCTCTTAGGCCAATCACGTTGAACCGGGTAATCTGGTGAACTTAAATAATAATATCCTCTAACAGCACCTTCTTTCTCGACTTTTTTCCCTAATACATTTAATAAGTTAGCTTGTTTTTCAATATTATAATAATTTAGCGGATAGACTAAAGGTACATTTTTTAAGGTATCCACCTGAGCTTGTAAGTACTTTTCCCCCAACATAAATAAATATGAACCATCACTGAGTTTTGAATCACTAAATGGCACCTTTGCATCACCTAACAATACTTCTGGTACGCTTACATTGCCACTTAAAGATTTTGAATAATCTTTAATCCCAGCTGATTTTGCGATATCTAATGCCGTTGTAAGGTTTTCTAACTGAATTTGACGCACCATCTCTGTATCTCGTTCAATCTTGTTTTTCTGAACTTCGAATCCACTAAGCACCAAATTAATATTCGCTAGAAAGTCTTTTTTATTTTCAGCAAGCACCCATTGGTTTACAAATTGGATATAGTCTAATAATACATCCTGTGCTTCTTTTGGTGTCTCTGCAGCAAAACTAACATTCACACCAATTGAATTTGGATCTTTTTTAGGATCTGGTACGGTAACAATCAGATTTTTATCGACCAAATTAGATAATAGCTTCTGTTTAGCCTCTTCGGAATTAGTATTGTTAGTGGCATAGGTATCAAACCATTTTGATTGAGAAAAGAATGCCTCTTTCAAACTACGTGAAAATAGAGCCGTTTTAAAGTCATTAAATACTTTTTCTAAAACTTTATCTTGTGAAAAATCTTTAATATCTAGAATAGATGCATATTCACTACGGAATGATAAATAATCACCTAAATTAGCAACTTTAGGAGGAATTATTACCGATTTAGATGTCCATTGTTCTTTTGCTGTAAATGCATAAATACCAGCAATAACAGTAAAAAAACAAGCACATAATAAAATCCAAAGCTTTTTGTTCCATAATATTCTTATTAGCTCGATTAAATCTATTTCATTATTATTTTGATAATTAATATCATTCATATTTATGCCTTATTTTAATATATTTTATTTTGACGAATTCTACATAATATAACTATTATTAACAATAAAAGTTATGTAAAGATATTGTAAAGTTATAATAATAAATTCATAAGAAAAATGCGGCTAAAATTAGCCGCACTTCCTGTACTAATGAGATCCTTTTATTAATATTAATTAAGAATAATACATCTCAAACTCAACTGGATGTGGCGTCATATTTAAACGCTCTACTTCTTTACGTTTAATATTAATAAATGCTTCGATAAAGTCTTTAGTAAACACCCCACCTTGCGTTAAAAATTCATAATCTTTTTCTAATGAATTCAATGCTTCTTCTAACGAGCTTGCGACTGCTGGAATATCTTTTAATTCTTCAGGTGGAAGATCGTAAAGATTTTTATCCATTGCATCGCCTGGATGAATTTTGTTCACCACACCATCAAGACCTGCCATTAATAATGCAGCGAAAGCCAGATATGGGTTCGCCATCGGATCTGGGAAACGCGCTTCAATACGGATTGCTTTCGGGCTGGTTACGGCTGGGATACGAATTGACGCAGAACGGTTACTTGCCGAGTAAGCTAATAAAACTGGTGCTTCAAAACCTGGCACTAAACGTTTATATGAGTTAGTACTTGGGTTAGTGAACGCATTTAATGCTTTAGCATGCTTAATGATACCGCCGATGTAATAAAGCGCAGTTTCAGAAAGACCTGCATACTTATCACCTTGGAAAATGTTTTTGCCATCTTTGCTTAATGACATATTACAGTGCATACCTGAACCATTATCACCTGTGATTGGTTTCGGCATAAAGCAAGCGGTTTTACCGTGTTCTAATGCAACGTTTTGCACCACATATTTATAGATTTGTGTTTCATCTGCTTTTAAGGTTAAGCTGTTGAATTTCGTTGCAATTTCGTTTTGACCTGCTGTTGCCACTTCATGGTGGTGAGCTTCGATGACTAAGCCCATCTCTTCTAAAATCAAACACATTTCAGAGCGAATATCATGAGCCGTATCAATTGGCGCCACCGCACAATAACCACCTTTCTTCAATGGACGATAAGCATTGTTACCGCCTTCATATTTTTTATTGGTGTTCCAAGCGGCTTCAATATCATCAATTGCGAAAGAAGCACGATTCATTGATACATCAAAACGTACATCATCAAATAAGAAAAACTCTGGTTCTGGACCAAAGAATGCCTGATCTGCAACGCCTGTCGAACGCATATAGTTTTCTGCACGAATAGCGATTGAACGCGGATCACGATCATAGCTTTGCATGGTTGTTGGTTCATAAACGCTACAACGAATTGAAAGTGTTGGGATCTGCGCAAATGGATCGACTACTGCTGTTTCAGCAATAGGCATTAAAAGCATATCGGCTTTGTTAATGGTTTTCCAACCTTCAACAGAAGAGCCATCGAACATTTTGCCATCTTCAAACATATCTTCATCGACAAGGCTAACGGGGATGGAAACACCGTGTTCTTTACCTTTGATGTCGGTGAAACGAAGTAGCGCGAACTTAATATCGTTCTCTTCGATCAGTTTGAATACGTTGGCAATTGCATTTGCATTTGGCATAAGAAGTCCTCTATTTTGCTATGTGTATAATCTTTACAAAAATGAAGGTGGCATTATAACGTAACCACTTACCTTTTTCATGGGATTTATTTTATCACCCAGCATAGCAGATCAACGAAATATCGTGTATAATTTTTGCCCTTTCAACATTCTCTTGTAGGGTGAGTTCTACTCACTAATTTAAACTACTTGGACTATTCGGTGGTATTAAAACTCCACCTTATAAAACTTAAACTTTAAGAAAGTAATAAATGAAAAACGACATTGATATTAACAAATTGCGCAATATCGCAATTATCGCTCACGTTGACCATGGTAAAACCACCCTCGTTGACAAACTTCTTCAACAATCTGGTACATTTGAATCCACTCGTGGTGATGTTGATGAACGCGTAATGGACTCAAACGATCTCGAAAAAGAACGTGGCATTACCATTCTTGCAAAAAATACCGCAATTAACTGGAATGGTTATCGCATTAACATCGTAGACACCCCAGGACACGCCGACTTCGGTGGTGAAGTAGAACGTGTGCTTTCTATGGTGGATTCTGTACTTTTAGTGGTAGATGCCTTTGATGGTCCAATGCCACAAACGCGTTTCGTAACCCAAAAAGCCTTTGCTCACGGTTTAAAACCAATTGTAGTTATCAACAAAGTTGACCGTCCAGGCGCACGTCCTGATTGGGTGGTGGATCAAGTATTCGATTTATTCGTTAACCTTGGCGCAACCGATGAGCAATTAGACTTCCCTATTATCTATGCTTCTGCATTAAATGGTGTAGCGGGTCTTGAACACGAAGAATTAGCGGAAGATATGACGCCGTTATTTGAAGCGATCGTTCAACACGTAGAACCGCCAAAAGTGGAACTTGATGCACCATTCCAAATGCAAATCTCCCAACTAGACTATAACAGCTATGTGGGTGTTATCGGTATCGGTCGTATTAAACGTGGCGCTATCAAACCAAATCAACCTGTGACTATCATTGATGGCGAAGGTAAAACTCGTCAAGTCCGTGTAGGTCAAGTATTAGGTCACCTCGGTTTACAACGTTATGAAGAAGATGTTGCTTACGCAGGAGACATCATTGCCATTACCGGTTTAGGTGAATTAAATATCTCGGATACCATTTGTGATATCAACGCTGTTGAAGCCTTACCTTCATTAACTGTTGATGAACCAACTGTAACCATGTTCTTCTGTGTAAATACTTCACCTTTTGCAGGTCAAGAAGGTAAATATGTGACTTCTCGCCAAATTCTTGAACGTTTAAACAAAGAATTAGTTCACAACGTGGCATTACGCGTAGAAGAAACACCAAACCCAGATGAATTCCGTGTTTCTGGTCGTGGTGAATTACACCTTTCTGTATTAATTGAAAATATGCGTCGTGAAGGTTATGAGCTTGCAGTTTCTCGTCCTAAAGTAATCTATCGTCAAATCGACGGTAGAAAACAAGAGCCTTACGAACAAGTGACTATCGACGTAGAAGAACAACACCAAGGTTCTGTCATGGAAGCATTAGGTATTCGTAAAGGTGAAGTTCGCGATATGATGCCAGATGGAAAAGGCCGTGTTCGTTTAGAATACATCATCCCAAGCCGTGGCTTGATCGGTTTCCGTGGTGAATTTATGACTATGACGTCAGGTACCGGTTTGCTTTACTCTAGTTTCGATCACTACGATGACATCAAACCTGGTGAAATCGGCCAACGTAAAAACGGTGTATTAATTTCTAACGCAACAGGTAAAGCACTTGCTTATGCGCTATTTGGTTTACAAGAGCGTGGTAAATTAATGATCGAAGCCAACGTAGAAGTTTACGAGGGTCAAATTATCGGTATTCACAGCCGTACAAACGACTTAACCGTTAACTGTTTACAAGGTAAAAAACTCACTAACATGCGTGCATCAGGTAAAGATGATGCAATCGTCTTAACCACACCGGTGAAATTTACACTTGAACAAGCCATCGAGTTTATCGATGATGACGAGTTAGTGGAAGTGACACCTGAATCGATCCGTATCCGTAAAAAACTCTTAACGGAAAACGATCGTAAACGTGCAAACCGTACGACAACCAGCACGAGTACTCACTAACAAAAATGGGATCATTAAGATCCCATTTTTATTTTCCTAAATCCATCATAAAGTTTTATGAAAATTATATATGAGGTGTAAATTCGTTATTTTCACCTCGTAGTAACGACATCAATTTAGGATGAATAAATAATTTATCTCTTCCCAAAGATATCTCACTCAAAACACCTATATCACAAAGCTCTTTTAAGTATTTAGAAGCATATAGCTTATGAACTACTAGAACCGCTATTTTATTAAGGTTTATAGATAAACTCTATGCCTTCATCATCTTCTTCGGTCCAATCATCATCCCAATCTTCATCATCAAATTGATGCTCAGCTAGTTGTTCTTGATGATAATCTTCCCATTTGAATTTTACTTCTTCAGGTGCAACTTGTTGTATTTCAGCTTCGCGTGGATTCGCTATGATAAAGTCCATAATATCACGACAAAGTAGTGGAACATTTTTCCCTGTTGCAGCTGAAATTAGGTAATAATCTTCTTCCCAACCCAATTGTTCAGTAATTTCTCGAGCCTGCTCTTCAGCTTCTTCATCGCTCATCGTATCAATTTTATTGAATACTAACCAACGTGGTTTTTCTGATAATTTTTCACTGTATTGAAAAAGTTCAGATTCAATAATAGCAACATTATCTGCAGGATTAGAACCATCAATTGGAGCAATATCGACTAAATGAATAAGCACTCTACAACGTTCTAGATGTTTTAAAAAGCGAATTCCTAGCCCTGCACCATCTGATGCGCCCTCAATTAATCCTGGAATATCGGCGACTACGAAACTGTGTGAGTCGTCCACTTTCACAACACCGAGACTTGGCACTAAGGTAGTAAATGGATAATCTGCAACTTTTGGTTTGGCTGCTGAAACGGCACGAATAAAAGTGGATTTACCAGCATTAGGTAAACCGAGCATTCCCACATCAGCAAGTAGCATTAATTCCAATAATAAATCTCGTTTTTCGCCCGGTGTTCCCATTGTTTTTTGACGCGGTGCACGGTTTACCGATGATTTGAAACGGGTATTCCCTAAACCGTGATAACCACCTTTGGCTACCAACATTTTTTGACCGTGTTGGGTTAAATCTCCCAAGGTTTCTTTAGTGTCGTTATCAATAGCGCGAGTTCCTACGGGAACAGGTAAAATAATATCTTTACCGCGACGTCCTGTACAATCTGAACTCCGTCCATTCTCTCCACGCTCTGCGGCAAAGCGTTTATTAAAGCGATAATCGATTAAGGTATTAAGGTTTTCATCCGCTTGTAAATATACATCGCCACCATCACCACCGTCGCCACCATCAGGGCCGCCTTTAGGAATAAATTTCTCTCGACGGAAACTTACACAACCGTTGCCACCATCCCCAGCCTCAATTCGAATAAGGGATTCATCAATAAATTTCATTAAAAGTTCTCCAAAATAAACCGCACTTTAATGAGTTTTATGCGGTAATAATTTATGTCCAATCGCGGATAAAATTGCCCCGCATACTACAACAAATGCGCCAATATAGCTAATATTATTCAATTCTGGTGCTGCAAAATCTGATGGGCTAAAATAATGGGCAATATGAGAAAATAGGATTGTGAAAAGAGGTACAAGTGTGATCACAACACTGACTTTTGATACATCCCAACGATTAAGTGCCTCCGCATAAGAGCCGTATCCAATTAAGGTATTTAAACAGCAGTAAATAAAACAAATCAGAGCTAAAGGTGTGAGTTCTTGTACTTGCGAGAATTCAGCCATCGGCATAAAGGCTATGGCACAACCTAAATACATCATTAGCAAGATTTGTTGTGAATTAAACTTACGCAACATTAATTTTTGCGCCATTCCATAAGCGACCCAAATAAGAGAGCCTGCTACGCTTAAGATGACTCCTGTTGAATACTGATTTAGTCCGGCAAAAACATCAAAACGATCATTAAAGAATAATCCTAAACCAATTAACAATAAGAAAAGCCCAATCTTTTGGTGCAGCCCCAATTTTTCTTTGAAGATCAGTACACCACAGATGAGCATTCCAAAAGAGGATAAATGAATAAAAATTTGTGCAACTGAAGGCTCAATATAATTCAGCGAACTACTAAATAATAGAAAATTGCCGGTAAGACCAGTTACCCCAATAAGAGCAAGCCAAGCATATTGGCCGACTTTCATTAGTTCAGGTAATTTCTTTTTATAAGCAAGTAGGACTAATAATGAGATTGCGGCTACAATAAAACGATACCATACGATAGTTTGCGCATTCATTACAGATAAAGCTTGTTTGAGAGCGATAGGTAAGGATCCCCAAGCCATAGCGGTAATAAGCGCAAAGGTAAAGCCTAATAAAGGTTGTTGTTTCATTGCTGCTCGCTTATGTGAAATTAAAAAAGACAAAACGCCCCACAAAATTGTAGGGCGTTTCAATCGAATAGATTTTAAATTATTCAGTAACAATACTTACGTATTTACGGCTTTTCTCGCCTTTTACTTCAAATTTAACTTTACCATCTGCAGTTGCGAATAAGGTGTGGTCTTTACCCATACCTACGTTGCTACCCGCGTGGAACTTAGTACCACGTTGACGAACAATGATGCTACCTGCTAATACAGATTCGCCACCGAAACGTTTAACACCAAGGCGTTTAGCTTCAGAATCGCGACCGTTACGAGTTGAACCACCAGCTTTTTTAGTTGCCATCTACTTGATCTCCTCTGAAATTATGCTTGAATCCCAGTGATTTTCACTTCTGTGAACCACTGACGATGACCTTGTTGTTTACGGCTGTGTTTGCGACGACGGAATTTAACGATTTTAACTTTCTCGCCACGACCTTGTGCAACTACTTCAGCCACTACTTTTGCGCCAGCAACTACTGGTGCACCGATTTTAACATCTTCACCATTAACGACCATCAACACAGAATCGAACTCAACTGTTGCGCCAGTTGCAAGTTCAAGTTTTTCTAAACGAACAACTTGACCTTCGCTCACACGGTGTTGTTTACCGCCACTTTGGAAAACTGCGTACATAAATACTCCGCTTAATTGTGTTTCCCTGCTCTTTAGCAGTCCACACTTAAAAATTCATATAAATAGGTCGCAAATTCTACGGAAAAATCCTACCTATGGCAAGAATTTATTTACAATAAAATAAAAAAATTCCCTTCATTTGCGGATTGATTTCAGAAAGTCTGAAAATTCGGGTAAAATGCACCGCACTTTTGACTAATAATTGATGAAAAAATGAAGAAACAAGATCTTATGAGCATAGACGAGATCCAGAAACTTGCAGCTCCCGATATGCAAAAAGTTAATCAAAATATTCTTGCTCAGCTTAATTCAGATGTTCCATTAATAGGGCAGTTAGGTTTTTATATTGTTCAAGGCGGCGGTAAACGGATCCGTCCATTGATCTCAGTTCTTGCAGCTCGATCTTTAGGGTTTGAAGGGACTAATTCAATTACTTGTGCTACTTTTGTTGAATTTATTCATACTGCCTCTTTATTACATGATGATGTGGTGGATGAGTCCGATATGCGTCGTGGGCGCGCTACGGCAAATTCAGAATTTGGGAATGCTGCCAGTGTACTTGTAGGAGACTTTATTTATACGCGTGCATTTCAATTAGTTGCACAATTAGAGTCATTGAAGATTTTGGGAATTATGGCCGATGCGACTAACGTTTTAGCGGAAGGCGAAGTTCAGCAATTAATGAATGTTAATGATCCTGAAACGAGCGAAGCTAATTATATGCGTGTAATTTATAGCAAAACTGCCCGTTTGTTTGAAGTAGCTGGTCAGGCTGCTGCAATTGTCGCAGGTGGAACAGAAGATCAAGAAAAGGCTTTACAAGACTATGGGCGTTATCTTGGAACTGCATTTCAGCTCGTCGATGATGTATTGGATTATAGTGCAAATGCGCAAGCTCTAGGTAAAAATGTAGGCGATGATTTAGCTGAAGGAAAACCAACCCTTCCTCTGCTACACGCTATGCGTCATGGTAATGCTCAACAGGCGGCTTTAATTCGTGAAGCGATTGAGCAAGGTGGTAAACGAGAAGCTATTGATGAAGTATTAGCTATTATGGCTGAGCATAAGTCTTTAGATTACGCGATGAATCGTGCAAAAGAAGAAGCCCAAAAAGCAGTAGATGCAATTGCAATGTTGCCAGACAGTGATTATAAGAAGGCATTAATTTCTTTGGCATATTTGTCTGTGGATAGAAATTATTAGCCCTTAATTTAGCTTATATACTTGATCCCAATTAATTTTAATTAAACTTTATGAATACAGAACTTCAATCTAAACCTGAGCAAAGTGCGGTTAACTCTCAAGGTAAAACTCATAAACAAAAGGTACGCAAAGATCCTAATGCACCTTTTATTCGTGAAAAACTTGAGTTGCCAGATGGACATAATAAACTCCTTTTACATTCATGCTGTGCGCCTTGTTCGGGTGAGGTGATGGAAGCAATCCTTGCATCTGGCATTGAATTTACGATTTATTTTTACAATCCAAACATTCATCCACTCAAAGAATATTTAATTCGTAAAGAAGAAAATATTCGTTTTGCTAAAAAATTTGGCATTCCATTTATTGATGCAGATTACGATCGTCAAAATTGGTTTGATCGTGCCAAAGGAATGGAATGGGAGCCTGAGAGGGGAATTCGTTGTACTATGTGTTTTGATATGCGTTTTGAAAAAGCCGCTGAATATGCTCATGAACACGGTTTCCCTGTATTTACTAGTTGCCTGGGTATTTCTCGCTGGAAGGATATGAATCAAATCAATGGCTGTGGGCATCGCGCTGCGGAAAAATATGATGATGTTATTTATTGGGATTACAACTGGCGAAAAGAAGGTGGCTCGCAACGTATGATTGAAATTAGTAAGCGTGAGCGGTTTTATCAACAGGAATATTGCGGTTGTGTGTATTCTTTACGTGATAGTAATAAATGGCGAGAAGAGACAGGTCGTCAAAAAATTGAAATTGGTAAACTTTATTATACGCCAGATTAAGCTCTCTCTTTAATAAGGCTGATATTTTCAGCCTTATTTTCTTTTAAAATTAAGATTGATAGACATTTAAAAAGACCAATTACATCAATTTATAGCATTCTTCATAAAAATTAGGCAAAATACGGGAAATTTTTGAATTCAAAAAAGGATCAAACTATGACTAAACATTATGATTACATCGCTATTGGCGGTGGCAGTGGCGGTATTGCTTCTCTAAATCGTGCTGCAAGCTATGGAAAAAAATGCGCAATCATTGAAGCCAAACATCTTGGGGGCACTTGTGTAAATGTAGGTTGCGTACCTAAAAAAGTAATGTTTTATGGTGCACATATTGCAGAAGCAATTAACAATTATGCGCCAGATTATGGCTTTGATGTTGAAGTGAAAAAATTTGATTTTTCAAAACTGATTGAAAGTCGCCAAGCCTATATTGGTCGTATTCATACATCTTATAACAATGTATTAGCGAAAAATAACATTGATGTAATTAACGGTTTCGGAAAATTTGTCGATGCGCATACTATTGAAGTAACACTTACTGATGGTACAAAAGAGCAAGTAACCGCAGATCATATTTTAATCGCAACAGGTGGCCGCCCATATCGTCCAAACATTAAAGGACAAGAATACGGCATTGATTCAGATGGTTTCTTCGCATTAACCGAATTACCAAAACGCGCTGCTGTTATCGGTGCAGGCTATATTGCCGTTGAACTTTCTGGTGTATTAAATAGCCTAGGCGTAGAAACGCATTTATTAGTGCGTCGCCATGCGCCAATGCGTAATCAAGATCCATTAATCGTAGAAACATTAGTGGAAGTGCTTGCGCAAGATGGAATTCAATTACATACCAATTCCACGCCATCTGAAATTGTTAAAAATGCAGATGGCTCTCTTACAGTAAAATGTGATGGTCAATCTGATGTTATTGTAGATTGCGTTATTTGGGCTGCAGGTCGTGTTCCAGCGACAGATAAAATTGGCTTAGAAAATGCTGGCGTAGAAACGAATGAACGCGGCTATGTCAAAGTAGATAAATATCAAAATACTAATGTGAAAGGCATTTATGCGGTAGGCGATATTATCGAAAACGGCATTGAATTAACACCAGTTGCAGTTGCAGCAGGTCGCCGCCTTTCTGAGCGTTTATTCAATAATAAACCGACTGAACATTTAGATTACAATTTAGTTCCAACCGTTGTATTCAGCCATCCACCAATCGGTACTGTAGGTTTAACTGAACCTCAAGCTATCGAACAATATGGTGCTGAAAATGTTAAGGTATATAAGTCCTCTTTCACAGCAATGTACACTGCGGTCACTCAACATCGCCAACCGTGCAAAATGAAATTGGTTTGTGTGGGTAAAGATGAAAAAGTTGTGGGTTTACATGGTATTGGTTTTGGTGTAGATGAAATGATTCAAGGATTTGCCGTAGCAATCAAAATGGGCGCAACAAAAGCTGATTTTGATAACACCGTGGCTATTCACCCAACGGGTTCAGAAGAATTCGTGACCATGCGTTAATCTTCAAAGCAAAGAAAAAAGAGCGGTAAAATTACCGCTCTTTTTTTGTTTCTAATTTTGCTTAAGTATGTTTAGCTACGTTTAACCAATTTCGTCCAGTTATAATAACCGTACAACGAGTTAAGTAAGTAGGCTGAATACATTAAGTACATAGCTGGTGTTTCTGCCCATAAGAAAATAGAAAGGATATTTAAAGCAATCCATAACAACCACTGTTCACGATAACGCAAAATCATTAAAATCTGTGCAGCAACCGTAATAATTGTAGTTAGACCATCTAAACCAGTTGAACTGCCGCCAGCCGCTTGTAATGCTTGAACAAAAAGCAAAGTACCAATCGTAGTCACAACGATTAATGTCATCCACCCTTTAACAGTTAAAGCTTTGGCAATCACACTTTCTCCACCATCACTATTTTGCATATTGGCTTTCCACATGAAGTAGCCAATAAATTGAGATGGCAAATATACATAGAGTACGGTATTCATTTCGCCTAAGAAATTTGATCCCCAAGCGACATAAAAATAAGTGTAAGCAAAAATTAATCCAAAGAAATAATTACTAATTTTACCTTTACTTACCAATACCACACACAAAATACCGGAAATACCAGAAATCATTGCTAACCAAGAATCTGGCGCTTGTACATAAGCCCAAATCTGCGCGATGATGAAAAGCGCAAGCCAAACAACCTCAAAAAGTTTCCAACCAGAAACAAATTCTTGTTTTAAACGTTCTGCCAAAGTCATGATTTACTCCTGTTGACTTAAATTTGAATGCGAGCATTCTTGCATTGTGCGTTGATAATGTAAAGATTCAGAGACATTTAATTCTCAACTTGTGAAATTCATCACATTTCAATCAAATCCTAAATAATCCATTATTCAGAAAACTCTCTAAAAATTTACCGCACTTTAAATACAATAATCTGGCTCAAGTGATATTTTTGCTTGTAGCAAGAACTGTTTAGTTCGCTCGTGTTGTGGGCAAGTAAAGAATTTATCTGCTGTATTTTGTTCTACAATATTCCCATCTGCCATCAAAATCACACGATCTGCAACATCTTTCGCAAACTGCATTTCATGAGTAACAATAATCATAGTCCATCCTTCCTGTGCAAGTATTTTAAGGGTTTGCAATACCTCGCCTACTAATTCAGGATCCAACGCAGATGTAGGTTCATCTAATAAAATTAAATCTGGTTGTACCGCCAAGGCACGAGCAATACCAACTCGTTGTTGCTGCCCACCAGAAAGTTGTGATGGAAATAAATCTGCTTTAGCTCTTAACCCAACCTTCTCTAACAACATTAATGCTTTTTTTCGAGCCTGCTCTTTCGGTTGTTTTTGAACCACCAGCATCCCTTCCATTACATTCTCAAGTGCTGTACGATGGGGAAATAAATTATATTGTTGAAATACCATTGATGAACGACGGCGTAAACTTAATTCATCCGATTTCGTAATTTTTCGACTAAAATCAATTTTCAAATCACCATCAGTAAAAACTAACTTACCTTGCTCTGGGCGCTCTAACAAATTTAGGCAACGCAAAAATGTCGTTTTTCCTGAGCCTGAGGGACCTAAAATAGCGACAACTTCACCTTTATTTATCTCAAAATCAATGCCTTTTAATACATGATTGCCATTAAAGTTTTTTTGAATATTGGTTACTTTTAACATAAACATTCCTTATAAATGGCGAGATAAGCGAATTTCAAGACGATCTTGTAAGAAAGATAAAACAAAACAGAAAATCCAATAAATTAAAGCGGCCTCACTATAAATTAAAATAAATTCATAGTTTGCTGCCGTAATATTCTGTGCGATACGGAATAATTCTGTCACTAAAACAAGAGAAGCTAGTGAAGTGTCTTTCACTGTACTAATAAAAGTATTAGAAAGTGATGGTACTGAAATACGTAAAGCCTGTGGCATAATTGTACGAATAAATGCTTGTCGATAATTCATACCTATCGCATAAGAAGCTTCCCACTGCCCTTTAGGTATAGCAATAATTGAAGCTCGAACTGTCTCTGCTGCATAAGCACCAATATTAATAGAAAATGCAATAATCGCTGTCGGGAAGGGCTCTAAAGTAATACCAACTTCAGGTAATCCATAAAAAATAATAAAAATTTGTACTAACATCGGTGTACCTCGAATTATAGAGATATACACTCGACATAAAGCCTGTAACAATTTTAAGGGTAAATTAGGGCTAGGCAAAGTACGAATAACTGCAACAATCACTGCAATAAGCAAACCACAGAAGAAGGAAATGACTGCCAATGGCAATGTGTATAAAATTGCTGCTTCCAACATAGGCCAAAACGAGCTGATTACATAATCAGCTCGTTCTGCGCTCATAAATGGAAGACTCGCCAACCAATTATTGAGTAATATCATCACCAAACCATTCAATTGAAATCTGTTTTAATGTACCATCTTGGCGAAGTGCTTCAAGTGCTTGATTAAATTTTGTAATCAATGCATCTTCACCTTGTAAAAAAGCAAAGGCTGTTGGAATTTTATCCCCACGATCATAAGCAATTTTTAAACCAGCATTCGGGTGTTGTTTAAAATAATCTAATACAGCCAATTTATCATTAATTGTTGCTTCTGCACGGCCTTGTTTAATAAGCTCTAAGCTCTGTGCTAAACCATCCACTACAAGAATCTGCGCGCCTGCAGCTTTTGCATCTTTACCCCAATTACTTGTTGCAGATTGCGCAGATTTACGACCCTTCAAATCTTCAAATGATTTAATACTGTTATCCGATGATTTTGTTACAATCACCCCACCAGAATAATTATAAGGCGTTGTGAAACTGTATTTTTTTAAACGCTCTGGGCTTGGGTTAGTTTGGTTTGCAATCACATCAAAACGTTTTGCATTCAACCCCGCATACATTGCATCCCATTGTGTTTCTTTAAATTCTACTTTCAAACCGAGCTTTTCAGCCACTTTACGAATAACCTCTACATCAAAGCCTGTTAATTTTCCACTTTTATCATGGAAAGTAAATGGCGCATAAGTCCCTTCTGTCCCTACGAGCAATGTCTTTGTTTTCTCAACGCGTTCTGAAATTTCACCTGCGTTTGAAAGTGTAGAAAATGTTAAACCCGCAGCCAAAAGTGCGGTTGTAAAAAATAGTTTTTTCATAATTGTATTCCTTATATGATGTTTGAATTAGCTTGATTATAAAAGTCTAATTAATAGAAAAACAAGACGATTATGTAATGAGTTAGATTTTTTAGTTATAAGAAGAACATTAAAAGTGCAGCAAAATTTTACCGCACTTTACCCGTAATATAACCTATCCCTCAATGCCCTCAAATAATGCGGTACTTAAATAACGTTCTGATGCCGAAGGTAAAATAGCCACAACTAATTTATCCTTAAATTCTGGTAATTTAGCAATGCGATCTGCAGCAGCGACAGCTGCACCAGATGAAATACCTGCAAGAATGCCTTCTTCTGCCATTAGGCGACGAGCTGTGGCAAGTGCGGTATCACTATCAACGGTTTCTACACGATCAATAATAGATAAATCTAAATTTTTTGGAATAAAACCAGCACCGATGCCTTGAATTTTGTGTGGGCCTGGTTTTGCTTCTTCGCCAGCTAAAGTCTGAGTAATGACGGGAGATTCCACTGGCTCAACGGCAACAGAAGTGATTTGTTTACCAAAATCTAATTTAATCGAGCGAGAAATCCCCGTAATCGTACCACCTGTTCCTACGCCAGCAACAACAACATCGACTTTACCATCCGTATCTTTCCAAATTTCAGGACCAGTGGTTTCTTGATGAATTTGTGGATTGGCTGGATTCTCAAATTGTTTAAGCATGACATAGCGGTTTGGATCAGAAGCAACAATTTCTTCTGCTTTCGCAATCGCGCCTTTCATTCCTTTTGCGCCTTCGGTAAGCACTAAATTCACACCCAATCCACGCAATAAACGTTTTCTTTCTAGGCTCATTGTTTCCGGCATGGTGAGCGTGATTTTATAACCTCTAGCAGCTGCAACATAGGCCAAAGCGATACCTGTGTTACCGCTCGTTGCATCTACAATTTCTTTCCCTTTCGTGAGCGTGCCATCTTTTTCTGCTTGCCACACCATATTCGCCCCAATGCGGCATTTTACGCTGTAGCTTGGGTTACGACCTTCAATTTTCACCACCACATTGCCATTGTGACCAAAGTGTTTTAAACGCACAAGTGGCGTATTTCCGATAGAATAAGAATTGTCTGCATAAATTGTCATAATATTTCCCTTTCGTTGGACTTCGTTAATGTTGGTTTATTTATAGCACCGCACTTTTGATTAAAAAAATAGTTATTTGATCTATTTTATAACCGTAAGCTATTTAACAATCCCTGTATTTTGTGAATGAACCTCAAGCCCTGTTTGAGATGAAGAATCGCTATTCATATTAAAACGTAAGTCATTACGATAATTTTCCACCCACATCACCGTCGCACCACATACTGCAACAGGCATGATTAATAAATTAATCACAGGTACAAATGTGCAACAAGTTACTAATCCACCAAAAGTTAAACTTTGAGTTCGTTGATTGCCAAGCGCATTTTTCATGATATCAAAAGAAACTTTATGATTATCAAAAGGATAATCACAGTATTGAATGGCCATCATCCAACAAGTGAACAAGAAAGTTAGTACTGGTACGATGGTTTGCCCAACCAAAGGAATAAAACTCAGTAAAAACAAGGCGATAATTTTTGGTAGGCTATAACGTAATTTTTGCCATTCTCGAGCAAGCATACGAGGCACATCTCTCATTACATCCACGAGACTATCATCATTAATATTTTCACCTGTCAGCATTTTTTCTACTTTTTCCGCCAACAAACCATTAAAAGGGGCGGCAATAAAGCCAGAAAGTGTGGTGAAGGTAAAATAAAATAGCAATAAAATCGTTAAAATCGACAGTGTTAACAAAATTACACTGAGAAAACTAAGCCAGTCTGGAATAAAATTCATCACCCAATCAATCGCACTGGTGATTTGGCTAATAAAAAGCCAAAATAAACCACAAAGTAAAACGGTATTGAGCAAAATTGGAATAATAACAAACCGACGCAAACCTTTTTGTGTGATGTAATGCCAGCCCATTACAAAATAATGGAAACCCGATTTTAATTCATTAGGATTCAACATTTTTCTTTCCTTTCAATAAAAATACGCCTAAAACAGACCGCTCTTTTCCCTTAAAATTCCACGCATTGAAGTATTTTTTCACCTACTGAAATATGGTAGGATTAGCGCCATTAATAGCATTCTCGCAAGACTAGCACGCGTAAGGAATAAAGATGGATTTAAATACAATTTTGATTATTGTGGGCATTTTGGCACTTGTTGCCTTAATCGTGCACGGATTATGGTCAAATCGTCGTGAGAAATCAAAATATTTTGATAAAGCTAATAAATTTGACCGCACTTCTCATGTGCAAAGATCACATCCTCAAGAAGAGGCGATGCCGACAAATGCTAATTTGTCTCACGCAGTGCAAGCAAATGCACCAATTCGTCATCAAGTCATGCCTAATACTGCAGTAACTCAAGAACCTGTTGATTATAGACAAAGTGAAAAAAGTGTCGATGACATTAAGATTTCAATTCCAAATGTTCAACCTGTTTATGATATGGGAAATCATCGTTCTGAGCCGTTAAAGCCGACTCAACCACAATATGATATGCCGACATCAAATAGCGTTGCGAATATGACATTGGAACAAATTGAAGAACAAAGCCAAAATGCTAGTTTCGATGGAATTAATTCGTCATCACCAGAATTAAGAGCGCAACTTGCAGAATTAGCTCACGAAGAACGTCAAGTGGACTACAACGTATCTTTTAATGAACCAAAAGCAGAAACAACAGCTAAACCGAAACAAAAAACTGGCTATATTCAACTTTATCTTATTCCAAAATCTAGTGACCAATTCAATGGTGCGAAATTAGTACAAGCACTTGAAAACTTAGGCTTTATCTTGGGTGAGGATGAAATGTATCACCGCCACTTAGATTTAAGTGTGGCAAGTCCAGTTCTATTTAGCGTGGCAAATTTAGAACAGCCTGGAACATTTGATGCTTACAACTTAGTAGATTTTAGCACAATGGGAATTGTATTCTTTATGCAACTACCATCACCAGGTAATAATCTCGCTAATTTACGAATGATGATTCGCGCAGCGCATACATTAGCTGAAGATTTACAAGGCATTGTACTTACTGAAGAACAAGAAATCTTTGATGAAAATGCAGAGCAAACATATCTTGCTCGCGTGTAAATTCATACCTTAAATTTATCGCACTTTTATCTTTATTGAGACAGGCTTTATGCCTGTCTATTTTCACTCTAAACACACAAAAAGTGCGGTCATGTTTCCTCGAGAATTTTATGACAAATATTCAAACTCAAATAGACAATCTACGCAAAACCTTGCGCCAATATGAATACGAATATCATGTTCTAGATAATCCTACAGTGCCTGATAGCGAATATGATCGTCTATTTCATCAGCTAAAAGCGTTAGAACTAGAACATCCTGAATTTCTTACTTCAGACTCCCCAACTCAACGTGTTGGTGCAAAACCACTTTCTGGGTTTAGCCAAATTCGTCATGAAATTCCCATGCTCTCTTTGGATAATGCTTTTTCCGATGAAGAATTCAATGCCTTTGTAAAACGCATTGAAGATCGTTTAATCGTATTACCTAAACCACTTACCTTCTGTTGTGAACCCAAACTTGATGGTTTGGCAGTGAGTATTTTGTATGTAAATGGCATTCTCACCCAAGCTGCCACTCGTGGTGATGGCACCACAGGCGAAGATATTACAGCCAATATCCGTACTATTCGTAATATTCCATTACAACTTCTAACGGACAATCCTCCAGCACGTTTAGAAGTGCGAGGCGAAGTTTTTATGCCACACGCGGGATTTGAGCGTTTAAATGAATATGCACTAGAACATGGTGAAAAAACTTTTGCTAACCCTCGTAATGCGGCAGCAGGATCTTTGCGTCAACTTGATCCTAATATTACAAGTAAACGCCCATTGGTATTAAATGCTTATGGTATTGGAATTGCTGAAGGCGTTGAACTTCCAAGCACTCATTATGCTCGTTTGCAATGGCTAAAATCCATCGGTATTCCAGTGAATCCAGAAATTCGTTTATGTAATGGCACAAATGAAGTTTTAGATTTTTACCGAGATATTCAGAATAAACGAAGCTCGCTGGGTTATGACATTGATGGGACAGTATTAAAAATCAATGATATAGCCTTACAAAATGAGTTAGGATTTATTTCTAAAGCACCTCGTTGGGCGATTGCTTATAAGTTCCCAGCTCAAGAAGAATTAACTGTCTTGAATGATGTTGAATTCCAAGTTGGCCGAACGGGTGCAATCACACCAGTCGCTAAATTAGAACCAGTGTTTGTTGCAGGTGTTACAGTAAGTAATGCCACCTTACACAATGGTGATGAAATTGAACGCTTAAATATTGCTATTGGCGATACTGTTGTCATTCGCCGAGCAGGCGATGTAATTCCACAAATTATCGGTGTACTACATGAACGTCGCCCTGATAATGCAAAACCAATTATTTTCCCAACAAATTGCCCTGTGTGTGACTCTCAAATTATTCGTATTGAAGGCGAAGCGGTGGCTCGCTGTACAGGAGGATTATTCTGTGCAGCACAACGCAAAGAGGCGTTAAAACATTTCGTCTCTCGTAAAGCAATGGATATTGATGGTGTAGGCGGAAAATTAATAGAACAATTAGTCGATCGAGAACTGATTCATACACCCGCGGACTTATTTAAACTTGATTTAACTACGCTCACACGCTTAGAAAGAATGGGCGCAAAATCTGCAGAAAACGCTCTCAATAGTCTTGAGAAAGCCAAAAGCACGACTCTTGCTCGCTTTATTTTTGCTTTAGGAATACGTGAAGTTGGTGAGGCCACTGCATTAAATCTTGCTAATCACTTCAAAACTTTAGATGCGCTTAAAGCCGCTGATCTTGAGCAACTTCAACAAGTTCCTGATGTAGGTGAAGTTGTAGCAAACAGAATTTTTGTATTCTGGCGTGAAACGCATAATGTTGCTGTCGTTGATGATTTAATCGCACAAGGCATACATTGGGAACCAGTGGAAGTAAAAGAAGCCAGTGAAAACTTATTCAAAGATAAAACCGTCGTCCTCACAGGCACCCTCACTCAAATGGGTCGCAACGAAGCAAAAGCATTACTACAACAGCTAGGTGCAAAAGTAAGTGGTTCTGTATCCAGTAAAACGGACTTTGTCATCGCAGGTGACGCAGCTGGCTCTAAGCTCGCCAAAGCACAAGAACTAAATATTACAGTATTAACAGAAGAAGAATTTTTAGAGCAGGTTAATATTTTAAATTAGTAGGATTTAAATCCTATAAACAAGAGCGGCCAAAAATCATCATATTTTTGACCGCTCTTTTGTATTTAAATGTTAAGTTATCCACTTACTGACATAGTCGTTTTGTCTTCTTTCATCCTTACTTAAATACGCAGCTGCCCGTATTAATGACGGTAATTTGATTGAGATTACAGTTTCAACACACAGCCGCGCGGAGGCGGCTGCTGAATTGATACGCTTGTGCCTGATCGCAATCGAGGTTTCAACACACAGCCGCGCGAAGGCGGCTGCAATAAATTAAGTGCTTCTGTACCAAATTGGTTCTGTTTCAACACACAGTCGCGCGAAGGCGGCTGCTCCCTACATAAAAAAGTAAGAAAAATCAGCGAATTAAACACTGTATTTCGCTAACTGATTTTATGATAAGGAGTTTGGTAAGTATAACGGCCATACTGCCGTTATACAAATAGATTAATTTATCCAAATTGTTAAAGAAAATAAGGATCGCTATCCTATCAGGGGTTTAATGAGAACAACAGGTTAGCGAACTAAATGACAAGCACGTCTTTAAATACATCCACTGCCGGTTTTGCCCCATGATGCTCCACTTTATTACGCCACTTACTGCCCAAATGGTAAAAACGCAGGCTGTCACATGTGGGATCGTAGGTTTCCAACAGTTTGTTTTTCAACACAACCCACTGGTCAGGAGTGACATCACATTCAAATACTGAATATTGTGCTCGCACGCCGTAATCTAAGCAATGTTTTGCTATGCGGCGCAATCGCGCTTGTCCGTTTGGATCGTCAAAAGAAATGTCGTAAGTAATCAGCATTAACATAGTTTATCTCATCAAAAATGGCGGGTATTCCACCAAATCTTCACGCAAGTGCCGCGCCAACAGCATCGCCTGAATATACGGCAGCAGCCCGATTTCCACTTCCTCGCCTAAAAACGGATGAACGATTTTTTCCTGCTTTTTCGCCTGCAAGGCTTGAAACAACAGCTTACGCGCATCGGCTTTTAAGCTCACCGCGCCGCTTGCCTCGGTAACAAAATCCTGCGGTTTGATTTGCCCGCGGTTAATCAGCGATAGCACCAGCCTGTCCGCCCACCACGCACGGAATTCTTCCAAAATATCCTGCGCCAAACTGTCGCGTCCCGGCCGGTCGGCGTGCAGAAAGCCTACCTGCGGATCCAGCCCTACGCCTTGCAGCGCGCCGCTGATGTCCTTGCCCAAGATGCTGTACACAAACGACAACAACGCATTTACCCCGTCTCTGGGCGGACGGCGGTTGCGCCCGTCAAAAGAAAAGCCGCTTTTTTCGCTCAAAAGCTGCCCGAACACGCCGAAATAACGTGCCGCCGCATCGCCCTCAACGCCGCGCACCACGTCCAGTTCCGCCGCGCCCTTCAACTGCCGCAGCGAAATATTCAAAGCATCGACCGCACTTTGAATCGCTGCATTCTCGCCGTAATTGCGAATCTGCCGCTGAAGCACCCGCTTACTCGCCTGAATCTTCGCCGCAATGATATTGCGCGCAATCGGCACAGGATTTTGCTCCGATACCCGATACTGCGCCCGACGCAACAGCACATTGCCGCTCTGTCGCCCCTGAAACCATCCCCAAAAACGCCCGTTTTCGGTAAAAAACGCTAAATTCACATTATTTTCACCGCAAAATCCCAGCAGAAACGGCGACACCAACACATTGCCAAAACAGAAAATATGCCCGATGGAATGCACCGGCAACTGCGCTACCTTCTTACGCTCCAGCTCCACCACCAGCGTTTCCCGCTCCTTATGCAGATAACTGCCTTGGGTGGTGATATAGAGCGTGTTTTGCAGTTTGCGCATGGAAAACTCCTTGGATTTTGACCGCAGTTTTGGGTTTTACGGGTTGGTTGGGATACCTGAAAATTCTCGGTAGGTTGGGTTAGGCGGAACGCCGTAACCCAACACAACGGCTCGGCTTTTCAAATATTGTTTTTCAGACGACCTTGACTGAGGATTTCAGCCATTCTGCCCTTGTTCTATATTTAATCCATATTTATCTGATACATCTGATAGTTGTTTATCAAACTTCTTAAGAGCCTTGTCATTAATTATATTAATAAACCTTGTTATAAAAAATAGTAAATGTTCGACATCATTTTTATTTATATTCACATAAGTCCCGTTATTGTAACCATTATTGTGCGTAAAGGAGTTTCTAACTCTTATCATCTCAGTGCTATATTTTTCTAATTTTATTTCATCATATTTAATGTTTAGATTAAATATCTTGTTGCATAAGATAGCTATTTCGAAAGGATTGTTTATAGTTTTATTTTTATACTCATTAACAATTTCATTTATATTTGTTAGTAATTTCTTTTTTCTTCCTAAATTATCATTTGCAGAGGAAATAAGTTTTTTCTCATCGACATCTACTTCATTTTTAATTAAACCAGATATAAATCCATGAACAAATCCTTCTAGTGCAGAACATATATTGCAATATAAACAACCTAATAAAAAATCATCTGAATTAGATGTGTGGGGTATAATTTTTTTTAACTGCTCTAAATTTTTCTTACACTCATCAATTTTTTCATATAATTCTAAAGCACAATCAAATAAATTGAATAATTTATCCAATCCTTGATTATGCATATCCATTTCCTCTTCAAATTTGTCAAGCTCTTGTATAATCGCATCTAATTCATCATCTAAAATTTCATTTTCTTCTACAGAAAAATTATTTACAGTAGTGTTCATAAAATCCTCCAATACCATTTAGGGGATAAATATAGTGGTGCAGCCACACACTCATTGGGTGCATACAGGCTACGGTTTGCTCATGTAGAAACTGCCTAAGTGGAGATATAGAGCGTGTTTTGCAGTTTCCACATGAGGGTTTTCCTATCTATTTCCTAAACTACTAGGCTTACCAATAATCCCTTTTTCATATGTTGCCAACCAATCTAAAAAACTAGACACTAAAACGTGGTCATCTATATTTTTATGGTTGGGTCCTTTCTTAACGATCCCAAGGAATTTTTCAGGCAATAATGGCGCTTTGTCTCCAAAGTACCAAAAATCCCCACATATTAAAACATTCGTAGAATTCAAATCATGGCTCATATTGCCTTCATCATGGAAAGGGTTATTTAACTGAGTCCAACTTCCATTTTCTTTATAATAAATATTATCTCCTCTTCTTCTTGAAATATTTTCATCACTTGGTTTTTTGACTTGATATATTGGATTTTCAAAATATTCATTCATATTCACTACATCAGATACCTGAGCTGCATAAATTAATCGGTTTTTATAAACTCCAGAGCTAGAGCCTATTCCAACAAGAATATCTCCTATTTTTGAACTATTTCTTATTTTTGGTTTGCATGTAGCAAGGGTTAAAAATCCACCATAAGGATTAGGAGCAAAACCATAATCATGTGTAACGATATAACTCATTATTTTCATAATTTTATCTCGATTAAATAATGTAAATTCTCTATTCGCAAAATAGCTCAGCCACATACCCCACACTCCTATCCCGTTTCCCCAGCAATTCCGGCTGACAAATCTCCACCAGTGAGCAGGCTTTGCAGCGTTTGCCGTAGTCGGGTGGCGGGGTTTGGCCGCTGTTTAAAAGTTCGCGCACGGCAGCGATGGTGGCGAGGGTTTGGGCGCGCAGGTCGTCTGAAAACACGACGGGGACGCGGTGGCGGGTTTGCATATACCACAGCGCGCCCTCAGAGACGGTTTGCCCCGTCATTTCTTCCAAGCACAAGCCTTGGACGCAAAGCTGGATTTCGTCCATCGGGTCGGATTTGGGGTTGCCGCGTTTGTATTCCACAGGTTTCAGACGGCCTGTTTTTGTATCCACTTCCACTAAATCCAACACGCCGCTGATGCCCAGTTTTTCCGCCGACACATGCACCGTCCGCTCAAATCGTATGCCCTTGCGCGTTTCCGGCTCGCCTGAATCCACCCGCTCATGCAACGCCTTGCCTTGCGCGGTCAAATAGTTCTCCACCCACGCCTGCTCGTTATGAATCAACGCGCATTGGCGCGGGCAGAAGGCGTAGTGTTGCAGGGCGGAAAGGGGAATCAGGCGCGTGTCCTGATTTTCCCCTTGGGTTTTGGTTAAAAGTGCGGTCACAAAAAACTCCGTTTTTTGAACGTTGGCTATGCCAACGGCCCCGAAGGAGCGAATAAATCACATAAGTGATTTATGAGTATCTTTTTAAGTGTTTTTAAAGCAGCTCTTCCACACTCACGCCATTCAGGTCATCTGAAACCACGCTGATTTTGTAATCGCCAAAACCGCTTGCAGGCGTACCTAATTCGCCGTTTACGCGTTCGACTTTCACGGCGTCAAACAGTTTATGTGCAGGCTGGCTGCCGAGTGCACTGTCGTGTTTAAACACAATCAGTTTGCGTGCTGCCATTTCGCCACGGGCGGCGGAGCGGTCGTGTTCAAACATCAGCGTCAGGGCTTGCCAGAGTTTGGCTAAATCGTCGTCTGAAAAACTGGTTTTAGCAGCAAGGTTGGCGGAGATAAAGCCATGCACGCGGTAGAGCGCGTAAGGGACGATGTATTTTCGCCCCATAGTGCGTTCTTTTTCCAAGTCTTTTTCGTTGGTGACTGCCATGCGGGTGATGGAAACTTCCAGCGGCACAATCGGGTCGATGGATTGGGCAAACGCCAGCTGCACCGGGCCACGCACTTGTCCGCTGTTGACTTCGGTAGTCATCACGGCGCCAAAGGTGCGGATATCAAAGAAGTTTTTGCACATCCAAGCGGTAATGTCGCGGGCTTTGGCTTCGTCTTTTGGCAGTTTTTTGGCTTCCGACTCAATGCCAAGTGCTTCATAAGCACGTTTGTTTTGTAGGTTTAACACGCTTTTTTCTTTGATGTAGATTTCGTAACCGGCTTCGTTTTCGCTGCTGATTTCGACAAAATTACGGATTTTGCGTTTTAAGCAGACATCGGTTACCAAGCCTTTGCTGGATTCGGGGTCGAGGCGCGGCATATTGCCCGCATCGGGATCGCCGTTGGGGTTGCCGTTGGTTACGTCAAAAAAGTAAACAAATTCATAGCGGTTTTGAATGGCAGACATTTTCTGGCTCCTTAGTTTTCAATGGTTTCAGCGGTTTCTTTTTTAGCAAAATAGCTTTGTTTTTGATGGTAATAGCCGATGGCGAAGCGGCCTTGCTCATCAATGCTCAAATGGCGAGGAAAGGTTTCGGGCAGTTTGGCAATGATTTCGCCCAAATCTTTATCCAAATTCACCGCCATACCGGCTTTGTCTTTACGCAAGCGCGATAAATGGTGTTTTGCGCCCGACAAAAGACGCGGAAAAACCGAAAACGGCACGGCGGATGCAGAGCCGTAATAGCGGTCGGCAATGCCGGCGTTTAATTCGCCCAACGCCTGATATTGAATGCGCTCCAACACGGCAAACAGCCGCCCTAAAAGATAGGCGCGATTCGGGCTTTCATTGTTCAAACTCATAGGAACTCCTTCTTCGATAAAACCTTTTCTAAAACGCCGCTCTAATACGGCTTTCATCATTGCCACGCGCAGACCGTTTACATCGCCGTCGGCGCGGATTCGGGTAATCAGTTGCGACAGCAAACTTAAGGGATACGGCGTGCCGCAAATCACGGCGCGGGTCATTTCGCCTGCCAATACGGGCGAGATGTTTTCGCTTTTGCCCAATACGGCAGTTTGCAATAAGAGTCGCCAAATCGACGGCGGGGTTTTCCATGCGCAAGGCTCAATGACTAAATCTTGCCAATGCTGCGCCAAATTTCCCGCCAACTGCCCAAACGTGGTATCCAGCCAAAACCGAACAGAAATTCGTGCGGCATTAGGGGCAAGCCCTAAGATATAAAAACGGGTATTGGCAGAGAGTTCGGGCGCAATTTCTTGCAGTGGGCGACCTTTGCCGATTTGTTCCAATACGTTGAAAATTTTGGCGCTTTCTTGTTCGTCATCCGGCGGTGTGAACACTTGCGCAAAGAAGCCTTCGGCAGCCTGCGCCGTAGCGCTATCGTCCGCTTCCGCCCAAAAGACCGTGCTGGCATCGCCGATGGTCAGGCAGTGATTATTTTCGCGGCGCAACAGATAGTTCAGCGCGGTGGTGTAGGCAAAGGCAGATTGTTCGGAAACGGGCGCATTTGCGCCTTGCTCCTTGCCGAACGAGGCAAAGGCTTCTTTATTAAACGAAATAATCGAACCGCCGGAGCTTTGCCCGCCAAACACGCCTTTAATCGCCGGATGCAGCCGTGCAATCGGGGCGGTGTCGCCGCTAATCAGACACAAGCCCTCAAGCGCTTCGTCGCTTTTCAGGCAGCCAGCCCACAAGCTTTGTGCGGCTTCGCGTTTATGGATAAGTGCGGTCGGTTTTTCAAGAGAAAATGCGATGTTGGCATCAAGCATTTTGGAAGGCAGATTTGCGGCGGCAAAATGTGCAGGCTGCCAGTTTTGCAGAAAACGGCACAAGGCTTGCAGGCCTTCATCTTCACTGTTTTGCAGTAAATCGAGATGATATTGCTTAAAGGCTTCAAAGGTTTTTCCAGACGGCGTAAACGGCTTTTCCTTCGCTTCGGCTTTGTTTTTATTGGCTTCCACGCCAAGCGCGTAGGCGGTTTTATCCCACAAAAAATTCGGTTTGATGCCCGACGTGCGTTTTTCAGGGCGCGGCACGCTCATCAGCTTCGGCTGCGGCTTTTTATCGACGGTCAGATTCGGCACAACGGTTTTCAGACGACCTTCTTTATCCAACACCAAAATCCAGCCGATTTTCTCCTCGCTAAAACCATAAGGCGGCACTTTCGGATTGCCCATTTCATCGGTTTTTGCTGCCAAACGGCGGTAATAGCGGGCAAGGGACGCAAGAATCATGCTTTCACCTCCTCGGCGTAAAACGGCGGCACATCAATCACGCCATCTTTCATTTCCGCGCGGAAAAAATGCGGCGTGTTGCCGTGATCAAAATCAATATCGTGCAGCATCCAGCCTAAATCACGGTTTGCCTCGTTTTCCGATAACGCCGACGGCGGCAGCGGCTCGTCTTCATCAATCAACGCAAAATCGGCAGGAAATTCACGCACGCCCAAACAAGGTTGCTGAAAGCATTGCCCCTTTTTCGCACGGCGTTTGAACATCTCAATATGCTTGGTAACGGTCTCATCCGCCCCCGCTTTTGCCGTCAGCACCGCATGGGCTTCAATCACATAAGCCACGTCTTTAAGCACTGTCGCCGCGCGCTGCTGGCGGTCGTCTTCAATCAGCGTATATAAATCGGCAACGCTCTTGCGCTTCATCGCCCCGCTGACCTTACCCGCCGAAATCTTGCCGCCCAATTCATTGCGCCGCACCGACTCAAACCGAATTGGCTTCAACACATAAATCCGGTCAATCACCCACCGAATCGCCGGCTTCCAATGCACCGCCGCCAAAATCCCGCGCGCCGCCGACGGTGTGATAACATCATAAGACACCCGCTCCACCTTCATCTCCGGACGGGTAAAACAGGCATAATCGCCCCAAATGTGTAGGCGGATTTGGTTCATTGGGTTCTCCTTTTGTTGTCATCGGCAGTTATTCGAAAATTTCGGATAGCTGGATTTTCTTTGTTTGGTTGGGAAGTGCGGATTTAGACGACGTTTTGAAAACGTTGGGGAAAATGACCGCACTTTTGCTTCTTGATGGAATATTTTCAACTAAGCCCAAATCATTTTGGCAATTTTAAACAGCAAAATATGGCGTTCTTCTAGTGCTTTTGCATCAAATTCATTAATTGCCTTCAATTCATCCAACTTATGTTCCTTCTTAAACCGTTCCACATCAAGATTTGACTTGTAAAAATCCTCTCTCAATGTTTCGTTCCAAAGCAAAGTCCCTGAATAAGTTTTTAATTTTTGCTGATAGATTTCATTGCTACTAGAAATATTGTCTTTTCCTTTTAATAACAAAATTCCACCTAGTCTATTTCGCTCCACAAGGAAAGTATCTTCATCTTCAAAATGTTTTTGACTTTCTTCATTTCGAGATAGGATGTGTTCAATATGAAATCCATTTTTTGCGCCTGTTTTTGTAACTAAATCTTCATAAGTATGTCGCATTTTGACATCAAATTGTTCAGCAAGAAAACCTTCTACCCGCGCAAAGAAATAGCGTTTAAAACGAGTATTTAAATTATCTCCTGTTGTTTTAAACAAGGAATAGATCATTGATTCATCAGACGTTGTTTTATCTTTTAATGCGTCTTTTAACTCTTTATCAAACGCACAACGGATAATTTCGTCGTTATCAGCATTGCGAATAGTTGCAGCAATTCGATGTAGTGCCTCTTGGAAGTTATTACTTTCGTAAACGCTCTGAAGTTGCAACAAAGAAAACAATCTATCTGTTTCTAGTGCAATTTTCTTAATCTTCTCCTCTTCTTTCTCATCATTAATCTTACAGGCAGATAGCCCTAACAAAAGCACACCATCAATATCATTTAAACGATTAAACGCAAATCCACCTACCTCATCTTTTTTAAGATGAGTTGATAATTTCACATACAAATCAGCATAATAAGTAAAATCTTCATCTAAGAAATCCATAACCCCTTGCGGATTATGATCAAGTTTCAAATTTTGTTGAAATTCAGTTGAAAACATTAATCGATGATAATCACCATCATAACGCTTGGCATCACTACGGCTTTGGCTAAAACGAGCTTTTAGATAAAAACGGAAAAAACGATCGGTTTCATCATCAGATAACTTATTAATTGCACGCGTTTTATCTTCCCAAAGTTGGTTATATTGTTTTTTATCCAATATAATCTTATCAATTTGCCCAAGCAGTTTACCTTTTAGAATTTCATAAGGCTTTAAACGTACCCCACGGTCATTAATGACTTCAAATACCATGGGAACGTCTGTCTGTTCTACAGATAAATTAATCAACACCAAGCGACGTAAAAAATAAAATATAAATGTTTCTAATTGATGTTTTTCTTTTATATTCTGATCTAACCAAGATTTGATTTCCTTATAGTTCTTAACCATATTATCGGCTGTTAATCCGCTATCTATTGGCGCGTCATCAATCTTTTCTTTAAACAATGCTTCCAACGTTGCCAAATGAGCTTCATGCCTCATCCAAAAAGTTTTTTTATAGCCTGATT
The DNA here is from genome assembly GCF_018829685.1 of Haemophilus sp. SZY H68. Classification (NCBI taxonomy): domain Bacteria; kingdom Pseudomonadati; phylum Pseudomonadota; class Gammaproteobacteria; order Pasteurellales; family Pasteurellaceae; genus Haemophilus; species Haemophilus sp. SZY H68. The sequence goes on from NZ_JAHKKB010000002.1 coordinate 430,963, forward strand.
GTCCAAATATTTTATTTTTTACCCAATCAGACAATTCGCTGTCATAGGCAGCAGCCCTATGATGCAAATTTAACAATATTAAAGTTAAAGTGGTTAGCCTTTGCTATCCATCTACAACATAAACACGTCCATCTATTGTATTGGTTACATAGGTATTCAAGTAATACCAAGGATATTTACTATCGATAACCTGTTCATCAGGGGGCAAACTACTATTCTGTTGATAGACTTCATTAAATTTATAAAAAATATCATCTAACAACCGCTTTACAGGTTCTTTTGTCCACTTATATTCTCGTTGATAAAAATCAATATAGTATTGAGTATTACTAAAAACTTTATCTATATTTTGTTTGTCTGGAGAAATATCCATGTTGTTTCCTTTAGTTAAGTTAATAAATATATAAAACGAGCATTAAACCATACTGATTTATACTTATTTTATCATCTTGCTTTAATCAAAATACTGAATTTTCAGCTTTGATAAAAACATTATCCTCCCAACTCAACCCCGCCACATCATCATACAAATCCAGCCCGATCAGCGTATAAAACTGTTTGCCGAAGTTTTTCTCATTAATTGGTTCGATACGCCCTGCTTTATACAAAGCGGCGAGGGCATTTTTGGGGATTTGGACGGTGTAGAGTTGCAGTTTGCGTAAGAGTCCGCCGATGTGGTCGGCGTGGTGCAGGCTGCTAATGAGGTTTTCAGCCTCACCATCGAAGGGAATAATCAGCGGCTGCATATGGCTTTCAATCATGCGGAATTTGTCGGCGATGGTTTGGAATGGGAAATCGAGGCTTTGCCCTGTATCGTTGTGCATTTTAAGGATTTTTTTATTGTCCAGTTCGCTGCTTTTTAATTGATAAAGCTCGGCGAAGTAGGCAGCGACGGCTTGGGTGGATAAGAGGTCGTCTGAAAAGCTATCGGCGGTCAGGCGCATAACGGCGGCTTGGGCGGCAAGTTCAGGCGGGGCTTTCCATTGTTCTTCTGGCGTAAATATCCAGACAAAGCTGTTTTCAGACGGCCTTTTGCCTTCGCGATTGCAACGTCCTGCGGCTTGGGCAACGCTGTCTAAACCTGCTTCGGCGCGCATTACTAGCGGAAAATCCACATCAACGCCGGCTTCGATTAAGGAGGTGGCGATGACGCGGCAGGGTTCTCCGCTTTTCAGACGACCTCTGATCTCATCGAGCTTTTGACTGCGGTGTTTGGCGCACATTAAGGTGGTCAGGTGGAACGTACCCTCAAGGTGTTTGGCTTGGTCGTACAGGCTGCGGGCGTGGCGGCGGTTATTGACGATGACGAGCATTTGCGGGTGTTCGCCAAGTTTGGCGAGCAGGTCGGCGTCGGTTTGTTTGCCGATGTGTTGCACGGTGGTGCGGCGCAGTTTGTCGAAAAGTGCGGTCGGTTTTGGGGCTATTTCGCGCACGTTTTCAAAGCCGCGATAGAAGCCGTTTTCAGCTTGCACAGCTGGCTGGGTGGCGGTGCACATGACGACGCTGCAGCGGTAATTTTGCGACAATTCTTTGATGGCTTGCATGATGGGCAGCAAAAGATTGAGCGGCAGCATTTGCGCTTCATCGAGGATAATGACGGAGCCTGCGATGTTGTGCAGTTTGCGGCAGCGCGAGGAGCGGTCGGCAAAGAGGGATTCGAAGAATTGCACGGCGGTGGTCACGACAATCGGCACGTCCCAGTTTTCCGAGGCAAGGCGCAATTTATCTTTGGTGGCCTCATTTTGCAGTTTGCCGTCGTCGAAGGTGCTGTGGTGTTCCAACACGGCTTGTTCGCCCAATTCGCCAAAGGCTTTGCGAAATTCAGCGGCATTTTGTTCGATGATGCTGGTGAACGGGATGACGTAAATGACGCGCCGCATTCCGTGCCGTTTGGCGTGTTCCAGCGCGAACGCCATGGAAGTGAAGGTTTTACCGCCTCCGGTCGGCACGGTGAGCGTGAACAGCCCTTGCGGTTGTGCCGCTTGTTCTACGGCATGATCGAGAATTTCACTGCGCAGGCGGTTTAAGGCGGCATTGCGTTTTTCGGCTTCAGTTTGCTCTGGAGCTTGGGCGATACGTCGTCTGAAATAGTTGATAAATTGATTGAAATTGCGTTGTAAGGCGTTTAAATCGGGATAACCGCCGCGCTCGACGGCGTTGTTTTCTAGGTTTAAATAAAAGGCTTCGGTATCGAGATAATCGGCATCCACTAAGCAGGAATAGAGCATTCGGGTGAAGAAGGCGTAGGAGAAAAAAGGATGATGCGCGTCAGCTTTGAGTGGCGGTGCGGACAGGTTTTGAGGGAGCTTGATTTCTTGTTGCCACAGGTTATCAAGGGCGGGAATATCTTCGCCAAATTGCAAGGCTAGACGCTGTTTCAATGTGCGGCGGTTATCACCTTCACCGCTCCCGTTGGCTAGCCCTGCATGATGCCCCGCAATGCAAAACGCCATCAACTTGCCGAGCACATTTCCCCAACGCTCAACAGCAATTTTGGCTCCGGCAGTAGCATGATCGACTGATGGGCCACCATGCAATCGGTGATTAAAGGCTTCTGAATATTTCCCCAAATCATGCAGCTGTCCCGTCTGGCAGGCAATTTCCTGCGCACCAAATACCTGAGCAAACTCCGACGCCATTTCTCCAACATTTACCGAATGGCTTTGTAAGGTTTGCCAATGTTCGTAAGGTAAAAGATTGCTGAGTTCGTCTTGTGCAGAATGGGCGTAGTACAGAAGCTTAGCAGGCATAAAAATAATCCTTTATATTTATGATTATTATTTGACCTAATCTACTCCTAATCCTCTTTTAATTCAACAATGTTTACATTGATAAATTTTGAGGTTAAATCATTCAAATTTTGAATAATATGATACTAATGACGCCCGCCAAAAGGTGGTTTTGCAAACCAAATCACAATAAACAATCCTAAGAATCCCATAGCTGATAGCCAAAATATTTCATTTGCACCAATAATAAATCCTTGCGATGTTATTTGTTGAGCGAGGTAAGCTGAAGTTTGGGTATCACTTAAACCAAATTGATTCATTTGATGATAAAAACTTTGGGAAATTGGGTTATAAGGATTAATCTGTTCTGTTAATTGAGTATGATGAACAGCTTCACGGTTATACCACATAAATGTGGTTAAAGATGTCCCTACAGAACCCGCTAAAGTTCTCAAGAAATTAAATAAGCTAGACGCAGAAGCCATTCTATGCGCAGGCAAGCCAGACAACGTTATTGTAGTAAGTGGCATAAAGAAACAGGCCACAGCCAAACCTTGTACTAATTGTGGTAAAGCCACATCAGCAAAAGTCATTGATGGCTCGAAAGTCACCGCTCGCCAATAAAATGTTATTGCATATACAATAAAACTTATCGTCACTAAAATTCTCATATCGATCTTATAACCGAAACGCCCAATAATCGGTGAAAGCAAAATTGGGAATAATCCAACTGGGGAAGCCGCAAGCCCTGCCCACGTCGCGGTGTAATGGAAGACTTGTTGTAGCAAAAGCGGAATTAATACCACAGAACCTAGATAAATCAAAAAGGCTAAACTAGTACATAAACACCCTACGCTAAAATTACGAGAATGGAAAAGCGAAATATCCACCACAGGATTGTCATCTGTCAATTCCCAAATAACCAAGGCAATCAGACAAACGACAGCAACAACGGCTAATATAATGATTTCATTAGAATTAAACCAATCTTGCTCACGGCCCTGATCAAGCATTAATTGCAAACATCCCACGCCTAAGACAAGTAAAACTAAACCGACTTTATCAATAGGTTGATGAACAATTTCACTTTCTCGGCTACCTAAAATCTTCCAGCTGATTAGCACAACTAATAAACCAATCGGAACATTGATAAAGAAGATCCATCCCCAATGGATATTATCACTAATCCATCCGCCTAAAATTGGGCCAAAAATAGGCGCAACGACAATAGTCATTGACCAAAATGCCAATGCCATTCCGCGTTTTTCTGGTGGATAATTATTTAGTAATAAACTTTGCGAAAGAGGGATCACCGGGCCTGCGACAGCACCTTGAATGACACGAAAAATAATTAATGCCTCAAGACTATCTGCGATCCCACAGAGCCAAGAAGATACAACGAATAAAAAAGTTGAAACTAAAAATAACCGCACTTCGCCAAAACGTTTTGCTAACCAACCCGTTATTGGAATAGAAATCGCATTTGCCACACCAAAAGAAGTAATTACCCACGTACCTTGACTAAAAGATGCACCAAGATCGCCCGCAATAGTCGGAATCGCCACATTTGCAATGGTAGAATCTAATACCTGCATAAAGGTGGCGAGAGATAAAGCCAGCGTCAATAAAATTAGGGCGCCACCTTGAATAGGCGGGAATTTTTTTGCGGAATTTTCCATAACGCCGCCTTAATGGCTGTTTTGCTGAATAATAGATTCGATCAAATCTTCTACCGCACTTTCATCATATTTAAGCGTATCAGTAGCAAATAAAGTTTTCGGTTCTGCTTTTTCTCGTAACATTGGACCAGATGAATCTGCAATTCTTACTTTTGCCGTTGCAGAAAGACCAATTCGTAATGGGGTTTCAGAAAATTGTTGTGGATCTAATTTAATTCGCACAGGTACACGTTGCACCACTTTAATCCAGTTACCCGTAGCATTTTGTGAAGGCAAAAGAGAAAACGCATTGCCAGTCCCCATTTCAATGCCATTTATCACGCCATCAAATTCTTTATTTTTACCGTATAAATCAAAATGAATTTTCACCGGCTGGCTAATGCGCATATTCGTTAATTGGGTTTCTTTGAAGTTAGCTTCTAACCACATTTGCTCATTAGATACCACCGCCATTAATGCGCCACCCACTGAAACAGCTTGCCCAACTTGAGCATTACGACGCGCCACATAGCCATCAATTGGACTTCTAATTTTTGTACGTTGTAAATTTAACCAAGCCTGTTTAAGCGCATTTATTGCGTTCTGTATTTGCGGTTGTTCACGTAATGGAACGTTACTCAATAAAGCCTGATTAGCAGCTAATTGATTTCTAGAAGAATTTAAATTTGCTTTAGAAAGCTCGACAGCCTCTTTTGCGTGTTGGAAAGATTCTTTGTCAATTGCGCCCATTTTTTCAAGTTGAACTCGGCGCGCCAAATTGCCTTGTGCTTGACCTAAAGAAATTTCATTAGCGTGCACAGCTGATTGTAATTGCTGCACAGTAAAACCGAGTTGTTCTACCTGGCGCACAGCATTGGCGAGATTGCTTTTGGCCTGTTCGAAACTAAGTTTTGCATTCGTATCATCCAATTCAACTAGAATATCACCTGCATGGACTTTATCCATATTGTCAGCATTAATCTTCGCTACATTACCCGCAACTTGTGATGACACCATTACTTGATTTCCACCCACATAAGCATCTTCTGTTTCTTCAAAATCCTTCAAGAAGAAAAACCAATACAAAGCACAAGTGATACTTAAAATAAGTAAAATAACGATAAAAATACCGAGACTTTTTTTACGTTTTGCCTGATTAGGAATATCAGATTGTTTAATTTCAGCCATAAATTAATCCTAAATTAGGAATAGCGCTCAAAAATTAACTCATTAAAAAAATTTAAAGCTAATCTTTAAACGCTATCGAAGATCGAAGTGCTTCATTATGAAACTTTATAAAAAGGAACTCAATATAAATAAAGTTTAAAATAGTTTTTTTGAATTGATTTAATAGATTTCAATCGTCGAAACCTTTCTGTATGATACCCAAGAAATTTATTTCAACCAAACGATTATTTACTTTACAAGGAGTATTCTATGAGTTCTCAATGTCCTTTTTCACATTTAAGTGGCTCTAATCTTACCATGGGTAACGGTGCCCCTGTTGCCGATAACCAAAACAGCTTAACAGCAGGACCTCGCGGCCCATTACTTGCACAAGATTTATGGTTAAATGAAAAACTAGCAGATTTTGTGCGTGAAGTAATTCCTGAGCGCCGTATGCATGCAAAAGGTTCTGGTGCTTTTGGTACCTTTACTGTCACACACGATATTACTAAATATACTCGTGCAAAAATTTTCAGTGAAGTTGGCAAAAAAACAGAAATGTTCGCGCGCTTTACCACTGTTGCGGGTGAACGAGGTGCAGCCGATGCTGAACGTGATATTCGTGGTTTTGCATTAAAATTCTATACTGAAGAAGGTAACTGGGACTTAGTGGGTAACAACACTCCGGTATTCTTCTTACGTGATCCACGTAAATTCCCAGACTTAAACAAAGCAGTAAAACGCGATCCTCGCACTAATATGCGTTCAGCAACGAACAACTGGGATTTCTGGACATTATTGCCGGAAGCGTTACATCAAGTTACTATTGTAATGAGCGAGCGTGGTATTCCAGCAAGTTATCGTCATATGCATGGTTATGGTTCACACACTTATAGTTTCTGGAATGAAGCTGGCGAACGCTTCTGGGTTAAATTCCATTTCCATACTCAACAAGGTATCAAAAATTTAACCGATGCAGAAGCTGCTGCAATCATCGCCAATGATCGTGAAAGCCACCAACGTGATTTATATGAAGCAATTGAACGCGGTGACTTCCCTAAATGGAAACTATTTGTACAGATCATGCCTGAAGCTGATGCTGAAAAAGTGCCTTACCACCCATTTGACTTAACAAAAGTATGGCCGAAAAAAGATTATCCATTAATTGAAGTAGGTGAATTTGAACTTAATCGTAATCCAGAAAACTTCTTTGCTGATGTAGAGCAATCCGCTTTTGCACCAAGCAACTTAGTTCCAGGTATCGGTGCAAGCCCAGACAGAATGTTACAAGCACGCTTATTCAACTATGCCGACGCACAGCGTTATCGTTTAGGAGTAAACTATCGTCAAATTCCGGTTAATCGTCCACGTTGTCCAGTACACAGCAACCAACGCGATGGTCAAGGCCGTGTTGATGGTAACTACGGAAGTTTACCACACTATGAACCAAACAGCTTCAACCAATGGCAACAACAACCTGATTTTGCAGAACCACCTCTTCGTATTAATGGTGATGCTGCATTCTGGGATTATCGCCAAGATGATAATGACTACTTCAGCCAACCACGTGCATTATTTAACTTAATGAATGCTGAACAAAAACAAGCATTATTTAATAATACTGCAGCGGCAATGGGGGATGCGCCTGACTTCATCAAATACCGTCATATCCGTAATTGTCACTGGTGTGATCCTGCATACGGCGCAGGTGTTGCAAAAGCATTAGGATTAACAGTAGAAGATGCATTAAAAGCTCGTGATACTGATCCCGCATTAGGACAAGGTGGATTGCTATAATTGTAATCAGTTTTTACTGATAAAGAAAAACGGGAGTGACGTGCTTCCGTTTTTTATTTGCCTATAAATTTAGACATGAAAATGATACAATCCGCAAAATTTTATAAAAAGGAACTATGAATGGCTCGTAAGAAAAAAACACGTCGCATCACTGATGTTATGCCAATCCGTAAGGCGGATAAGAAACCCGAAATCCCCAACTCTCGCCCAGGAAAAAAACTCACACGTTATGAATTAGATGCTAAAGCACGTGAAGATAAGAAAAAACGAAAACATAAAGGTTTCGCATCAGGTTCTCGTCATAGCGCAATAGAAGATAAAACGAATAAAATCCAACAAGAAATTAAAGATCCTAAAATTGGTAGCAAGAAAAAAGTACCATTAATTGTGGAATTTGTTAATAAACCAGAAAAAGGACAAACGATTCCTGTCGTAAAACAGGCGAAAAAGTTAGATCCAATGCAAGAGCTTGAAAAGCTTGAAAATAATGAGATTCTGAATGAATTATTAGATGCCTTAGATGAAGGTAAAGCAATTACCAAAGCAGATCAACAATTTGTGGATGAATGTCTCGAAAGAATTGCCGAATTAATGGAAGAACTAGGCATCGAAGAGGAAGACGAAAACGAAGATGATTTATACCGCACTTTTGAACGTATTGATATTAATCAATTTAGATAATCTATGATTTGGATCATTATTTTAAGTATTGTTGCACTTATTGTTGTTCTAGGGTTAAGTGGATATGCAATTCGTTTACTAAAACAGCTAAAACAACAAAACATTATGATAGCTAAATCCAAAGCGATAAGGGAAGCCCGCTTAAAGGAAAGTATTGATATCATTGCTCGAGCAATGCAGTCTGGCGAATGTAATCACTCAGAAGGTGTAATTCGCCTTACCATGCTATTAATGCCCTTTGGTAAAACGCTTACTCCATACCCCAGTATGGCGCAATTACATGAAATCGTACATAACATGCCAACTCATGATGCTCGCAAACAATTAGAAAAAAAAGAAAGAATGCGTTTAGATTTAGCACGTGAAAGAGCCGAAGCCAAATTTGAACACGAAATTAAAGAAGAATTACGTCAGTTTTTAGACGATATTAAACAGATTGGAGTGATTTAATGTCAGAAATTATTTGGGATAGCGCACTTATTCAAAAATACAACCAATCAGGCCCGCGTTATACCTCCTATCCAACAGCCCTAGAATTTAATGAAAATTATACAGAGCAAGATTTTGAAGCTGCCGTAAAACGCTACCCAAATCGTCCGCTCTCTTTATACGTTCACATTCCTTTTTGCCACCAGCTCTGCTATTTCTGTGCCTGTAATAAAGTGATCACTCGCCATCAACATAAGGCTGATATTTATTTAGATTACCTTGAAAAAGAAATTAGTGCTCGCTCAGCATTATTTAAGCATCGTCTCGTTACCCAAATTCACTGGGGTGGTGGTACCCCCACCTATCTGAGTGAAATCCAATCAGCTCGTTTAATGGCAATGTTAAAAAAACATTTTACAATATCTGAGACAGCTGAAATTTCAATTGAAATCGATCCTCGTAGAATTGAACTTTCTATGCTTGATCATCTACGTCACCTTGGTTTTAACCGCATGAGCATGGGTGTACAAGACTTTAATAAAGATGTGCAAAAAGCGGTAAATCGTGAACAAGATGAAGATTTTATTCATGCATTGTTAGATCACGCTAGAGAATTAGGCTTTCAATCAACTAACCTTGATTTAATTTATGGTTTGCCATTACAAACTGTAGAAAGTTTTATGTTCACTCTTGAAAAAGTAATTGCACTCAATCCAGATCGATTAAGTGTCTTTAATTATGCGCATTTACCAAGTCGCGTACCAGGACAAGCAAAAATTAAAGAATATCAACTGCCAGCACCAGAAACAAAACTAACCATTTTGCAAAAAACGATCGAAACACTAGGTAATGCAGGTTATAAATTTATCGGTATGGATCACTTTGCTAAACCCCATGATGAACTTGCCATTGCGCAGGACCAAGGCGTATTGCACCGAAACTTTCAAGGCTACACAACGCAAGAAGAATGTGATTTATTAGGGCTTGGTGTGTCTTCTATTAGCTTATTGGGTGATACCTACGCACAGAATGAAAAAGACTTAAAGCGCTATTATGCCCTCATTGAAGAACAAGGCAATGCTCTACATAAAGGTTTAGCATTAACACAAGAAGACTGCTTACGTCGTGATGTTATTAAACAATTAATTTGTAACTTTAAACTCGATTTCTCACCGTTCGAGGCGCAATATAACATTCCGTTTGCCACTCACTTTGCCGAAGATTTAGCACTATTAAAACCATTAATCGATGATGAGCTCATCAAACTCACTCATACGGGTCTCCAAGTTTCGCCAAAAGGAAGGCTATTAATTCGTAACATCTGTTTGTGTTTTGATACTTACTCACGTGAAGCAGCAAAACGTCAGCAATTTTCAAGAATAATATAACAAAAAAGTGCGGTAAAAATTTTACCGCACTTTGTCATTTATGGATGCAACAAATTATAAATATTCCTTTTAATACTTGTACTAATATTAAATAACTCTCTTGCAATCACTGTTTTTAATGTCTTGATTTTCTTCTGCTTTTCAAAAATAGTTGATTCAATTTCATAATCTGCCTCTAAGCAAAACGGTACAATTGCATAAGGTGGGACTTTATTTTCAAAAAAACGATCCATTGTCACATCCACAGTTAAATACCATTCTTGGCTTTGCGCTAAAAATTTCTTAGCCGCTTTAGGCGTTAAATAATAACCCGTTGCACCAATAAAACCTTTACTAAATTGATAAACAGAGAAATGCCCAAAATCCGCCACTAATTTTCTTTTATTTTTTAAACGATCAGGCTGTAACCAAAAAAACTCAAAGGTATTTTTCTCACTATTAATAAAATCAAGCACATCTAGAAAATTATCTTTAAACTTGGCGTCATCTTCCAATACAATAATAGGACTATCTAACTCAACACATTTTTCCCACATTGAATAATGGCTAGCATAACACCCTAGTTGATTGAGTGTGAGTGGATACCCTTTCACATTCAGTCTCTTCTTCTCATTATAACGTTGGAATAAGGGGTGATTCGGATTTTCTTTTCCATTAATTGCCTTAAAGAAATGAATAGCCTGTTCTGGGTTATCCAAAAATAATTGATCAAACTGAGCCTGCATATAAGCTTTACGATCGGTAGATTTTTCTAGGTTGATGATGTATATTGGTAGACTTATCATTACTCAATTAATCTCATTTTTGTTTCAAAAATCTTAAGAGAGCTTCTATTATGGTGAAGCCAAATTGTAAATAACCTTTCAGATAAGAAACCAAAAATACGCTTTTGATAATCTGAATAATCTGAGATATCACATCTTTTTTCAGCTTCAAACAATATATCAAAAACCCATTCAAAATAAGGGGTAATGATCTCCTTCTTTGCAATAAACATATTACAGCCATAAAATTTTTTTCCATCTTCTATTATTCTAAAATCCCCTATGTACTCTGGGTATTTCTCTGATACAATTTCAGAAATTATATTCCAATCATCAATATGATGGGTCAAACCATATTGCTCTTTAATACTTTTCTCAAAAATATTATTAACCCTAGGTAAAATCACATCATATTTATTTAAGATGGAGAGAATATCCTTCCTATCAAGAATAGTATAATAGCGCTTACAAGGTATATAAAAAGGACCTATCTTTTTAAACTTATTTTTTTTAAAAAGATATCTTCTATAATGAACCAATCCTATTATATCTGAATAAATATTTTTCCATATATAATAAAGCAATGTTAATTCGCAAAAATTAGCATTTTTCTCTGCAATATTATTCCTATTATTCTCTCTCATATATCCTAGATCATCTCCAATTCCAACTTGAAATGGTAGATAAACAGTTCTATCAATCCCCTCTGGCATATCAAATTTCTTATGAGTAGCAATAAAAATTTTTACATCTTTATCTTTCACAATCTTACTCCTATAATTTATATTATATATATGATATATTATTTTTTAATAACTAAATTTAAAATCCAGGATTGCACAATAAAATATTAAAAAATTTAAACTACTTAAATTTAACAATTGTTAATTTTGCCAATTTCTTTTTCTTCATCCTATTAGGCTTATCTATTAAATTAGAAATAAGCTCTAATATAGTCAATCTATTTCCTTTCATCTTATTTCTAGATATCATGCTATTCAAACTTGCATTATCTTTATTCAAAATAGTATCCTGCACACATAAAGCAGGGATTAATTGATAAATATTCAATTTTGAACTTTTTAAAAAATCATTAAACATTAGAACATCTATTGGTTTAATATCATTAATTTCAATTTCCCTGAATAAATCATAAAGCATTATTACTGCATTATAATTTATTATATAACCTGCTGTACCATAATGAAAATTCTCAAGCAGTCTAATTTCTCTATTCCTAAATATTTTCTTTATTACTTTCCTTCTTTCGAAATCCGGCTCAACTGGCATTAAATGAGTTTCAAATCTCAAAATAAAACTATCATCTGAAGTAAATCGCTCCTTTAACCATTCATCTTCAGCTAAAAATGAATAAGCATCTTCACCTAGCAATACATCATCTTCAAAAATATATATATAAGGAAGATTTTCATCTATGCATTTTTTCCATAGCATATAATGACTCATAAAACACGCTTTCTCCCCTTCTGAAAGTTTAGCATGAGCAAGATTTGGTAAATAAGTTTGAATGAGTTGATTAAGGCACTCTGATGGGGTTATAGCGTCATAGAACTCAAAAGGAATATGATGTTTACCAAATTCTTTGATGATATGTTCTCGACGTTGAGAAGCAGATGAAAGGCTTATAACATAATTGGTATGCATAGGTATTGCTTATTCAATTTAGATTTATCTATTTTATACGTTCTTCGGATAAAACAAAACCCCACCATTTGGCAGGGTTTCGAAGCAAGTTCAAATTATTTTGTACTTGGGATTTTGAAACGGCTGTTAAAGCGTTCAACACGACCGCCAGTATCTACAACACGTTGTTTACCTGTGTAGAATGGGTGGCAGTTACCGCACACATCAAGGTTGATATCTTTGCCTAAAGTTGAACGAGTTTTGATCACGTTACCGCAAGAGCAGGTTGCCGTGATTTCTTTATATTCTGGGTGAATACCTTGTTTCATAGAAAACCTCAAAATGAAGCCACGCCGCTATAAGAACTTTCTCCCTACACCGCGTGAGTGAATAACACGCCATATTTGGCACCAAATAGACTGCGAATTATACTGAAAAAACATAGATAAACAAGCCCCATTTTAGTGTAGAATCAAAAACATTCTTAACAAAGCTTTTCCTTATGCAAGCACAATCTTCAATCCATACTTCTTTTGCCAAATCTGTTTTGGCTTGGTACGACAAATTCGGGCGTAAGAATTTGCCTTGGCAACAAGATAAAACGCTCTATGGCGTATGGCTTTCTGAAGTAATGCTACAGCAAACACAAGTAGCCACTGTTATACCTTATTTTAAGCAATTTATAAAAACATTCCCCTCTGTTACCGCACTTGCTAATGCATCACAAGACGAAGTCTTACATTTATGGACGGGCTTAGGCTATTATGCGCGCGCACGTAACTTACATAAAGCAGCCCAAAAAGTGCGGGATGAATTTAATGGGAATTTCCCAACTAATTTTGAACAAGTATGGGCATTGCCTGGCATAGGGCGTTCCACAGCGGGTGCGATTTTATCTTCCGTTTTAAATCAACCTTACCCGATTTTAGATGGTAATGTAAAACGTGTACTTGCCCGCTATTTTGAAGTGGAAGGCTGGACGGGTGAAAAAAAAGTGGAAAATTACCTGTGGCATTTAGCTGAACAAGTCACGCCTGTAACACACGTTGCTGACTTTAACCAAGCGATGATGGATATTGGTGCAATGGTATGCACACGATCAAAACCAAAATGTGAACTTTGCCCTTTAAATAAGGATTGTTTGGCGAATAAACATGAAAGTTGGGGGCAATTTCCAAATAAAAAACCTAAAAAAACGATACCAGAAAAAGAGACCTATTTTTTAATATTATCAAACAAAGGAAAAGTTTGGTTAGAACAAAGAGAAAATTCGGGGTTATGGGGAGGATTATTTTGCTTTCCTCAATTTGAGGATAAATTAACGTTATTGAACCACCTCATACAAGAAGGTATTTCCCATTATCAAGCCTGGCCAAGTTTTCGACATACTTTTAGTCATTTTCATTTAGATATTCACCCAATTTACGCAAAAGTTAATGATAATTTACATATTGAACAAGAAAACTATGATTGGCGTAAAATCTCGGAAAACCCAAAAGAATATCAATCAAATCTATCCAGTACGGTCAAATATTGGTATGATCCGAAAAATCCTGAACAGATCGGGCTTGCTCAACCGGTAAAAAATCTTTTAATTCAATTTGTAAGGAATCATTATGGCAAGAACAGTATTTTGTGAATATCTTAAAAAAGAAGCAGAAGGTTTAGATTTCCAGCTCTATCCTGGTGAACTCGGAAAACGTATTTTTGATTCAATCAGCAAACAGGCTTGGGGAGAATGGATTAAAAAACAAACAATGCTGGTTAATGAAAAAAAACTCAATATGATGAATACCGAGCATCGTAAATTATTAGAACAAGAAATGATCAATTTTTTGTTTGAAGGAAAAGATGTGCATATTGAAGGTTATGTTCCACCATCAAATTAATTGCCTGTAACACAATGAAAAAGTATTTATTATTAGCATTACTGCCTTTTTTATATGCTTGTAGCGACTCTCCGAACCGCAGTATTAATTACGATGAAGCCTTTGCAAAAGATACACAAGGTTTAGACATTCTTACTGGACAATTCTCACATAATATTGATCGTATTTGGGGTGTAAATGAATTATTAGTGGCTAGCCGTAAAGATTACGTAAAATATACCGATTCTTTTTATACACGTAGCCACGTAAGTTTTGATGAAGGTAATATTGTCATTGAAACACAACAAGACCTTAATCGTTTACATAATGCAATTGTTCATACGTTATTAATGGGAGCAGATGCAAAAGGAATTGATTTATTTGCCTCAGGTGATGTTCCCATTAGCTCTCGTCCGTTTCTTTTAGGACAGGTGGTAGACCACCAAGGTCAGCAAATTGCAAACCAATTTATTGCAAGTAATTTTGCAACTTATTTGATCCAAAATAAATTACAAACACGCCGCCTACAAAATGGTCATACCGTGCAATTTGTTGCAATTCCTATGATTGCAAACCACGTGGAAGTCCGCGCTCAGAAATATTTACCATTAGTTCGTAAAGCCTCTGAACGTTATGGCATTGATGAAAGCCTGATCTTAGGTATTATGCAAACAGAATCAAGCTTTAACCCTTATGCAATTAGCTATGCAAATGCTATTGGTTTAATGCAAGTTGTTCCACGCACTGCGGGCCGTGATGTATTTGCTATGAAAGGGAAAAGTGGGCAGCCATCAGAGCATTATTTATACGATCCAGCAAATAATATTGATTCGGGCGTCTCTTATTTATGGCTTCTTCAAAACCAATATTTAGATGGCATTACCAATCCGACATCAAAACGCTTTGCTATGATTTCTGCTTATAATAGTGGTGCTGGTGCGGTGTTGCGTGTATTTGATAATGATAAAGATGAAGCGATTTATAAAATCAATCAAATGTATCCGGAACAAGTTTTCCGCATTCTGACAACAGCTCATCCATCTGCTCAAGCACGAAATTACCTATTAAAAGTAGATCAAGCACAGAAAAAATTCCGTGTAAGACGATAATACAATCCTTTAATCATAACCAAATGCTCGTTGAACCGTTTCAACGAGCATTTTTTATAAAAAGATGACTGTGAAATGAATAAGCAAGTTATGAATTTTAGTTGTTTTAATAAACACTTTGATGATTAACTATCCAAATAAAACAGTTTTTTCATTTTTTTTAAATTTAGTTATTGACCGACTCTCGAAAAAATAGTTTAATACGCTCCGTTGTCAGGCAGTAGCCGATAATGATAACGCCTCGATAGCTCAGTCGGTAGAGCAGGGGATTGAAAATCCCCGTGTCGGTGGTTCGATTCCGCCTCGAGGCACCATTTCCTCCTTAGTTCAGTCGGTAGAACGGTGGACTGTTAATCCATATGTCGCAGGTTCGAGTCCCGCAGGAGGAGCCAAATTCTAAAAAGCCGCTAAAGAAATTTAGCGGCTTTTTGCTATCTTTTATTTTTTAAGGGTATACAAATGAAAAAATTTTTTGCGTTTATGGGCCTTGCTGTATTTGCCTCTTCCACTTTTGCAACAAATCCTATTAATCTTCGTGACGAAATGATGATTATGTCCCAACGTTTAGTATTAGCATCAAAAGCCTCTTCATCAGAAGAATTCCAAAATAACATAAGCGCATTTATTAATGCTGCCGAACACTCAAAAGTAACCATGCCGACAAAATGGAACGGAGATCAATCTCAATTTCCTGGTTATCAACAAGGTATTCAAAAAGTGATTGATGTAGCCACAGAGGCCTCTAATTTAGCTAAAGAAGGCAAACTTGATGCGGCTAAAACAAAGCTATATGAAATGTCAGAATTACGACAAATGTACCATAAGTTATATAAGGAATAAAATGTAACGTTTTATTATAAAAATTCACCGCACTTCTCTTGAAATCCCCCCTATAATGGTGTTAAATCAATACATATTATGGGGTTATATATCTAAACTATGTGTCAATTACTCGGAATGAACTGCAACACACCAACGGATATCGTCTTTTCTTTTGAGGGATTTCGTCGTCGTGCAGGGTTAACAGATTGCCATTCTGATGGCTTTGGTATCGCTTTTTTTGAAGGGCGTGGCGTACGTGTTTTTCGTGATAATCATCCTGCAAGTAACTCGCCTATTGCAGATTGCGTCAAACAATACAAGATTAAATCACTAAACGTTATTGCTCATATTCGTAAAGCAACTCAAGGTGATGTTAATATCGAAAACACCCATCCTTTCATTCGTGAAATCTGGGGTGAGAACTGGGTATTTGCGCATAATGGTAATTTAAAAAATTTACCTGATATGAGTAACTACTTTTTGCAACCTATTGGTTCTACTGATTCTGAGGCTGCTTTTTGTTATTTAGCAGAATATCTCAAAAATACCTACCGCCAAAAACCTAGCGAAATGGAGATTTTTGAGGCAATTCAAAAAGTGACAAAAGAGCTAGCTCAACACGGCACGTTCAACTTTATTTTATCCAATGGTGAATGGATGATTGCGCACTGCTCCACTAACCTGCATTATTTAATGCGAAAAGCGCCTTTTGGAAAAGCACATCGTATTGATGACGACGGCGTCATTGATTTTAGTGATTATGCGAAAGAGGGCGATAAGGTAAACATCATTACAACCTTTCCACTTACCAAAGATGAAACCTGGACAAAAATGGAAAATGGCGGATTTGTTTTTTTTAAAAATGGAGATAAAATCGCTGAAGTCATCGGTACACCCAAAGCAGCAATTGATGATGGCACATTAGGTAATAGAACGATCTAACTATTTTCTAGTCAGAATAAAAAAGTGCGGTTAAGTTTCATTGATTTTAACCGCACTTTTATTTTATCCTATATACCTTTATTTTTATTACTGAAGCGTAAAACTAATCGGTACATTTAATCCCGAAGGGAATCCAGCAGGTCTTGCACCAACAGAGCTCGCACTATTCACAGCATCAAGCGCTGCATTATCTAAACTTTCATCACCGGATGACTGAGTTATATGTGCACCAGTTAATGAACCGTCACCCGAAACATTAAAGGATACGCTGACTTTACCCTGTTTACGCATCATTTTTGCCCTAGTTGGATAACGTTTATGACGTTCAATTTCACGACGAATCGCCGAACGATAAGCAGCTATTTCACTTGAATCAGTTCCTGAACCAGCTACTTGAGCATTGCTATTAGCTGTACTCGTTGTTGTCGCTTTTGCATTAGCATTCGCAGTAGAATCGATATTTTTATCACCTTTTGGTAAATCTTTATTAATAGGCTTATCTTGAGGTTTAAGCTCTTTCTTAGGTTTATCCTTTGGTTTTTCTTTAGGCTTTTCCTTAGGCTTAGGCTTTTCTTTTTCTGGCTCTTTAATTTTTTTAGGCTCAGGCTTCACTGTGGGATCCTCCACAACCTCTTTCTTCTCCGGCTCAGGTTCTTTCTGCATATCTTGAGGCTCAGGTGCAGGCTCTTCCAGAACCATTCCCTGCACCATTTCCATAGAAATGCTCGTTGCAATGTCTCCTGCGGCATTATTGGCGCTATCACTTGGTTTATTCCAAGTCCATAAAAGTAAACCAACAATAATGCCATGTACCAACAAAGAAACTAGCAAACCTAAGAGCGAACGTTTTGTTTGCTGCATAATGATTCCTTAAGGTGCGGTAGAAATAGATTGAGTAGAGACGGAAGCCCGACCACTTTTTCCCTGCCCTTTGTCTTTCATTGAAACAATCGCAACATTTTTAATATCATTTTTAGCAAGCATATCTGTGATTGTTACAAAATCCTGAAAAGATGCTTCTGCATCAATCTTTAAGGTGACTTTCTGATCCTTATTCCAACGTGCAACCTCAGCCTCAAGGGCCTCTTGCGAAATAGGTTTATCATTAAAATAGAGTTGTTTATCCGCTGTAACCGTTAATAATTTAGCGAGATCGTCAGATTTGAATGCCACAGCAGTACTCGCCTTTGGCACATTTACTTGAATTTTACCTTGAGAAATAAATGATGCTGTAATCAAAACGACAGCAAGTAACACCAACATAATATCGATAAAAGGGATAATGTTGATTTCATCAAATTTTTTCACAGACTATTCCTTATCTTTTGGTTCGTTTAACACTTTCCATTTCAAACGATTAACTTCTACCTTACGTCCTAAACCGTTATAAAATACCATAGAAGGAATTGCGACGAGAATCCCTAATGCTGTTGCTTTTAACGCAAGTGAAAGATGCATCATAATAATGCCTGCATCAATATCACCACCACCGTGGCCAATTTGATAAAAAGTAAGCAAAATTCCGATAACCGTTCCGAGTAATCCAACATAAGGCGCATTAGCTCCAATTGTTGAAATCATGGTCATGTTACGATTCAAATCAATATCTAACTCATGAATAGTTGAGTAATGCGCAACATTAACTTTACGTAAAAAAATATAACGCTCGGTTACCATTGCTAGCATCGTCACACTCATCAGTAGCAGTAAACCAATAATGATAAAATCACTGTATTGTTGTAAAAAATCAAAAAGCTGTAACATTTTTCTGTCCTTATTATTTGAGAATTTTATTGGAAATATAATTGAGAATTAATTTCAATCTTAAGGAATTTTAGCAAAGCTAGGATTAGACGTAAATATAGAACTAAAAAATAATGTTTTTTTACCGCACTTTACATAAAGCGCGGTAAGTTTTGAAAAAGGTTTAAAGATTTTTAAGATAATCTACGATAACTTGGTGATGAACTGTAGTTTTAAATTTATCAAATACATGCATAATCTTTCCATTTTCATCAATTAAAAAGCTGACTCTATGAATACCATCATAGGTTTTTCCCATAAATTTCTTCTCCCCCCATACACCAAACATTTCTGCAACTTGATGATCAGGATCTGAAAGTAGCGTAAAATTAAGTGCTTTTTTCTCAATAAATTGCGCCAATTTTTTCGGCATATCTGGGCTAATCCCCAATATAACAAGCCCTAATTCATCTAACTCAGACTTGCTATCACGTAATCCACATGCTTGGCTCGTACAACCAGGGGTAAGTGCTTTAGGATAAAAATAGACAAGCACTTTTTTCCCCCTAAAATCACTTAAAGAAATAGGACTTTCTTGTTGATTCAATAATGTAAAAGCCGGTGCTTGGTTTCCCGCAATCAATCTATTCATAAAAGACTCCTTTGAAAAAAAGATTTGCAAATTAAAGCCATTTTAGCGACTATAGAGAGCTATACCAAATAATAAAATCAAAAAGATAAACGGAGGTTCTATGTCAGCTCAAAATCCTTTATTTTCTGGCAGTATTGTGGCTCTAGTCACACCAATGAATAACTATGGCGAAATTGATTTTGCTTGTTTAGAAAAATTAGTTGAGCATCATATTGATGCCGGATCTAATGCGCTTGTTTCTGTAGGAACAACGGGTGAATCTGCCACATTAAGTATTGAAGAAAATGTAAAGGTTATTGAGAAGACAGTAGAATTTGCGAAAGGACGTATTCCAATTATTGCAGGGGCTGGCGCAAATGCTACTAGTGAAGCAATAACGATGACAAAATTATTACGCGATAGTGGTGTCGCCGGTTGTTTATCTGTCGTGCCTTACTATAATAAGCCGACTCAAGAAGGTATGTACCAACATTTTAAAGCCATTGCTGAATGTACCGATCTACCACAAATTCTTTACAATGTACCAGGACGTACTGGTAGTGACATGAAACCTGAAACAGTTGCTCGTTTAGCCCAGATTAAAAATATTGTAGGTATTAAAGAAGCAACAGGCGATGTAAGTCGTGTAACAAAAATTAAAGCACTTGCAGGTCAAGATTTCATTGTTTTAAGTGGCGACGATGCAACTAGTTTAGAAGCAATGAAATTAGGTGCTGAAGGGGTTATTTCCGTTACTAATAATCTTGCTTCAAAAGATATGGCTGATATGTGTCGTTATGCACTTTCAGGTGATTTTACTAAAGCCGAAGAAATTAATGCTCGCCTGATGCGCTTACATAATGATTTATTTATTGAATCCAATCCAATACCAGTTAAATGGGCAGCTTATCGTTTAGGTTTAATTAAATCTCCTCACTTACGTTTACCGCTAACCATATTAAGCGAAAACATTCAACCCAAAGTAGAAGAAGCATTAAAATTTGCGGGATTATTATAAATAAAATAAGGGGCAGATCATTGTCCCATATTTTTATTATCGCAAAAGTATTATTGATTTTTCTTTTATTTTATAGGATTCTAAACATGAAAAAAATAATATTAGGTTTGGCTGCAACTGTTGTGCTAAGTGGTTGTTCATCTGATCCAGAAAAGCTAAAAACCGCTAATGATACATTCCAAAAATCAGAAGCCAGTATTCCAGGTTTCTCTCCATTAGCAACAGGAGGCGTTAACTTACCTGTTGCAGACAACACTTATGCATTACCTAATATTGCCTTCAAAAAAGGGGAAAATATCGATATTCGTCCACCGTCAACACCATTAGCAATTATTCAAAATTCATTAACACAATTTGATGGTGAACGAGCCCTTATAGTATATCCAGAAGAACAAACAAGCATCTATAATTTAAAGCAAGTTGAACGTCTACTGAAAGAAGAAAATATTTCATCCACTGTTCAGGGGAGTGTTTTAACGACGGATTGGTCACCAACTTATCGTATTGGAGATAAAAATGTCGAAATTAAATATCAAATAGAGCATGTTACCGATCGCCGCTCTAGTGCACTTGCCGTATCGGTGTTACAAACACGTCGTGATGGTATCATCTTCACACCAAGTGTCTCTGAAAAACAGCGTTATACCTCTGATCGTCTGAATCGTCTCATATATGCATTAACATCAGCTTATACAAAACAACAGCAAGATTTATCTAACGCTTCTGTAGGGGCTATTTCATCGCACATTATCCAAGATCTAAATGGTCAAATCGCTTTAGCAATGAATACGACATTTAACCAAGCATGGGAAAAATTAGGCTATGCCTTACCTAAAGTGGGTTTTGCGATTAAATCTGAAACCTCTGGCAGAGGATATCGCGAATTGAAATATTCCTCTTTAAATAAAGCAGACTGGCTACGCTTAGGTATCGAATCCCCCAAAATAGATAACGGTATTTACAATATGCAAATCTCGGATCATGGCAAACAAAGTTCAATGGTTATCTCTGATGAAAAAGGGCATTCACTCTCTGGAGATGATGCAAGAAAAATCTATCAGGCGATAAGTAATATCATATCAAGATAAAGAAAAACCGCACTTTAAAGTGCGGTTTTATTTTTCATTCTTTCTAGCTAAAAATTACGCTAACTTTTTGATTTGTGCAGCTAATTTAGATTTGTGGTTTGCTGCTTTGTTAGCGTGGATTAAGCCTTTAGAAGCCATACGGTCAACAACTTTTTGCATTTCAACGAATGCTGCTTCAGCTGCTGCTTTTTCACCTGCTGCTACTTGAGCATATACTTTTTTGATGTAAGTACGCATCATAGAGCGTTGGCTTGCGTTGTGTTGGCGGCGTTTTTCAGATTGAACCGCGCGTTTTTTTGCTGACTTGATATTAGCCAAGGTCAAACTCCTAAAATTTCTGTTGATTGATAGACAAAATAAAGGGCGTCAATATGCCGATTTTTTATACTTTTGTCAATGAAAAATTTGTGTTGATTTCGGTGAGACACAACCGAAAGTAAGTATCGTTATTTTTACAAGCTCTTTCAATATGGGCTCACACAAACGATGTGCGGCGGATTTTATCAGTTTTTTTTCACGGAATATAGCGTAAAAACAAAATTTCTATACAATTAGGCAAAAATTTTAGGGTAGAGAAGAATATTTTGAGTAAACGACTTTTAAAATCTAGCATTGTTGTTAGTTCTATGACTTTATTATCAAGAGTGTTAGGTCTTGTGCGCGATGTAGTTATCGCTCATCTCATTGGTGCAGGTGCTGCGGCGGACGTTTTTTTATTTGCTAATCGTATTCCAAATTTTCTTCGTCGTTTATTCGCTGAAGGGGCTTTTTCACAGGCTTTTGTCCCTGTTCTCGCAGAATATCAAAAATCTGGTGATATTAATAAAACCCGAGAATTTATTGGAAAAGTTTCTGGTACCCTTGGAGGATTGGTGAGTATTGTTACGATCCTCGCGATGGTTGGTTCGCCTGTCGTTGCTGCTTTATTTGGGATGGGCTGGTTTACCGATTGGATGAATGATGGCCCTGATGCACATAAATTTGAACAAGCCTCTCTTCTTCTTAAAATAACTTTTCCCTATTTATGGTTTATCACTTTTGTAGCCCTTTCTGGAGCTGTGCTTAACACGATTGGGAAATTCGGCGTGATGTCCTTTTCACCCGTGTTATTAAATATAGCGATGATTGCCACCGCACTTTTCCTTGCACCACAAATGGATAATCCAGATCTTGCATTGGCTATCGGTATTTTTCTAGGCGGCTTATTACAGTTCTTATTTCAAATTCCATTTATGAAACAAGCCGGTTTACTGGTGAAACCCAAATGGGCTTGGCGGGATGAAGGCGTAACTAAAATTCGCAAATTAATGATCCCTGCGTTATTTGGTGTATCGGTAAGTCAAATTAATCTTTTGCTGGATACAGTGATTGCAAGCTTTTTAATGACAGGTTCAATTAGCTGGTTGTATTATTCCGATCGCTTACTGGAATTTCCTCTCGGTTTATTTGGTATTGCTATTTCTACCGTAATTTTGCCAACACTTGCTCGCCACCATGTTAATCGTGAAGGCGATTCAGCTAAAAGTGCGGTTGATTTTCGTAATACAATGGATTGGGGCGTGCGAATGATTTTACTACTTGGCGTTCCCGCAGCCATTGGTATTGCAGTATTGGCTCAACCGATGTTACTTACGCTATTTATGCGTGGAAATTTCATGCTAAATGATGTTCATGCCGCCTCTTATTCTTTATGGGCATTTAATGCGGGTTTACTTAGCTTTATGTTGATTAAAATCCTCGCCAATGGCTATTACGCCCGCCAAGATACCAAAACGCCAGTAAAAATCGGCATTATTGCCATGGTGAGTAATATGGGGTTTAACTTATTGGCGATTCCTTTCAGTTATGTGGGTTTAGCTATTGCTTCAGCAATGTCGGCAACCCTTAATGCCTATTTACTCTATCGCGGCTTAGCCAAAGCGGATGTCTATCATTTTTCACGTAAAAGTGCGGTCTTTTTTGGAAAAGTTTTATTGGCAGCAATCGCAATGGGCGCAGCAGTTTGGTATTACGTGCCTGAAATCAACCAATGGGCGAAAATGGATTTCTTCATGCGTGTTTATTGGCTTGTTTGGTTGATTGTATTAGCCGCAATAGTTTATGGAGCAACGTTGATTTTATTGGGCGTTCGCAAGCACCATTTGCTGACAAAAAACTAACTTCTCGCTATAATGCCGAAATTCTCTTATTTTCATGGATAAGGACATGCAATTAATTCGTGGGCTTCATAATGCAAATCGTGTTTTACAAGGTTGTGCGCTAACGATCGGCAACTTTGATGGCGTGCATTTAGGGCATCAAGCAGTCCTTCGCCATTTGCGCCAAAAAGCTGACGAATTAAATTTACCCATGGCGGTATTGTTGTTTGAATCACAGCCTCGTGAATATTTTATGGGAGAAAATGCACCAGCGCGCTTAATGCGTTTGCGTGACAAAATTTATTATCTCGAAAAGGCCAAGGTTGATGTTGTAATTGTGGCGAAATTTGACCGCACTTTTGCTGAGCAACCAGCCGATGTTTTTATTGAACAAACGCTTGTTAATCATCTACATGTGAAATTTTTAAGCATTGGCGATGATTTCAAGTTCGGCTCAAAACGCCAAGGCAATTTTGCAATGTTGCAAGCAGCTGGTCAGCGTTTCGGTTTTATTGTTGAAGATAACCGTAGCTTTTGTCTAGATGAGCAGCGGATTAGTAGCACTGCAATTCGAGAAGCATTAGCGAATGATAATTTAGAACTTGCAGAAAATTTACTCGGTAAACCTTATCGTATTTTCGGGCGTGTGATCCATGGTAATAAGTTAGGCAGATCAATAGGATTTCCAACGGCCAATATTCGTTTACATAGACAAGTCAATCCAATCAAAGGCGTTTATGCCGTAAAAGTGCGGTTGAAGTCAGGCGAGATTTTTAATGGCGTCGCCAACATGGGAAAACGCCCAACTATAAATGGATTAATGCAATTATTAGAAGTTCATTTGTTTGATTTTTCTCAGAATATTTATGGCCAAATGGTGGAAGTCGAATTCTGCCACAAGATTAGAAACGAGATTAAATTCCCGTCTTTTGATGATTTGAAAGTACAAATTGAGAAAGACGTAGAAACTGCGAAAGCGTTTTTTAACAGTTAATTTTAAAATGTAAAAATTGGAAAATAAAATGACAGTCGATTACAAAAACACTCTTAACCTACCAGAAACCAGCTTTCCAATGCGCGGTGATTTAGCTAAGCGCGAACCTGATATGTTGAAAAATTGGTACGAGAAAAATCTTTACCAAAAAATTCGTGAAGGGAGCAAAGGCAAAAAATCTTTTATTCTGCATGATGGTCCTCCGTATGCGAACGGTAACATTCATATTGGTCACGCAGTAAACAAAATTCTGAAAGATATTATTATTAAATCCAAAACGGCATTAGGTTTTGATTCGCCTTATATCCCGGGGTGGGACTGTCATGGTTTGCCAATTGAATTAAAAGTAGAAGGTTTAGTAGGTAAACCAAACGAGAAAATTACGGCGGCTGAATTCCGTCAAAAATGTCGTGAATATGCTGCGGAACAAGTAGAAGGTCAGAAAAAAGATTTTATCCGTTTAGGTGTGTTGGGCGATTGGGATAATCCTTATTTAACGATGAACTTCGACACCGAAGCAAACATCATCCGTACTCTTGGTAAAGTGATTGCGAATGGCCATTTATACAAAGGCTCAAAACCAGTTCACTGGTGTTTAGACTGCGGTTCTTCTTTGGCTGAAGCAGAAGTGGAATACGAAGATAAAGTTTCTCCGTCAATTTACGTGCGTTTCCCAGCGGAAAGTGCGGATGAAATTGAAGCTAAATTTGCTGCTCAAGGCAAAGGCCATGGCAAATTATCTGCGGTGATTTGGACTACTACTCCTTGGACAATGCCATCTAACCGTGCGATTGCGGTAAATTCAGACTTAGAATACAACTTAGTACAACTTGGCGATGAGCGTGTGATTTTAGCCACTGAATTAGTTGAATCCGTAGCGAAAGCCGTGGGCGTAGAACAAGTTGAAATTTTAGGTTCAGTAAAAGGTCAAGCGCTTGAGTTAGTACGCTTTAACCATCCGTTCTATGATTTCACTGTACCAGTAATTTTAGGTGATCACGTTACCACTGATGGTGGTACAGGTTTAGTACATACTGCGCCAGACCACGGTTTAGATGACTTTATTGTGAGTAAACAATACAATATCCCTATGGCTGGTTTAGTGGGTAACGACGGTAAATTTATTTCGACCACTGAATTCTTTGCAGGCAAAGGTGTATTTGAAGCCAATCCATTGGTTGTTGAAAAATTACAAGAAGTGGGCAACTTATTAAAAGTTGAGAAAATCAAACACAGCTACCCACACTGCTGGCGCCACAAAACCCCGATTATTTTCCGTGCGACACCACAATGGTTTATCGGTATGGAAACTCAAGGTTTACGCCAACAAGCATTAGGCGAGATCAAACAAGTTCGCTGGATTCCAGATTGGGGTCAAGCACGTATCGAAAAAATGGTTGAAAACCGCCCAGACTGGTGTATTTCCCGTCAACGTACTTGGGGCGTGCCGATGACCTTATTCGTGCACAAAGAAACCGAAGAACTTCATCCACGAACTTTAGAATTACTTGAAGAAGTGGCTAAACGCGTGGAGAAAGCCGGTATTCAAGCATGGTGGGATTTAGATGAAAAAGAATTATTAGGTGAGGACGCAGAAACCTATCGCAAAGTGCCTGATACCCTTGATGTATGGTTTGACTCAGGATCAACTTATTCTTCTGTTGTCGCGAATCGCCCAGAATTTAACTGTCAAGATATTGATATGTATTTAGAAGGTTCTGACCAACACCGTGGTTGGTTTATGTCTTCTTTAATGCTTTCTACCGCAACAGACAGCAAAGCACCATACAAACAAGTATTAACCCATGGTTTCACCGTGGATGGTCAAGGCCGTAAGATGTCAAAATCTATCGGTAACATCGTGACTCCACAAGAAGTCATGGATAAATTCGGTGGTGACATTTTACGTTTATGGGTGGCTTCTACCGACTATACCGGTGAAATGACTGTTTCTGATGAGATCTTAAAACGTGCAGCGGACAGCTATCGTCGTATTCGTAACACCGCACGTTTCTTATTAGCGAACTTAAATGGTTTTGATCCAAAACGTGATTTAGTCAAACCAGAAGACATGATTAGCCTAGATCGTTGGGCGGTAGCTTGTGCATTAGATGCGCAAAAAGAAATCAAAGAGGCGTACGATAACTATCAATTCCACACAGTGGTACAACGTTTAATGCGTTTCTGTTCTGTGGAAATGGGGTCGTTCTACCTTGATATTATCAAAGATCGTCAATATACAACCAAAGCAGATAGCCTTGCTCGTCGTAGTTGTCAAACTGCGTTATGGCATATTGCGGAAGCATTAGTTCGCTGGATGGCACCGATTTTATCTTTCACTGCCGATGAAATTTGGCAACACTTGCCACAAACCGAAAGTGGTCGTGCAGAATTCGTATTTACTGAAGAATTCTACCAAGGCTTATTTGGTTTAGGTGAGAATGAAAAATTAGATGATGCTTACTGGCAACAACTCATTAAAGTTCGTTCAGAAGTGAACCGCGTATTAGAAATTGCGCGTAACGATAAAGTGATTGGTGGCGGTTTAGAAGCTGAAGTGACCGTTTACGCTAATGACGAATATCGTGCATTGTTAGAACAATTAGGCAATGAATTACGTTTCGTGTTAATCACCTCAAAAGCAGAAGTGAAAGCATTAGCAGACAAACCTGCGGATGTGGTTGTGGGTGAGTTAGAAGGTATTGCTGTAAGCGTAGCTCGTTCTAACGGTGAAAAATGTCCGCGTTGCTGGCATTATTCTGACAAAATTGGTGTAAATTCAGAACATCCAACACTTTGTCCACGTTGTGTAGAAAATGTGGCGGGTAATGGTGAAGTACGCCATTTTGCATAATTAAATTCGTTGTAAAACAGAAAAGTGCGGTTGATTTTAACCGCACTTTTTTACTTTTGTACAAAAGGAAGTAGAGATGATGTTAGGAAAAGAAATGATTCGCTCAAAAACAATGTGGTTTTATCTCTTATTGCTTGTTTTCTCCATTTTTACCAATATGGGGTTGGGTAATGTATTAAGTGAGAATATTCCTGTTTCAGATTACGCAATTTTATTTGTTATCACGGCGATTTCTTTTTATTTCACCCCTTGGGTTGGACGAATATTAATCACTGTATTATTCCTCAGCGCGCTCTTTTATTGCTCTGCTGGTTTTTTCTATGGTATTCCATCTTTGGGTATTATCGCTTCTGTTTATGAAACGAATATTAACGAAACCTTGGAATATTATACAACCATTCCTTTTTGGATATTTTTATTTCAAGCTACTTATCTAATTCTGTTTGTTGCTTTAATGAAATTAAGTTTTCATGCCAAACAACAAGCATTTAAATGGCTAAATACGGCTGTTATCAGCCTATTATTAGTTTTTTCTTACAATCAATTTTCTGATTGGAACTATGCGTATAAATTCCGTTTTTATCCTGTTCTGTTTTACTCAGAATTTGATCGTATGAATGATCTGTATTTAGAACAACGAGATTTTCTAAATCAATCCGTTAATGCGCCTTCTCAATGGGATATTCAATCTTTCACGCCAAAGTATAAAAATTATATTTTGATTATCGGTGAAAGCATGCGAAAAGATTATATGTCGTTATATGGCTTTCCATTGAAAACCACGCCATTTTTAGAAAGTGTGAAAGGCACAGTTTTTGAAAACTATTATTCTGCGGCACCAAATACGCAACCGTCTTTACAACGCACCTTGTATCGAGCAGAAAAAGGGGAAACGGTTTATACAGATAATATTATTTCTTTAGCCAAAAAAGCGGGCGTGAAAACCTATTGGATTTCTAATCAAGGCAAAATTGGGGAATTTGATACGATGGCCTCTCGTATTGGTCAAAGTGCGGATGAAACGATTTTTATGAAGCCGTTAGGTTATAACTCTAAAAAAGTTTATGACGATGAAATGTTACCTGTATTAGATAAAGCCTTAAAAGAAAATATTACGAATCCAAAATTAATTGTGATTCATTTAATGGGCTCACATCCCGCCTTTTGTGAGCGTCTTCCGTACGAGGTTAAAAATTATTTTATTAATCAATCTATGTCTTGTTATCTAGAATCGATTAAATATACAGATCAGTTTTTAGAAAAATTAAATTCACAATTGGTGGCACAAAATGAACCCTATTCGGTGATTTACTTTTCTGATCATGGGCTTGCTCATTATGAGGATTCTAAAGGCTTATCATTGCATCCAAATAATCTTTATAAACAAGATTATGAAATTCCTTTCATTATGTTTTCGAGTGATAGCCAAAAGGTAGAAAAAATAAAAACGCCACAATCTGCATTTAATTTTGTTTATGGTTTTGCTGATTGGATGGGAATTAAGGAAAAACATTTACAAGGCGTGTATTTCTTCCATCCTGAAAAACAGGAAATTAAGGTATTTGATTGGAAGAAAGTGGTGAATGTCAAAGAGTTGGCTGATGATCCAGCAAAATTACCCGAAGTCGTTCAGTAAATGAGATCGTGCTTTATCATTTATCGGCTTATGCTAGAATTAGCGCAATTTTTTTAAAAGGGAAATATTATGTCCAAAAAATCAGGGCTTTCATTTTTATGGTTAAGTGCGGTCGCTTTTGTGGTTGATTTGCTCACTAAATACATTGTGGTGCAAAAATTTGATTTGTATGAAAGTGTTAATGTGTTGCCTGTTTTCAATCTCACCTATGTTCGCAATTATGGCGCGGCATTTAGTTTCTTAGCGGATCATAGTGGCTGGCAACAATATTTCTTTATTTTGTTAGCATTAGCTATTTCTGGCATGTTGGTTTATTTTTTAGCAAAAAATAATGCCAAACAAAAAATCCAAAATTCTGCTTATGCACTCATTATTGGAGGGGCGTTAGCGAATATGGTGGATCGTGCTTACAATGGTTTCGTCGTGGATTTCTTTGATTTTTACTGGGATATTTACCATTATCCTGTGTTTAATATCGCCGATATTGCCATTTGTATTGGTGCAGGGTTATTAGCATTGGATGCTTTTAAGAGCGAAAAGAAAAAAGTACAAGATAAACAAGCAGAAAAGTGCGGTCAGAAATGAAGATAATTTTAGCGAATCCACGAGGATTTTGTGCCGGTGTAGATCGTGCCATTAGTATTGTTGAACTAGCCTTAGAAATTCATGGCGCACCGATTTATGTTCGTCACGAAGTGGTGCATAACCGATTTGTTGTAAACGGATTGCGTGATCGTGGCGCGATCTTTGTGGAAGAATTAAGCGAGGTGCCTGATGGTGCTATCGTTATTTTTTCTGCACATGGAGTATCTCAGGCTGTTCGACAAGAAGCGAAAGATCGTCATCTCAAAGTATTTGATGCAACCTGTCCTTTGGTAACAAAAGTGCATATGCAAGTTGCTCGTGCAAGTCGAAAGGGAACAAAAGCAATTTTGATTGGGCATAAAGGGCATCCTGAAGTTGAAGGCACGATGGGGCAGTATAGCAACGAAGATGGCGGTATTTTCCTGATTGAAAAAGTAGAAGATATTGCGCGTTTGCCAATGAAAGAAAACGATGATTTAACCTTTATGACGCAAACAACGTTGTCGCTAGATGATACGGCTGAAACCATTGCCGCATTAAAGGAAAAATATCCCGCTATTCAAGGGCCACATAAAAACGATATTTGTTATGCGACAACTAATCGTCAAGAAGCGGTGCGAGAATTGGCAAAATTATCTGATTTAGTATTAGTGGTGGGTTCTAAAAATTCATCAAATTCAAATCGTTTAGCTGAACTGGCGTCTCGAATGGGTGTTAAATCGCAGCTTCTTGATGATCCTTCCGATATTCAAGCGGATTGGTTTAATGATGTGAAAACCATTGGGATTACAGCCGGCGCGTCTGCACCAGAAGAATTAGTCCAATCGATTATTTCCCGCTTAAAAGAGTTTGGTGCGAATACCATAGAAGAACTACAAGGGTTAGAAGAAAATATGTTCTTTGAAGTTCCAAAAGAGCTGAGAATAAAAGAAGTTAACTAATACTAAGGGCTTGTCGTAAATGATAAGCCCTTTGTTTTTTCATTAAAATCAAGAATATTTGCGATCTGAATCGCAGAAGTGCGGTAAGAATCTTGAGCGTTTTCTTGAAAGCATAAAAAATGACTGTGTTGATATGCTCGTCAACATGTTCATATTAAAAGGAAACCTCTATGAAATTAATGAAAACATTATTTACTTCAGTTGTATTGTGTGGCGCACTGGTTGCCTCTTCGGCTTTTGCTGAGGAAAAAACTGCAGAGCAGGCTGTTCAACCTGTTGTGGCTACTCAAACTGAGGCTCAAGTTGCACCGGCTACTGTGAGTGATAAATTGAATATCAATACGGCAACCGTTAGTGAAATTCAAAAAGCCTTAACAGGAATCGGTGCAAAAAAAGCAGAAGCGATAGTGCAATATCGTGAAAAACACGGTAATTTCACGAGTGCTGAACAACTATTAGAAGTGCAAGGGATTGGTAAAGCAACACTTGAAAGAAACCGTGATCGAATCACTTTTTAATTTTAAAACCGCTTATGGATGCCCTGTTTTACAGGGCTTTTTTATTGTGCACTTTAAGCCATTTTTGCATTTGTTCAATTTCCGCTTGTTGTGCGTTAATAATATTCTCAGCAAGCTTACGCATCTCAGGATCTTTTCCGTATTTTAATTCAACTTCCGCCATTTTTACTGCGCCAATATGGTGTGGCAACATACCTGCTGCAAAAGCAACATCAGGATCTTTATATTGAGAGGCTGCCATCATGTCTTGATGCATTTGATTCATACCTTGCATTAATTCTTGTTGCATTGCAGAATTTGTCGACATTGGCATATTCATGTGTGCTTGATGCGATTGTTCATTAGCTTGTACACAAACTGAAACTGCAGCAGCGCTAAGTGTGATAAAAGTCATAAGTTTTTTCATGTTTTTCTCCTATGTGATAACTGAATGAGCACAAATCATAAACCTTGACCTAAGGTTAAAGTCAATACTTATTCCGAAAATTTTTGGTGAGATGCTAAAATAAGACAATGTTTGATATGAGGGACAGCATCACGAAGCAAAAAATTGTACTTGTCACGGGCAATAAAGGCAAAGTAAAAGAAATGGCAGATGTGTTAGGTGATTTCGGTTTTGAAGTCATTTCTCAGACAGATTTAGGCATTGAAAGCCGAATCGAATCACTTTTAAATTTTAAAACCTCTTATAGATGCCCTGTTTTACAGGGCTTTTTTATTTTTTCCCCCAATGTAGAAAGTTTATTTCTTTTTAAAAATCCGTTGGCAATCTTAGTAAATTTTAATACACTAAAAGGCCTAGTCGGGGTGCAATACGCTGAGATCATACCCGTGAACCTGAAACAGTTAATACTGACGTAGGAAACTAGGAATACAACCTTATCTCCTTCCCGTCATTATTGCTGCCTTTTGATATAAATAAGGATGTAATAATGAAACTTCTTAAATTAACCTTAATTTCTACCACACTTTTTTCCACCGCAGCATTAGCTCAATCACAGCAAAGTGTTAACGTATATAGCTATGATTCTTTCGCTTCTGAGTGGGGAGCTGGTCCAAAAGTAAAACAAGATTTTGAAAAAGCGCACCCACAATGCGCTATTAATTTTACGCCTTTTGAAAGTGGTGGTGTGTTACTCAATCGAGTTCGTTTGGAAGGAAAGAAAACCAAAGCAGATATTGTGCTAGGTTTAGATAACTTTGTTTTAGAACAAGCTGAAAAAACAGGTATTTTCGCGCCAAATAAAGTGGATTTAACTCAACTGGATTTACCAACAAAATGGACGAATGAAACATTTTTGCCTTTTGATTTCGGTAACTATGCTTTTGTGTACGATAAAACTAAATTACAAAACCCGCCGAAAAGTTTGAAAGAATTGGTTGAACGTCAAGATATCCGTGTAATTTATCAAGATCCTCGCACCAGCAGTGTGGGTCGTGGTTTATTGGTTTGGATGAATGCCATTTACCCTGCCGATAAAATTCAATCTGCTTGGAAATCGTTGGATAAGCATACGGTAACAGTGGGTAAAGGCTGGTCAGATACTTACGGTGCATTCTTAAAAGGCGAAGCGGATTTAGTGTTAAGTTACAGCACATCACCACTTTATCACCAACTTTTTGAGAAAAAAGATAATTATGCAGCGACAGATTTTTCGGAAGGGCATATCACTCAAGTAGAATTAGCGGCTCGAGTCGCCAACCATCCAAATCAATGTGCGGATGATTTTATGGCATTTTTAATCTCACCTACGGCACAAAAACATATTGTGACAGCCAATATTATGTTGCCAGTCATTCAAGGTGAAATTGAACCGCACTTTGATGCACTTAAAGCTCAACAAAAAACTCAAACTCCAATTAATCCAATGGTGAATGCGGAACACTTAAAAAATTGGATTAGCACTTGGCAAACTACATTAACAAAATAGTTTGATGTTGTCGTTATTTCATTATCCACAACTCCGCCCTCGTCATTATGTGGGCGGCGTTGTTGTTATTAGCTTTATTACTCTTTTTTATGGTAGCGCATTAAGTTCGATCTTTGCATTGGGCGATGAGTTACAATGGAAAACTTGGTTCACGGATGATTACCTACAGCATCTAATTCTTTTCAGTTTTGGACAAGCCTTACTTTCTACCGTTTTATCTATTTTTTTTGGTCTGCTTCTCGCTCGAGCATTGTTTTATCAAACCTTCTCAGGAAAAAAGTGGCTATTAAAATTAATGTCGCTAACTTTCGTCTTACCTGTTTTAGTGGCAATTTTTGGTTTGATCGGCATTTATGGTTCAAGCGGTTGGTTAGCTTGGTTTGCTAACCTTTTTGGAATGCAGTGGCAGGGACATATTTACGGACTTTCGGGAATTTTAATTGCCCATCTTTTTTTCAATATCCCGCTCGCAGCGCAGCTTTTCTTACAAAGTTTGCAAAGTATTCCTTATCAGCAACGTCAGCTTGCTGCGCAACTCAATTTACAAGGTTGGCAATTTGTTAAATTAGTGGAATGGCCTGTTTTTCGTCAACAATGTTTGCCCACATTTAGCTTGATTTTTATGCTTTGCTTCACCAGTTTTACAGTTGTTCTTACGCTAGGCGGTGGGCCTCAGTATACAACATTAGAAACAGCAATCTACCAAGCGATTTTATTTGAATTTGATCTGCCAAAAGCAGCACTTTTTGCCATGTTGCAATTTGTATTTTGCTTAATTTTATTCAGCTTGACATCGCGTTTTTCACCTTCTAATCAAAATGGCTTGAGTAATAGCCATCCTTGGTTTGAGAAACCTAAAAGTGCGGTCAAAATTTTCCATGTTTTTGTCTTACTTCTTTTTGTATTTTTCCTTTTTTCGCCAGTATTGAATATTCTTATCAGCGCATTGAGTTCACCAAGTTTGCTCACTGTTTGGCATAATTCTCAACTTTGGCGTGCGTTAGGTTATTCTCTTTCTATTGCACCATTATCTGCATTGATTGCATTAATGATGGCGATTGCCTTACTGCTTTTATCACGCCGTTTAGAATGGTTACATTATCAGAAAATTGCTCAATTTATTATTAATGCTGGAATGGTGATTTTGGCAATCCCGATTTTAGTACTCGCAATGGGGCTATTTTTATTATTACAAGAGCGGGATTTTTCAAATGTTGATTTGTTTGCCATAGTTGTATTTTGCAATGCATTAAGTGCAATGCCTTTTGTTATACATATTTTGAGCGCACCTTTTCATAACAATATGCGTTATTACGAAAATCTGTGTAATAGTCTGGGAATTTTGGGCTGGCAACGTTTTTATCTGATTGAGTGGCAAACTTTACGTGCACCATTGCGCTATGCTTTTGCTTTAGCCTTGGCGCTATCGTTAGGGGATTTTACGGCTATTGCGTTGTTCGGCAATCAAGAGTTTACTTCTCTACCGCACTTGTTATATCAGCAGCTAGGTAATTATCGTACTCAAGATGCAGCTGTAACGGCAGGGATTTTATTATTGCTTTGTGGAGTATTGTTTGCCTTTATTCACACACATAGGGATGCCAATGATTTATCTAAATAATGTGATTTTGAACGATAAAACCTTACCGATGTGCTTTAATTTGAGCGTAAATGCTGGCGAACGTGTCGCAATTATTGGTGAAAGTGGGGCAGGGAAAAGTACGTTATTGAATTTAATCGCTGGATTTGAATTTCCTCATCAAGGAGAAATTTGGTTAAGCGATAAAAATCATACTCGTAGTGCACCTTACGAGCGTCCGGTTTCCATGTTATTTCAAGAAAATAATTTATTTCCCCATTTAACCGTACAGCAAAATCTTGCGTTGGGTTTAAAACCCTCTTTAAAATTAACAGCACTTGAACAGGAAAAAATTGAACAGGTCGCTTGTTCTGTAGGATTGGGCGATTATTTACAACGTTTACCGAATTCTCTTTCTGGGGGGCAAAAACAGCGAGTGGCATTGGCTCGTTGTTTGTTGCGAGATAAACCCATCTTGTTATTAGATGAGCCTTTTTCCGCATTAGATCAGAAACTTCGTGTAGAAATGCTTGCTTTAATTGCCAAACTTTGTGATGAGAAACATCTGACGTTGTTACTTGTTACTCATCAACCATCGGAATTAGTTGATACGATAGATCGAGTATTGTTGGTGGAAAATGGTCAGATAAGTCAATTGCAAAAAGAGACGTAAAATTATATAGATTTTATAACCGATGAATTTATTCAATAGCTATCGATACTAGCCTATACACTGAATGAATATAAGATACAAAAATGCGGTGATTATTCACCGCACTTTCAAAGGAAAAATATGTTAACTGAAAAACTACAAATTAACTCCATTACACCACATCCAAGCGTTGAATATTGGTCTGTTTGCAAAGTTGAGGCGTTATTTGAAACGCCATTTTTGGAATTGGTTTACCGTGCTGCGCAAGTTCATCGCAAGCATTTTAATCCTCGAGCGATTCAGTTATCCACGTTAATGTCTATCAAAACGGGGGGATGTCCAGAAGATTGTGGTTATTGCCCTCAATCAGCCCGTTATCATACTGGCGTACAAAATCAGCAATTATTAGATGTTGATGAGATTGTTGCTAAAGCAAAAATTGCGAAAGCGCGTGGAGCGGGGCGTTTCTGTATGGGCGCAGCTTGGCGAGGCCCTAAGCCAAAAGATATTGAGAAAGTCACAGAAATTATTAAAGCAGTGAAATCGCTTGGTTTAGAAACTTGCGGTACTTTTGGTTTATTGCAAGACGGTATGGCAGAAGATTTAAAAGAAGCTGGTTTAGATTATTACAATCATAATCTTGATACAGCGCCAGAACATTATGCAGAAGTGATTGGTACTCGTCGTTTCGATGATCGCCTTAGCACGTTAGGAAAAGTACGCAAAGCTGGATTAAAAGTGTGTTGTGGTGGCATTGTGGGGATGAATGAAACTCGCAAAGAACGGGCAGGGTTAATCGCGAGCCTTGCAAATCTTGACCCGCAACCTGAGTCAGTGCCGATTAATCAACTCGTTAAGGTTGAAGGTACACCGTTAGCCGATGCGGAAGAATTAGATTGGACAGAATTTGTGCGAACGATTGCTGTTGCACGTATTACCATGCCAAAAAGTTATGTTCGCCTTTCTGCAGGCCGTAGTGGTATGAGTGAAGAAATGCAAGCAATGTGTTTTATGGCTGGTGCAAATTCGATTTTCTATGGTGATAAATTACTTGTCACGGGCAATCCAGAAGAAGATGGTGATCAGTTATTGATGGCAAAATTAGATTTAGAGCCAGAAAATGAGGAAAATAAAAAGTAGTAGTTTGCGTTAGATAGCTGAGAAATTAAGTATTAATCTACTCTTTTCTTTATTTCTATATATCATAATACTTTTCCAGTAGCCAATAACAATTCGCACAAAACGTCAATTTTTAGGCTCTCTTATAAAGCTCTATACTTCACAAGCCCTTAAAAGGGCTTGTGAGAATTGACAATCTATCTAATTATTTTCTTACCTTCCCTTAAAGAGAGCAAAAACATATGAATATATGTCTGGCATTATACACGCTCCAATTATCTCATATTTTTATAGACATATAACCGTTCGAATATTTGCCCTATATCTAATCTTCACCTTCTATAAATTGGTTTTCTCCTGCTTACTTTTCTTATGTACTTCGGAATAAAAACAATATAATACTTATCATTCCATTTTGTAAGTTATAGACTCCAGTCGTCATTAACTTTACTTACTATTATAATCGTCCTATATGTTGAATTTTGGTTGTCAGAATTGTTCATTATATAGCAAGGATTTTTCCTGTTAATCGCTTAAGCTATTTGACTCCATATGCATAGCGTATGTTTTTTATAGCCAAACGAAAATATGGCTATAAAAATAGAAAAACCAGCCTTTAGACTGGTTTTTTTATCTTTTATTTTATTCTCTATTCTGCTTTGCTTTATTCTATCTTATCTACTTCAAATAAATAGTTGTTAGTTAAAATCCATAAACAAAAACCCCAGTAGTTCAACTGGGGTTCTTCTGTTTTTATTTAATTTAGCTTTGTATTTAGTAACCTGGCGGTGCCCTACTCTCACATGGGGAAGCCCCACACTACCATCGGCATTACAGCGTTTCACTTCTGAGTTCGGTATGGTGTCAGGTGGTTCCACCGCACTATCGCCGCCAGGATAATTCTTT